>JBIKPA010000050.1:0-14172 GCA_044357715.1 Microthrixaceae bacterium
AATTGCTGAACAACCTCGACTACGTCGAACTCACAATTGGTGCCCGGAAATCTGATAACTGCAACGTTAATAGGCATCTTTAGTTCGCAGAAGTTTCCGCAGCTTTAAGGGAAATCTCTGAGTCTTCGATCACGGGATTCGTCAGGAAACGGTGGCAAAGATCGGTCACCAACTCATGTGCGGCAGCCTCGTCTTCGGCCTGAACCGAAAAGCGGATGCTCTTTCCAACCGACACACCATCCACCCCATCAAAACCTAGGGCCGGCAACGCTCGCTCAATCGTCGCCCCCTGGGGGTCGGCAATGCCCGCTCGCAGACGTACTTCCACTACTACCTCAAAGATCATGTGCTGATTCTCTCACACTGCAGGAATCACTCCGGTCACACCGGGCCAATCATCAAAGCTGAGTCCACAAATCCGTTCATAAGCCTGCCGATACCGATCTGCGGTGGCATCTACAACCGATTGCGGCAGGGCCGGTGGCGGTGGGGTTTTGCTCCAAGTCAGGGTTTCTAGGAAGTCACGCACGGGTTGTTTATCGAAACCTTGCGGAGTGGCACCGGGCTGCCAATCTTGCATCAGCCAAAACCTAGAAGAATCAGGTGTCAGCACCTCATCAGCTACCACAAGCTCTTTGTGGCCCTCTTCATCGGCGATGAGACCCAGTTCAAATTTGGTATCAGCCAGAAAAAACCCTGCGGCCTCTGCTTTCGCGGCGGCAACCTCATACATCTGCAAACTCAGGCTCCTAGCTTGTTCGGCTAGATCACCACCAATGAGTTGAACGGCCGAATCGAAGCTGATGTTCTCATCGTGATCACCCACTGCAGCCTTGGTAGATGGGGTGAACATCGGCGCAACAAGTCGGTCAGCCTCAATGAGTCCGCTAGGCACTGCCATGGAATGAATGGTTCCGCTTTGGCTGTATTCCTTCCACGCAGAACCAGCAACGAAACCGCGCACGATGCATTCGATGGGCAACATCTCGGCCCGTTTACACAACATAACTCTTCCTGCGAGTTCGGGAACCTGCGCCGAAACAGGCAAGGAATCAAGAGAAGTAGAAATCAGGTGATTACCGATAATCTCGCTGAGTTCTGCAAACCAGAATGCAGACATGGCAGTCAGAACCCGCCCCTTATTGGGTACTGCCTCGTTCATCACCACATCAAAAGCCGAAAGCCGATCAGAGGCCACCATCAACAAGCGACCTTGGCCGGCATCAAACAAGTCGCGCACTTTGCCGCTATGCACATGAGGTAATCCCAGATCTGGGACCACAGACAAACTGCTC
Source organism: Microthrixaceae bacterium (assembly GCA_044357715.1). Classification (GTDB taxonomy): domain Bacteria; phylum Actinomycetota; class Acidimicrobiia; order Acidimicrobiales; family Microtrichaceae; genus IMCC26207. The sequence continues at coordinate 1,296 of JBIKPA010000050.1, forward strand.
ACAGAATTTCCTCTCCCTGATACTGCGCGGCCTGAGGGTACTTGGCGGCGAGTTGTTCAACTTCACGCACAAACGCCACAGTTTGAGGAACAGCGTTGCCAACAAACCCTATTGGCGACCCCAGCGCAGACTGAAGCGCAGCAACGTCTAGGCCCAAGCGCGGGTCTGCGGCAAGGCGTTGGACTAAGTCATTGCCCTCACTTCCTTGCTCTCGCATCTCAAGTGCCACTGCCACTGCATGTTCTTTAATTGCCTCATGGGCAACTTCTCTTCCAACACCAGCGCGCACCGAGGCCATGAGCACTTTGGTAGTCGCTAAGAACGGAAGGTAGCGCTGCAACTCGCGCTCGATCACTGCTGGGTAGGCACCAAACCCGCTCAGCACATCCAGCAAGGTCTGAAACGCGCCGTCAGTTGCAAAGAACGCATCTGGCAACAACACGCGACGCACTACGGAACAAGAGACATCGCCCTCGTTCCATTGCTCCCCCGCTAGCCCGGCCGCCATCGTCAGATGGCCGCCCAAAATGATTCGGAACCCGTTGATACGTTCACAACTTCGAGCGTTCATCTTGTGCGGCATGGCAGATGACCCCACTTGGCCTTCCCTGAACCCCTCGGTCACAAGTTCGTTCCCGGCCATCAATCGCAAGGTCATAGCCAAAGAAGAAGGTCCGGCAACAAGTTGAACTAGCGAAGAAACCACCTCTAGGTCTAACGATCGCGGGTAAATCTGGCCCACGTTGTTGAGTGTGTGATCAAAGCCCAGATGAGTTGCAAAGGCAGCTTCAAGCGCTGCCATTCGCTCACTGTCGCCACCAAGAAGGTCAAGTTGATCTTGCTGGGTTCCTACCGGACCTTTCAGACCGCGTAGCGGGTAGTTTGCCAACAGATCTTCAAGGCGCCGCACGGCGATGAGAAGTTCCTCGCCGGCGTTAGCAAACCGCTTACCCAATGTGGTTGCCTGAGCTGCCACATTATGGCTGCGACCCACGATGACTGTCTGATCAAAGGCACTCGCAAGCGCAGCAAGGCGCATGAGTGCCGCCACACTTCGGGTCAGCAGAATCTGCAGACCCAACCGAACCTGAAGCTGCTCAACGTTTTCTGTGAGATCACGTGAGGTCATCCCCTTGTGCGCATGCTCGTAGCCGGCAAGTGCAGAGAACTCTTCAAGGCGTGCTTTCACATCGTGTCGGGTTACTCGCTCGCGCTCATTGATGGAATCCAGATCAACCTGATTCACCACCGATTCGTAAGCGGCAATCGCCTGGTCGGGAATCTCGATCCCTAGATCACGCTGCGCCTTCATTACTGCCACCCAAAGCTGCCTCTCAAGGATGACCTTGTGTCTGGCAGAGAAAAGTTCTGCCATCTCGGCGCTGGCATAACGGGCAGCAAGGATGTTTGGAACGTCAGTCACCCCAACATTGTCGCCCAAGGGTGACTGCTCAGACCATCTCAAGCAGAGAGTTCCTCAAGCTTTTCGCAAATCTGGTCGATAGTTCTCGGGTGTCGTACTCCTGCGAAAGACATCCAATGACCGCTGCAGAACACGTCTGCGGCCAATGCGGTACTGAGTACTGCCCCGAATGTGTGGTGTTTCCCTTTGGGGTTTCACGGGGGGCAGTGTGCATTGCCTGCGCCCTGGAACTCGGTGGGGTGCAGCGACAGCACAGCAGAAACCCAAAATTGTCACGTCGAGAAATCCGAAAGCGCATTGCCGCTCAACAAGCAGAACCACCCGCTGCCACAAGCACTTCCGATGAGTTGCCATTGCCGGAACCCATCATTTGGCTTGATGATGCGAACGAGGGATCTGAACTTCCTGGCGGCTGGAAGCAGAGCTACCCCTAATAAGCGAGAAATAAGCGGTTAGCGGTCGGCTGCGACCCTTCTCCATACAGCAGAGGGAAGGCTTGTAAACACTGCAAAGAGCAGGCGAAGTTTTCCTGGAATCCACACCACTTCTTTTGAATGAGTCCTACTCAGTGCCCCCACTGCCTGCACTGCCACCTGCTTGGGGTCAGATGCGAACGGCGCCGGATCAAGGCCAACAGTCATTCTTGAACGCACAAACCCTGGCCTCAGAACAATGACTCGCACCCCTGTGCCAACTAAAGCATCACCCAAACCTCGAGAGAACGAATCCAGACCGGCCTTGGTTGAGCCGTAGACAAAATTGGATTTTCTTGGTCGCGCTGCTGCAACCGAAGACAGCACCAGCAGTGTGGCTGGTTTGTCTTGAGCGGCCAAATACTCTGCTGCCGCAGAGAGTGCTACCGCGGGGCCTGCAAAGTTGGTTTGCACCATGAGTTCGATTGCGTCGGGGGCCATGCCCCGGCCAGCATGATGTCCGAGCATTCCAACTGCGCAGATTATGAGGTCAATCGAGCCCAGAATCTGGCCTGCATCGGCAATCATCTGTGCACTGTTGTTTGGCTTAGTTGCATCCCAAGAACACGATGTGAGTTCAACTCCAGAGACGAGTGTGCGCAGTTCCGGCTCTAACTCATGTGGGCTACGAACTGCGAGCACAGCCCGTTTTAGACCGTGCTTGGCCAACTCGCTCAGTACAGCTTGGGCTATCTCACTGCTACCGCCGAGCACCAACGCTGTTTGGATCATGCTGTTTTGGTCATGCTGGGTTTGGACGCTTTTGCATCTCAGCATCTTGGGTAACGGCAAACTGCTCAAGCTGCTCTTGATACTCATCAACGCTCTGCGCCAAATCAGCATCTGACAGAGCCAAAATTCGCAGCGCGAAAAGTCCTGCATTTCGGGCGCCGCCAATTGCCATGGTGGCTACGGGAACACCACTTGGCATCTGCACAATGGAGTGCAAAGAATCCACGCCGCCAAGGTGCTTGGTAGGAACTGGTACGCCGATGACCGGCAGCGTGGTGAGAGCGGCAACCATCCCCGGAAGGTGCGCTGCGCCTCCGGCACCCGCAATAATCACCCGCAATCCACGGCTCTTCGCAGAACTTGCGTATTCCACCATCTTCTTTGGGCTTCGGTGAGCGGAGATAACACGCATCTCGTAGCTCACCCCAAACTCGCTCAGCGCTACCGCTGCCGCTTCCATAATCTCAACATCAGAAGAACTGCCCATAATGATTCCGACTTGCTGGCCGCTACTAGTCATCTTGTGATTCTCCGCATCAGTCGTTTGGGGGACAGTCAGGAATGAGAAGCTGCCCGGCAGACAATGCTGCCGCAGCTAGGGCTGCAGATGTTCGACACTGCTCAAGACTCTCACCAGTAACGGTCACATGGCCGATCTTTCTTGCAGGTCGAGAAGCCTTGCCATAGAGATGCAGATGCGCTTCGGGCACTGCGCTCAGCGCGGCGGCTTGATGATCCCGGGGATCCCCAGTTTCGGCCCCCACAACATTAGCCATCACTGCTGCCGGACTGAGCGAGTGGGTTGGCCCGAGTGGCCAATCCAAAATCGCACGGAGGTGCTGAGAGAACTGCGAGGTCGCCGAGGCTTCAATCGTTACATGGCCCGAATTATGGACTCTCGGGGCAATCTCATTAATCAGTAGCTCCCCCGAAGAGATAAAGAGTTCAACTGCAAACACGCCCACAGCATCAAGCAACTCGGCAATTTGTCGGCCGATTCGCTCGGCTTCAGCGGCGAGGTCGGCACTCACCTGCGCGGGCAACAACACCTCATCACACATGCCATCAACCTGCACTGTCTCGAGCACTGGCCACACTTCTACCTGCCCCGAGAGGTTTCTTGCCACTAGCACAGCAAGTTCTCGGTCTAGAGAAAGCTTGGGTTCGAGTACTAGAGGCGCGCCCGAGTACTGCTCGAAAAATGCTTCAAGTTCATCTGCTCGCAGCATCCACACACCACGACCGTCGTATCCCCCGCGACTTGCCTTGAGCACAATGAAGCCCTCTGCATCTGCGTGTTCCTTGCAGAAATTGAGTGCCTGCTCTAGAGCGCCGTCTTGGCGAACATCGAGCACCAAGAACTTGGGCACTGCCAAGCCGGCCTCAGAAAAAGTTACGCGTTGGTGGGCCTTGTCAGCAATGCGCAAAAGCTTGAGCCCGGGTCGAACCGCAATGCCAGCGCGCTCGAGTTCTGCTAGCGCGCCGTGGTCAACATTTTCATGATCAAAGCTGAGCACATCTACGGTTTTGGCAAATTCAATGATTGCTTTCGGGTCATCCGGGTTACCAATGGTGACATCTGGAACCACCTCTGCTGCACCCTCGTCAGTTGCTGATGCAAGCACGCGAAGGTGGATGCCAAGCGGACTGGCAGCCTCGGCCAGCATTCGTGCGAGTTGGCCTCCGCCCACGATGCCGACCACTGGCCCGGTTCTGGGCTGGGTCACGGCTCAAACCCAGATGACGAAAGACTTGCAGCGCTCGCAATATCGGTTCGGTGTTGCATCCCCGTCCATGAGATTTTTGAAACTGCCTGGTACGCCCGGTCCCGAGCTTGGGACAAGGTTGCACCCACTGCAGTCACGTTCAGTACACGGCCACCTGCAGTTACGAGTTCACCCTGCGGGTTGCGCTTCACTCCGGCGCAAAACACCGTTACCCCAGGCACCGTTTCGGCCTGCTCAATTCCGTGAATCACATCACCAGTTCGCGGAGCCGAGGGGTAGCCCTCCGCTGCGCAGACCACCGTCACCACTGCATCCTGTGCAAACCTGGGCTCAATCTGCAGATTGCCTGCAGCCGCCTGGCACAACAACTCAGCCAAGTCAGTTTGCAGGCGAGGAACTACTACTTGGCATTCGGGGTCACCAAAACGCACGTTGTACTCAATCATTTTGAGTCCTTGTGGAGTCAGCATCAAACCTGCGTACAGCACTCCCCGATAATCAATGCCGCGTGCGTTCAGTTCGGCCAAGGTGGGCTCAATGAACTCGGCCATGACTTGATTCAACAACTCATCGGTGACAAACGGGACCGGAGAATATGCGCCCATTCCCCCAGTGTTGGGGCCTTGGTCATCATCTTCGATGCGCTTAAAGTCCTGCGCTGGTGCAAGTAATACCGCTCGCGTTCCGTCGCACACGGCAAGGACAGAGAGTTCTGGTCCGGTGAGGCCCTCTTCAATGACGAGCCGGCGGCCAGCATCACCAAAGGCCTGACCCGACAGGTACTCCTCGACAGCATTACGCGCTTCGTTGAGCGACTCTGTGACAAGTACTCCCTTACCCGCTGCTAGACCGTCGGTTTTCACCACAAAGGGTGGCGTCATGCGGTCGAGAAACGCGAGCGCATCTTGCACCTCGGTGAATGCTTGATACTTCGCTGTGGGAACTCCGGCAGCGACAAGCAGTTCCTTCATCCAAGCTTTTGATCCTTCAAGGCGAGCGCCGTCAGAACCGGGACCAAACACAAGGTTCCCTGCGGCGCGCAGACGATCAGCTAAGCCATCAACTAGGGGAACCTCGGGCCCGATCACAAACAGGTCGGCCTCAATCTGTTCGGGGTTGGTATCCACAGAGTTTGGGATTCCCGGGTTGCCCGGAGTCACGACCACATCAGCCGTGCGAGAGAGCACATGCGCTAGCGCATGCTCACGACCGCCACTGCCAACCACGCACACTTTCAATTGCGGCACCGCTCAACTATCAGTGCTGGGCGGGTTGACCCGCTCCACAAGCTCAAATGCCAACAGTTCAGCGCCTGTAGAAACTGGGCGCTGCCCTTCGGGGCTTCCTGCATTAGCGGTTCCTGCATTGGCATGACCCTTGGCAAAGTCTTGGCTGTTCATCCAGCCCTGGAACGCGTCTTCTGACTCCCACCAAGTCATCACAAAGTAGCGGTCCCCACCCTCGGTAGGGCGAAGCAGTTGAAAGCCCTCAAACCCTGGGGAGTTCTCTACGGCTCCTGCTCGAGCAGCAAAGCGCTTCTCAAGCTCAGGGCCTGCGCCCTCGGGAACGGCAATTGCATTGATCTTTACAACAGTCATCAGACTCCTCTAGCTCTTAGTCATTAAAGTGAACGTACTGATCACGGCCGGGGCCCGTTCCGACTACGCCGATCGGAACGCCAACCTGCTCTTGCAGAAACTCAAGATACGTGATCGCGTTTGGCGGAAGCTCGTGACGCTCACGGACAGCAGTTAGGTCGGTGTTCCAACCTGGGAACTCCTCATAAATCGGCACTGCATCGAAAAGATCCGACTGGTGGTAGGGCAGGTGATCGTGCCGCACACCCTTGACGTCATACGCAACGCATACCTTGAGCGTGTCGAAGGTGTCGAAGATATCAAGCTTGGTTATGGCAATTTCAGACATCGAGTTCAGGCGCACTGCGTGACGCAACATGACTGCATCAAACCATCCCGGACGACGGCGGCGCTTGGTGTTCACCCCGTACTCGTGACCCAGATCAACAATGCGGTCACCGGTTTCATCAAATAGCTCGGTGGGCATCGGACCAGAACCAACTCGAGTGACATATGCCTTGGCAATACCAATCACCCGATCGATATGGCGTGGCCCCACGCCTGCGCCAACACAGGCCCCACCGGCGATGGGGTTAGAGGAGGTCACAAACGGGTAGGTGCCGTGATCAAGATCCAAGAATGTTGCTTGGGCACCTTCAAGAAGTACGTTCTCGCCACGCTCCAAGGACTCATGAATAAGCGTGACCGTGTCTGTTACATAGGGAGCAATTCTTGGCGCAACCTCGCTCAGGTAGCGGTCAGCCATCTCGTCTGCGTCAAAACCCAAACGGTTGTACACCTTGGCAAGCACTTGGTTCTTTTCGGCCACTACTGCCGCAAGCTTCTCTCTAAAGATTGCCTCGTCTAGGAGGTCCTGAACGCGAAGACCTACCCGGCTGGCCTTATCTGCATAGGCCGGACCGATGCCTCGCTTGGTTGTCCCGAGCTTGTTCTTTCCTAGGTGGCGCTCAATCAGGCGATCAAGCTCTTGGTGATACGGCAGGATCAAGTGGGCGTTGCCAGATACTCGCAATTTGGAGCAATCAACTCCGCGAGCTTGCAAGCCATCAATCTCTGCGAGCATCACAACGGGGTCAACCACGACGCCGTTGCCAATCACTGGTGTGATGTGGTCATAGAGCACGCCAGACGGAATGAGTTGCAGTGCGAATGACTCACCGTTTACGACCAAGGTGTGACCAGCGTTGTGGCCTCCTTGGTACCGCACAACCAACTGCATCTCTTTTGCGATGAGGTCGGTTAGCTTTCCTTTGCCTTCATCACCCCATTGGGTGCCTACCACGACGGTCGCTGGCACGTGGATCCTCTCGGTTAGGCCCCAAATCGGGCACGCTTTAGGTTACCCGCTGGCCCGGGTTGGTCGAAATGATAAGAGATTCTGCCGAAACCGAGCTTGAACGGGCTACCTTCAATTGATGCGCAGTTCGTCACTCCTCCCCCTGCTTCGCGCCGATTGGTCTGCAAACAAGGCAAACCCCAAAGGCCGTCTGGTGACCACGGGGTTTCGTATCGCACATCACGTGCGCGGAACGGGGCGACCACCCATCTGGTCACTTCCCATCATTGTGCTGTATCGACTGCTAGTGGATTGGATTCTCGGAATCGAGATTCCCCCTAGCGTTCAAGCCGGACCCGGGTTGTGTATTTGGCACGGGACTGGCCTCGTTCTGCATAAAGATGTGCAGCTCGGAGCAAACGTCACCTTGCGCCACGGAGTAACAATTGGCACCTTGGGAGAGGATGAACTCAGTGCGGCACCAGTGCTCGGAGACTCTGTCAGCGTAGGAGCCGGAGCAATTATTTTGGGACCCTACGTCATTGGAGATGCAGCAATCATTGGTGCCGGGGCGGTTGTGCTGAGCGATGTTCCCGAGGGCGCAACAGTGGTTGGGAACCCGGGCAGGATTCTGGCGAGCAAAGGCTCAAACCCGGAATGACTCAAACGCCAATCCGCGTGCTCGTCGTGGCCCACGGCCCGCCACTCAAGGGCGGTATTGCAACCGTTGCTCTTGACCTAGTTGAAGACCCAACACTGAACGCCGAGTTCGAGATGGTGTTCTTGAACACTGCACAAAACGATAGCCAGCGCGGCAAACTCGCCCTTGCAAATATCAAACGCGCCGCCGCCGATGCCCTCAACACTTTTCGATTTGCCCGCAAAGGAACCGTTGTTCATTCCCACGCCGTGCAAGACCCGTGGCTAGTTGCTTGGAGGCAGGTTGCAATCGCAGTGGCTGCGCGCCTACGAGGTGCACGGGTGCTGCTACACAACCACAATCAGGCTCCCTACATGGAGCAACCGGGCCAGTACCAGATCGGCAAACTCAACCGCTGGGCCTTTGCAGTATTGGACAAACTCGTAGAAGCCAACATTTTGATTGCCGCTGCTGGTGAGCCAAATATTCGCCAGTACATGCCAACAGTTGAACTGCCAGTCATCGCAAATTCAGTGGTGGTGGACACAGTCCCGCAAAGCAGCGCCGTGCATGATCCTCCCGTCATTGTCTTTATTGGCGAGATACTCGAACGCAAGGGGATCGTGATTCTTCTTGATGCACTAGATCAACTAGACGATCAGGGCTTGAACAACTACGAGCTACGTATTCTTGGCGATAACCGACCCGGCTTAGACCCGCTCAAAGATCAGATGGTGCAAGAGATCACTGCCCGCGGACGTGCCTCAACTATGACTGGGCCAGTCTCGCGAAGCGAGGTGTACCGGCACTTGTCTCAGGCTGATTTGTACGTATTCCCCACCTTCACCGAGGGGCAACCCTTCACCGTTATCGAGGCGCTCGCTGCGGGAGTCCCGATTGTGGCAAGCGACATTCAAGCTATTTCCAACATGATTACTGATGGTGTCAACGGCCGCATGATTCCGATTGATGACACACCCGGATTTGCTCAGGCAATCGCAGAGTTACTCTCTGATCCCGAGCGGCGCTCGCAAATCTCGCAGGCAAACCGAACACTCGCTCTGCAGCGGTTTGATCGCTCGGTGTTTTCTGAGCGCATTGCCGAGCTGTACCGCAAGTACGGCAGCGCAGCCGAGTAGGACAGCACAGCCGAGTAGGACAGCGCAGCCGACTAGATCAGGGCGAAGCTGCCATCTACAACATCGAGGGTTACCTGAGTTCCCTCGGCTACAGACCCATCAAGGATTGCCATGGCAAGGCGGTCGCCCACCTGCTTTTGGATCAAGCGCTTCAGCGGCCGCGCACCAAACGCAGAGTCGTAGCCATCATGGGCGAGCTTGGCAGTGGCTGCGTCAGTGACTACCAAGGTGATTCGTCGCCCATCAAGGCGATGGCGCAACAGTGCCAGTTGGATGTCTACGATCGGTTCAAGATCTGACTCCTCAAGCGCACGAAAGCGCACAATCTCATCCACACGATTTATGAATTCGGGCCGGAAGAAATCTGCGGGGTCACCCGGCAAGTTCGACGTCATAATCAGCACCGTGTTTGCAAAGCTCACGGTGCGACCTTGACCATCAGTGAGCCGACCGTCATCAAGGAGTTGTAACAAGATATTGAACACATCGGGATGCGCTTTTTCTACCTCATCAAGCAAGACCACTGCGTAAGGGCGACGACGCACTGCTTCAGTTAGTTGACCACCCTCGTCGTAACCCACATAGCCAGGGGGCGCACCCACCAGCCGACTGACGGCGTGCTTCTCCATGTACTCGCTCATATCGATGCGAACCATCGCACGCTCATCATCAAAGAGGTAGTCGGCCAAGCTGCGGGCGAGTTCGGTTTTGCCCACGCCAGTGGGACCCAAAAACAAGAAGCTACCGATTGGCCGGTTGGGGTCGCTGAGCCCGGCGCGGCTGCGGCGAATTGCATTCGCCACAGCCGAAACTGGCTCATCTTGGCCAATCACGCGATGGTGGAGCACCTCTTCTAAGTGCAGCAACTTCGACATCTCGCCCTCCATCAAACGAGACACGGGAACACCAGTCCACTTCGACACCACCGCTGCGATGTCTTCGGAATCAACCTCTTCTTTCAGCATCTTCTTATCTGCTTGCAGTTCCGCCATGGCAACCGTGGCGGCCTCAACTTCTCGTTGCAGAATTGGAAGATGCCCGTAGGTAATCTCCGAGGCTCGCGTGAAGTCGCCATCGCGCTCCGCCCGTTCGGCCTCTGCTCGCAAATTCTCTAGTCGTTCCTTGAGTTCCTGAATGAGAGCAAGCGACTCCTTCTCTGCCAGCCAGTGAGCATTCATGGAATCATGCTGCTCGCTCAGATTCGCTATCTCTGCGTCAAGCACAGTCAGTCGTTCCTGCGAGTTTGCGTCAGTCTCTTTTGCAAGCGACATCTTCTCAATCTCTAGGCCGCGCAACCTTCGCTCAACGATGTCGATCTCATTCGGCATCGACTCGTTTTCAATTCGCAGGCTTGAAGCAGCCTCATCAACTAAATCGATTGCCTTGTCTGGCAAGAACCTTCCGGTCAGGTAACGGTCCGAGAGCACCGCAGCGGCCACAAGTGCGGGGTCCTGGATGCGCACACCATGATGGATCTCATATCGCTCTTGTAGGCCACGAAGGATTGCAATGGTGGACTCAACCGAGGGCTCTCCCACAAAAACCTGCTGAAAGCGTCGCTCAAGCGCTGGGTCTTTTTCGATGTACTTGCGGAACTCATCAAGTGTGGTCGCTCCCACCATGCGCAGCTCGCCGCGAGCAAGCATCGGCTTGAGCATATTGCCAGCATCCATGGCACCTTCACCGGTTGCTCCTGCACCCACCACAGTGTGCATCTCATCAATAAAGGTGATGACTTGCCCATCAGATTCTTTGATCTCGGCGAGCACAGCTTGAAGGCGTTCTTCAAAGTCACCTCTGAACTTCGCACCTGCTACTAGTGCGCTCATATCAAGTGCGATGACGCGTTTGTCTTTGAGCGAATCGGGCACATCGCCGTCAACGATGCGCTGCGCAAGCCCTTCGACTACTGCAGTCTTTCCAACACCTGGCTCGCCAATCAGAACAGGATTGTTCTTGCGACGACGAGACAACACTTGGATCACCCGGCGAATCTCTTCGTCGCGACCAATCACTGGATCAAGCTTGCCTTCACGCGCAGCATCAGTCAGGTCTTGGCCATACTTTTCTAGGGCCTGCAGCGTGTCCTCTGGGTTCTGCGAGGTGACTCGTTTACTTCCCCTTACCTCGAGCAATGCTGCAAGGAGTTGTTCCTTGCCGACATCGCCGAAGCGCCGCTGGCCGAGTGGCTTAGATCCATCAGTGACAACAAACGCCAGCAGCAAATGCTCGGTAGAGAGGTACTCATCAGTGAGTTCCTTGCGCTCCGAATCGGCCAACTCAACGAGCGAAGTAAAAGCTTTCCCAACCCGTGACTCTGAACCATAGGAGGTAGGTTGCTCATCAAGCGCCTCGTCGGTTCTATCTCGAACGGTAAGCGGCGAAAGGCCAAGCTTTTTCACTACTGGCAACACCACCCCGTCCTCTTGGCGCAGCAATGCCGCCAACAAGTGATCGGGGGTGACCTCGGGGTTATTTCGCACCTTTGCAGATTCAAGGGCTGCGTTCACTGCCTCGGTTGTTTTCAAGGTCCAAGTATTTGGATCAAGTCCCATATCAGTCCTTTATTTGGCGGTTGTTCTACTCAGCTTGTTTTTCTCCGGCACCGATGAGTGCCCAGCCGCCTAACGCCGCTCCGCCCAGAGCTAGCAGCAGCACTACAAAGACAAAGCCTCCGCCCAAGGTCCATCCCAATGCGCTTCCAACACCAACTCCACCCGACTCCATTGCTCGCTCCATCGACTTTGCATCACTTGCTGACTTGGACGTTGCAGCGGCTCTGAGCGTGGTTGTTGTTGTGCTCTCAGTACCGACGGCGCTCTGAGTCACAGTGGTTGGCGGAACGGTCTCAGCGGGAAGTGATGTAGGGGGGAGCGTGGTTGGAGCAAGCGTGGTTGGCGGTGCTGGTGGTGCGGTAGGTGGCGCAGGTTCTGGCGGTGCAGGCGGGGCTGCTGCAGGGGCCTGAGGGACTATTGAATTGACTACTGCGCCAATCACTAGGTCGGTCATCGCTGCTGCACCGGCGCCTGTCAGGTGCAGTCCATCGCCTGAAGTCAGCCCGGTCGACCCGGCTGTGGCCCCATTCCAGTCCAGAACTGTCACATTTGGATGGGCTGCAGCGACTTCTCGGACTGCTTGATTGGCCGCGGGGTAATAATCGCGAACCTCTCTAATAGTGAGCCAATACACATGGGGCACTCCAGCGGTGGACGAGAGGATCTGCTCGACTTTCTGACGATACGAGGCGGTATTGCCAGCGTCGTTGGCACCAAGGTTGATGACAAGTGAGTCAGTCAGTTCCATCCAATGAGAGTCAATTGCTGCTGCACCGGCAGAGGTTGAACGGCTGACAGCAGCATCAAAATTTATTCCCCAGCCCAGGTTGGTGAAAGCAGCAACCATGGGGCCTTGAGCCCCCAAAATAATGCTGTCGCCAACAACAACAACGCTGCGTTGTTGCGCAGCCAAAGGCGCAGCCCCGCTCACTGCGGTAGCAAAAGCAATACAAGCAACAAGCGCTAGCAACAGGCGTTTCATCTGCGCCGGTCCCGCTGATACAACACCACTGCCTGTTTTACTGGAACAAGGTCTCGTCGGTAGTGCCGGTGCAGCGAATCAACATCTTCTGCTGCTTGGGACTGAGCCTGTTCAACGGCTTCTTTTAGGACCTGTATTTCGCGTTCAAGTTGCAGCACGCGTTTCACACCCGCCAAGTTCATTCCCTCAGCAGTCAGATCTTGAATTCTGCGAAGCAAAGCAATATCGGCTTCGCTATAGCGACGACTTCCACCACGTGTACGACCAGGGTCTAACAACCCTTTACGCTCATAGATTCGCAGAGTTTGCGGATGTACACCGGCAAGCTCTGC
>JBIKPA010000240.1:0-4108 GCA_044357715.1 Microthrixaceae bacterium
ACGGGGTCTACCCAGAGCTGGGAGATGGCGAGTTTCTAACCCGGCAAGGTGCTGTTCACGCTCGAGTCTCGGCATCGCTAGCAACCGAGTTTGGATGTTTGTTGCGGGTGCCCCTGCTCAGGGTGGGCTGATTTTGTTGAGGACTGCGGCTTGGTCGGTGATTCGACGCAGGTCAGCGAGGGGCCAGAGCACCATGACCGCCTTGCCAATCACGTTGTTACTGGGGACAAACGGGTCGTCCGGAGCGATGAGGTGATAGCGAGAATCGGGTGAATTGTCCCGGTTATCGCCCATCACGAACAACTTGCCCTTGGGTACAGTGACATCAAAATTGATCTGGTCTGTTCGGCCACCGTCAAGAACATACGATGATTCCTCTACATTCTGGCCGTTGACTTCTAGGTTTCCAGAGACGTTGCAGCAATAAATTCTGTCTCCGCCGACACCAACCACTCGCTTGACTAGAAAGTCGCCCTCCTCTGGTGTGAGCCAGTTGTCGGGGTCGGTGAACACCACAATGTCACCTCGCTCGACAGGGGCGAACTTGTTGACCAGAATGCGTTCGCCCACCTGAAGTGTTGGTTCCATCGAGGTGCTCGGAACTAAGAAGGCCTGAAAGGCGAAAGTTTGAAAGAGGATCATCATGGCCAACGCGAGTGCCAAGGTGATTGCTACTAGCGAGATTTTGCGCAGCATCTAGGTGTCCTCCACAACAAGTGAGACTGAGATTAGCAATCCCACAGGTGCTCACTGATTGGATAATTTATCCAATTTTGATCTGCCCTAATCTGTCCCCTGAGGCAAAAAAGAGTACCGAGAAGCCAGGGCGTGAATATGGATGAGTCAGCGAACGAGAGCAACGAGTCTGCGGAACCTGAGGATGGGGTCGCTGAGGCTGAAGAGCCTCAGAAACACCGATCCAAGTCCCGGATGGTCATGGTGGTTGCAGGTGTCGTTGCTGCAGCGCTGGTGATTGGTGGAGTTGGCTTTGTTGTGTCCACTCGTAATGAGCCCGAGGTGGCGAATGCGGGCACCGGGACCGACATCTTGTTATTTCTAGGTGAGAGCGTGGCTGGTGCCGCTGTGGGTGACGTGTTTGAATCGGCGCTTGGTGCGCTTTTCCCCGAGGCGCCGGATCCGACGGAAGCCAAAGTGGATGAGGCCTTGGCTCAGATCGAGGGGCTATCAACCCAGATTGGTGCTCTGCAGGAGGCCACTAACAGTCTGAGTACTCAGGTGGATAAGGATTTTTGGTCAGAAAACGCCACCCGCTTGCAAGATGATTTAGCGGCACTGAAGAACATGCAGATATCCTGGATTGCGCCGCTTGCTGCAGAGGGAGCTATCTATTCCAAGGCCCGTATTGCTGGAGACACTGCAGCGATGGCTACAGCCGAGACAAATTTGAACAAAGCCCGAGATAATTTCATCAACGGCTACAACAATGCACTCGTCACGAATGAGGGCATTGCTGACCGGTTGCACAATGACATCGTGCCAAGTCAGGGAGCGACCTCGATCCTTTCGGCCCGTGGCAAAGTGCTGATGGCCAAGGGCTACCTCACTGCCGAGGATTCTCAGGAACTCAGGGACTTGTACGACACAATTGCTCAGCAGCAAGCCCTAGCGGTGTATATCAACGCAGAGTTTGAGGCCTTGCAAGAAAATGGTGATGGCACGTACCAAAAGAGTGCCAACGATGTCGTGACCCGCTGGAGAACGAATCAGGCAGCTGAACTCGCCGCCTTACCGCCTGTGATTCCGAAGGCTGTGATTATTGCCACCCCGAACAGGGCAACCGCCAATGCCACGATGTGGATGGGATCGGCAGATAGCGCACAAATTCCTCCCTGCGGTCAGTCTGTCTGCCCATTCGTGGCAAATCCACTGGCCCAAGTAGATGCCCTGCGAACGGCCGTGAATGCTCGCGGAGACAACGACGGTTACACCCCGTTTAGTTCCTATGGGTTGCAGTTGACCGGGTGGGACTATCCGTCCACGCAGGTTCAACTAGATCAACTCACCGCCGCAGTGGCGAGCAGTCCGGGAAGCACCGTTGCTCAACGCCTAGCGGCGGCAGGAAAGGGCCGGACTACGAACTTCACTTACGTTAACCCGGGTGTTCCCTCGATGGAACGAGTCTGGGTCAACCCTCCGGCTACGAGCCCGCAGGTCCTTACTTGTGTCAACGATCCAGATTGGACCGTACTCGGTATCAGCGTCTCAGAGGATTTCACTTTCGCGGTTCCCAATATGGCAAATCTGAACGCCCCAACGGCCTTGATCGCTGGCCTGCCAATCGCGATTGCTAGCCCGACAGTGACTCCGGGCTGGGCCGAGCGTCCCTTCGACGCAAATTGTGACTCTGCAGTGCAGCAAGTCTGGCTAGCGGGCAACACCTTGCCGAGCGGGCAATCCTCTGAACAAAGTGATTCTGCGGTGCTTTGGGCCAGAACAGTCGGTACTGGCGTCGAAGAGGACTACATGGCGCAAAGCGGGAACTACAACTACAACCTTCCTGCAAGCACCTATCCGCAATCCTCCGTAGCGAAGACTTTCGCAAACGATCAGACGGTCTACCCCAGCGGCGGACCTAACGGATACACCTGTACAAACCCACCTTCGCAGAAGTTTGTGGATCAGAACTGCTAGCGGTCAGGTGGTTTCGTAGAACTGTGAATACCAGCGTCTGAACTCGGCAATGTTGCCGTCGGCTTTGATGAGTAACGGTTTGTCGAGAAAGACCTTGTCTCGCCAGATCGGAGCGTCGGCTTGTAGGCCGAAATCGCCGGTCACACCATCAATCAACTCTTCTGCCATCTCTACAAGTGCCCCCTTAAAATAGAAGTGCCAGTGAAGACGGCAATGCTGCTGATCAATTGGAGTAGTCGTGGTGTACACGGTCATCAAGTTGGGGATGCGCAGGAGGGCAATGCCAGGACCCCACGTCTGACGGTCAAACTCGGTGCCGTCGGGTAGTTGTTCTATGACTGTAGAGAACGGGCCATCCGTGATGAACGTTGAGGTGCCACTTGGGATGCCGTCGCGACCGTGCACAAATTTGAAATGTGCATAGTCCACATTGTTCTCACCCATCTCTTGTAGCGCTGCAACGAGCTCAAATTGCCACGGGACTGCGTCAGACCATTCCGGGTCCTCAACCTCGCTCACCCGTGGGATCTGGTACTTCGGCGGTTGGTGGCCGGCGTGATACCAAAAGAACACAAAGCCATCTTGTTCGCAGACCGGGTAGGTAGGCACGCAGGCTTTGGCAGGAATCCGCGCATCGCTATACGGGATTTCTACGCACACCCCTTCGGTGTTGTATCGCCACCCGTGATACGGGCAGTTGATGGAGTCGCCAGTCACCCACCCGCCACCCAGGTGCGCCCCAAGGTGTGGGCAGTGAGCGTCCATAACCACCGCTTCGCCCGACTCGCCCCGGTACACAACCAGTTCTTTTCCAACCGCCACCACCGAGTGAATCTGCGTGGCGACGAGCTCATCGCTGCCCACAATGCAATACCAGCCGTTGGGAATCGGGGGAGATGGCGGCCTGTCGGGCAGGGAGTAGGCAAAAGTTCTCGGCTTGACGGAACTTTGGGCGCGGGGCCCCACTGATACGTCTTTGGATTGACCACGCAGTCCCGGCGGAAGCACCGTATTGCGAAGAGTCTGAGTGATCGGTGAGACCGCAGGCTGCGCAGAAGCCTCAGGCGGGCTTTGGGCAGTGTCAGTTGGTTCAGACATGTGGTTCACCTTGTTCGGTTCAGCTTGCAGGTTCTGAGTAGGACTTGATTTCTAGGTGCTCTTCGAATCCGGCTAGGCCCATCTCTCTGCCAAGGCCCGACTGCTTATATCCGCCGAAGGGAACATCAGGCGCGTACCAGACCCCACCGTTGATCGACATGGTCCCAGTGCGGATTCGTTTGGCAACTGCAAGAGCGTGGGCTGGGTCATCCGAGAAGATCGCACCCGACAGCCCATAGATCGAGTCGTTTGCAATAGCGACTGCGTCATCGTCGTCTGCATAAGGGATGGCGACGAGCACTGGACCAAAGATTTCTTCTTGGGCTGCAGTCATCTGGTTGGTGACACCTGCGAGCAG
>JBIKPA010000051.1:0-14155 GCA_044357715.1 Microthrixaceae bacterium
TTTACTCCTCGTAGAGTCGAAGAACTTCGATCAACTATCGAGGACCTACTGCTGCCAGTTCTTGACCGCTTCGTAGAGCAAGGTGGCGGGGATGTGATGGCCGACCTTGCGGTCCCCTACCCCGTGGCTGTGATCAGTGAGCTCCTTGGAGTGCCGAAAGAAGGCAACGAGCACATCCTTCCTCTTGTGCGCTCCTTAACGGCGCTCATCGACCCGGCATCCACCCCGGAGTTGACTGCTCAAGGTGAGGCTGCGGGCCTAGAAATTGCGCTTTATTTCATGGAACTAGTGGAACAGAAGCGAGCAAACCCAGACGATCGCTTACTCAGTGCGCTCATTCAGGTAGAAGAGGCCGGCGATAAATTATCGATCGAAGAACTGATCACGAATACAGTTTTGTTGTACGCCGCCGGATTTGAAACCACTTCTAACCTGATCGGAAACGGGCTTTTACTGCTGCTGAATAACCCCGATCAGATGCAGAGGTTAAGGGAAGAGCCAGACTTGATGGCACCTGCAATTTTAGAGATGCTGCGGGCTGATTCGCCCGTTCAGATGAACGTTCGGGTTGCGCTCGAGACCGTAGAGCTCTTTGGCGAGTCCCACACTCGTGGATCCTCATTTGTTGTGCTGCAAAGCTGCGGCAACCGTGACTCCTCGGTTTACCCGCTCGCAGAGAGTTTTGACGTTGCTCGCTTCACGCAACCCGAAGCTCCGCAACCGCTGAGCTTTGGTTGGGGTGCCCATCATTGCCTTGGCGCACATCTGGCCCGGGCCGAAGGAGAGATTGTGTTTCGCTCCTTACTTGAGCGTTTCTCAGCTATGGAGCTTGACTCGACCTCGATGCTCACCGCCGAGCCAGTTTTTCGACCGAGTTTTACCTTGAGGGGACTCGAATCGCTGCCGATTCAGGTAAAGGAATCGCCCTCGCCTGGCGCCACCAACGGTCGCACCGTCTCAGTCTGACTAGGAGCAGACTCAGTAGGGGCAGACTCACTAGGAGCAGACTCACTAGAGGCAGACTCACTAGAGGCAGTCTGACTAGGAGCGAGAACCGCTGGAGCACTTGCTGCCAACAGAGCATCACCAGTCCAGCCACGTCCCGACCACTGCGGATCTAGGCCAGGGGCTGTAAAGAGCGGTGCTTCCGCTGCAGTGTCTACTCCCGGATCAGGGATGACTTCCCAGAGCACAGCCGGGCGCTCCCCGTGCCAACGAATGGCAAACGAGGCCACACCCCAGCGCGTGCGCAGTCCGTGAGCCTCGATAGATGCACCGAACCAGGCATCGGTGAAGGCCGGCAAAATAACCAACCCGTGAGCATCTTCGATGAGGGCAAGGTCAAGAATTACGGCAAGTCGAACTGCGATCGCCGCAGGGTCAATCGCGATCTCGCCGCAAGCAAGCCCATGGGCATCTAAGCAATCAGGCAGGACTGCCTGATCTCCGATCCGGCTGAACTCAAGAATCCGACTCAATGCAGTGTCCTGTGAGCTAGCAAGTGCAGAGCGGAGGCTGGCCCCTTCAGAGAACATCCATTGCTTGGGGGAAGGCTGCAACTCAGCGAGGGTAGCTGTTTGTCTTTGAGCTTCAGAGTCCCAAAGCCTCCCCGCCAAATCCTCCGCAGCCTCAGCTACCTCTGGCTGCCCGACGACTCGCAACGAGGGGGCGACCCGACCTAGGGCTATCGCCGCTGAGCGAACTAGGGAACCACCTTCAAGACCGCTGCCTTTTGATAGCCGGTGGATTGCCTTCGCTACTGGTCCAACAAGTTCCTCAGCCCAAAGTTCTTGCCGCTTTCCGCAGAGCAAGGCGACCGAAGCATGTATGAGCGCAACGCTTGCATCGCTCCGGTCGGGCATGCGAACTGCTCCCCCAACTCGCAGCGACGTTAGTAATGCACGCGCTAGTGGCCCGAGTGGTTCCGTAACACCTACCCGCACTAGCGCATCGCAAAGTTCAGCCGCTCGAACTGCAGAACTCGAAGGGCCAACTGTGGCAAAGAACTCGTCGGTTGCAGCAAGTAGCAGAACCCGCTCAGAAGCAGTGACTACCTGCTCCAGAGCAGAATCGGGCAGCTCGACTCTTGCGGCATCCTTGGTGTGAGCGGCCCATCCGGCCTCGATCGCTGCTGCATCCGGAGCCTCCCAGTGAGAAGTTGGACTTGGGTCGGTCTTAGATCCTTTTCGCCGCCGGTTAGAACCTGCAGCACGGGTGGAACGAGGGAGCAGAATTCTTACAACGGCCGTATGCGGCAAGGCCACCACAAAAGCACCCTCGAGCAAGCCGCTCGGCAACGTAACGATGCCATCGGGGTCTTCATCATCGGCCTGCGATAAGCGAGTAGCTACCGTGCCACGGTCGCCAACGACGCGTCGCGCTACAACCTTCGAAAGCACTGCCGCCACTCGGCCATCTACTGAAAGCACCGAACCCTGCGACTCGAGCGACGAGATTACCCCCGGCGCGTCCAACTCAAAGGGCCGCAGAACTAGTGCAAGCGCAACCGGAACTGCAGTCAGATTCTCAATCTCGATAACTACTGCAGAGTCATCCCAGAGGCTTCCGTCGGCATGTGCCGAGGTTGCTCGAACTCCAAAGGCGCGTTGGACGACATCGCCGCCAGGTACTCGCATGGCAGTTTCAATAACTGGCGAATCCCCAATTCGGCGCTGTCGAACTGCAGCGTCACTTGACGGATAGTGCCAACGGTCCTCTGCGCCGATCCACCAGTCCATACTCCAGGTCTCGCCGCGCATCTGAATCAGGCCTGCAGGGTCACAATCTGCGATCACCCCCGCATCAATCGTTCCTAGGGGACTCCATGTGCGAGCAACCTGAGAATCACTTGCTGACGCCCGAGCTAGCGCATACGGCTCGACTAGGCGAGGCTCCTGCGAGGACTCAGGTTGTTCAGGCTGTTCAGGCTGTTCGGAGGAGCGTGAGGTGGTGGGCACTGAACAGAGGCTAGAAGCAGGAAGTGCAGTGACTGCAAGTTGACCGGCAAACGCCAATGGCGAATGAGTCCACTAGTAGCTCAATGATGGGTACTCAGGGCCGCTAGATTCTCGACGGATCAGGCCTCGATATGCATCTTGAGCGCTTGCACCCTCGTGGCAGACGGCAAACACCTCTGAGGCAATTGCCATCTCCACTCCGTATTCCTCGGCGAGTTCCATTACGACGCGACTTGTCTTGACTCCCTCGGCAACCATGTTCATCTCTGCGATGATCTCGTCAATGCTGTGGCCTTTGCCGAGTTGTTCTCCGACAAACCGATTACGACTCTGCTCAGACATGCAAGTCGCGAGTAGATCACCCATTCCCGCTAAGCCTGCAAAAGTAGCGAACTGCCCTCCCATTGCCTCGCCAAGTCGAGAGAGCTCGGCTAAGCCGCGAGTAATCACAGCGGACTTCGTGTTGTCGCCTGCTCCAAGCCCATCGGCCATACCCGCTGCAATCGCAATCACGTTCTTGAGCGCTCCGGCAATTTCGCACCCGACCACATCCGGATTCGTATAGATCCGAAACAAATTCATATGAAAGATGCGCTGCAAGCAGTCGGCCACCACTGGGTCTGGGGTGGCAATCACTGCCGCCGCGGCATGGCCAGCAAGGATTTCCTTTGCCAGATTCGGTCCGGTCAACACCGCAGCTGGATGACCCGGAAGCACCTGATTGATGAGCTGCGTCATACGCAGTCGAGTGCCCTGCTCAAGACCCTTTGTAAGAGAGACCACGGGCACCCACGCCCGAACGTGCGGTGCTACAAGTTCGAGTGCAGATCGAAACCCCTGAGACGGAACCCCCATAACAATGACGTCGGCCTGTTCAACTGCCTCAGCGAGATCAGTTGTTGAACGAAGCTCGGGATGCAATTTGTAGCCCGGCAAATAGCGATCGTTGGAGTGCTGTTCATTGATTTCGGCGGCCAGCTCTCCTCTCCGAGCCCACAACACTGTTGGGACCTGATGAGCTGCAAGGTGGGCCACTGTGGTGCCCCAAGATCCGCCGCCGATGACTGCTACAGAAATATCCACCTGCTGACTGTAGGCGCAAGAGGTCACAACATGGCGGGTCGAATGCGTTGCTCCCAAGACGTCTCTCATAGACCTCCTTGGCTTGGGCTGAGTTGAGTCAACGCGCATTATCTACACTGAGCGCGTGTCCTCTGCGAACGCAGCCTGCGTGCTGATACCTATCAAAGCCTTTGCTGTTGCAAAGCAGCGTTTATCTTCGCTGCTCAGCAACCAAGAGCGCTCGGAATTGGCTCGCGCTATGGCAGCAGTTGTGATCAAGGCTGCGAAGCCACTCGAAGCACACGTTGTCTGCGATGACGACGAGGTAGCCACTTTCGCTGAGTCCCTTGGTGCCACTATTGAGTGGACTTCGGAACCTAGCCTGAATGGCGCTGTTCAGGATGCAGCAGACGGCCTTGGCAAGCGCGGCGTTCAACGGATCATTGTTTGTCATGCAGATCTTCCCTTTGCAAAGGACCTCAGTGCGCTTGCACTGGCCGAAACCACCGAGGCGCTTCTTGTGGCTGACCGGCGCGGAGAAGGCACCAACGTCTTGTCGGTTCCCGCGGCTACGGGATTCACGTTTTCCTACGGACCAGGCTCATTCGCTCGCCACCAGCTCCAAGCCCAACTGTGCAACCTCACTGCAACAGTGGTGGATTCCGACTCACTGAGTTGGGATGTAGACGAACCAGAAGATCTGCTGGTTCCAGCTAGCTTCTCGGCAATTTCTCCCTTACTCGTTGGTGGAAAAATTGCAGTTCAGCGTCACCGATTAACTCAGAACTAGGCAGAAAGGCCGCACCCGTATGGATGATCTGCGAAGAGCAAACGAACCAGACCTTCAGCTCATCAGCGTCAACCTAAAGACTCCCAAATCTGCTTTGGTGATCGTGGCACATCCTGACGACGCAGAGTTTCAATGCGGAGCAACGCTTGCAAAGTGGGCGCGTGCTGGCTGCATCGTGCATCACTTGGTGCTAACTGACGGGTCCAAGGGAACCTGGGACAGAGGCATGGATCAGTCTGTGCTTGTTGAATTACGCAAGGCGGAACAGCGCAAGGCGGCAACCATTTTGGGGGGAACCGGAGTGGTGTTTCTGGGAAAGATTGATGGCGAACTCCAACCCAATCAAGCAACGAGAGCGCAGGTTTGTGAAGTGATCCGGCGACTCAAGCCGGAAGCCATTTTGGGCCATGACCCGTGGAAGCGTTATCGACTCCACCCAGATCACGCTGCCGCCGGCCGGCTCTGCGTCGAAGGAATTGTTGCTGCCCGCGACCCGTTCTTTCATGCCGAGCAGCTTGTGGACGGAATCCTGCCGCATCGACCCGAGTCATTGCTGCTGTTCGAACCAGATCAACCCAACCATGCTGAGGCAGTTTCAGATCGAGATCTGCAGGCTCAAGTTGAAGCCCTGCTAGCTCATGAAAGCCAGATTGAAACCACTCATCTGTACAAATCCTCGGCTGAAGATCCCATGGAACAATTTCGCGAAGAACAACGTGAGTTGTTTGAGCGCGCTGGTCGCTGGGCGTCGGTACCGCTCGCTCAGCAGTTTCACCTGATCACAGAGCAGTTGTAACAACAGCGAGCCGCTGTCCCACCAAGCGGTGTTAGCCGGGCACGGTTGTTGAACTCTCGCTATCTGCGGGCTGATCCCCCGAGGATTCATCAGCCGCACCGCCTTCTAAGACAGTCGTTGGTGAGCCCTCGCTAGTGGTGACTACAGAACTACTCGATGCAGTCGCGCCTCCAAGAGCGAAGTACTCGGGAGCGACCCGTAACAGAATCTTCTTTTCAAGATCTCGTAGCAAGGACTTCTGCGGTGCAACCGGGCCCAAGTAGTCGGTTGCCACTATGACATCGCCGACCGCCATGATTGACCAAACCTGCACGTTGGAACCATCACTAGCAACGAACCTGCGAGAAACCTGATCGGTGATGAGCTCATCGCTCGGGCCGGGCTTGATTTCAACTTGTACTCGGTTTCCCGAAAGATCGGTTCTGAAGAACTCGTCGCACTTTCGAAGGGCTTTCCCGACTGAATCCACGTACTCAGTTGCTGACTGCCAGTCGGTAACTCGCACAGCTTCTGAGATAAGCACAGATGAGTCTGCCGGCTTGGCGAACACTGCTACAGCCTTCGGAGACAGCGCAGTAGGTACCTCAACTGTCTCTCCGCAGAAGTCGGAGCCCAACAAGCCAAAGGAACTCAACGCCGGATCCCCTACTTCCCAGCCGATTGCTAGGTCATCCTGCGAAGTTAATGCCAACTCTGGGTCGACTTTGCCTGCCAACCGGGCTTGATCGAGTCGTACAGCATTGGAGTCTTGAAACTGGACTCGGCTGACCGGGTAGCCAGCGGCAAGACCGAGGCCAACCCCAGTTACCACAATGACTACTGCGAGCAGCAGGAACCTTCCTCCCTGCTTTCCGAGATGCTTGGACATCGAAGCGGCACCCACTACTCCGCCTCGCTTTGTTGACTAGACAGTTGCTCAACTGGCGTGCCACCGAAGCGCTCTTCCCATTCGGCCAACTGTTCAGCGCTCAACTTGGCAAACAACAGCCCTGGTGAAATAACTGCATCGCCTGGTGCCAGATGTATTTGGCTGGGCAGGTCAGCAGTTAGGCGAAACGACTCCCAGTTCACAGTGGGGAATGCTGACTGCAACTGCGCAGCGGCACCAGGAATGAACGGCTCAGAAGCCACTGCGCACAGCACCAGCAGTTCAAGTGCCGTTCTCAACGTGCAGGCTGTTCTCGCCGAGTCCACTTTGATGGTCTTCCATGGCTCACGGGTCTCTAGGTAGACGTTTCCGACTGACCACAATGCTCGAAGCGAAGCAGCAGCCTTTCTGAATTCAAGCGCATCAAGGAAGCCCACGTACTCCTCGAGACGCTGCTGCACAGCTACTGCAACCTCGGCTTCCTCGGCTTCTCCCTCTCCGCCACTTGGCACGCAACTCTCAAAGTGTCGTTCCACCTGTGTGATGGTGCGATTCACAAGATTTCCAAAAGTGCCGACGAGTTCTTTGTTCACGGCTGTTCCAAATAACTCCCATGTGAAGCTTGAGTCGTCAGACTCGGGGGCATTCGCCATGAGATACCAACGCCAGTAATCAGCAGGAAGCAGCTCAAGCGCATCCGACATAAAGACACCACGGTGATCCGAGGTTGAGAATTTTCCTCCGTAGTAGGTCAGCCAGTTAAAGGATTTGAGCCGATCCACCAACTTCCAAGGCTCCCCCGAACCCAAGAGAGTCGCAGGGAAGCTCAGCGTATGAAATGGAACGTTGTCCTTGCCCATGAACTGGGTGTACTCCACCTCATCAGCCCCCCGGTCAAGGCGCCACCAAGAGTCAAATTCAGACTGTGGATCGTCTCCGCCACAACCTGCATCAGCCCATTCACGGACAGCAGCGAGGTAGCCAATCGGCGCATCAAACCAGACGTACCAAACCTTTCCAGCTACCTCTGGAAAATCCTCTGGATCAACGGGGATACCCCAGCTCAAATCACGGGTTATTCCGCGGTCACGGAGGCCCTCGTCAAGCCACTTGTACGCAATGGAGCGTGTCTGGCTCGGCCAAGCACCTTTGGTGTCTACCCAAGCGCGAATGCGATCCGCTAGCGCCTCTTGTTTTAGGAACACATGGTTGCTGCTGCGAACCTCAAGATCGGAAGACCCAGAGATGGCAGAGCGAGGGTCAATCAGATCCACTGGTTCAAGAGGCTTGCCGCAGTTCTCGCACTGATCGCCGCGAGCTCGCTCGTAACCGCAATTTGGGCAGGTTCCGACAACGTAACGGTCGGGTAAGAACCTTTTGTCCGTTAGTGAATAGACCTGCTCGGTGGATCGGATTTCGCAGAATCCTTCTGATCGGAGCCGGCGTGCGAAATGGTTGGTGAGCTCATAGTTCTGGGGGCGAGATGTGCGGCCAAACCAGTCCCAAGACAGTCCGAATTGCTCACACAGCTCACGCTGCACCTCATGCTGTTCGGCGCAATAGTCACTCACATCTTGTCCGGCGGCACTTGCAGCCAACTCGGCCGGTGTGCCGTGCTCATCGGTTGCGCAGACGAAGAGAACCTTCTCACCTGACTGCCGCAGGTAGCGGGCATACACATCTGCGGGCAGCATCGAACCCACCAAGTTTCCAAGATGCTTCACGCCGTTGATATACGGCAACGCACTAGTAATCAGATGACGCGGCACAGGAACTCCAGAGTGGTTTGCACCCTAGATCGTACCGGGCGAGCTAGCGCTGGCTGGGTCAATGCCACTGAGGACTCTGGGTTCGTTGTCAGAACCTCGCTCTACCATGTAGCGCATGATCACTCCACCACCTTCAAGGTGGTATGGCCTCGACATCGAAACTGACACCACGTTAGATGGCCTAGATGCCACTGTGGCCGCAATCGTGGCAGTCGCGGTGTCAACTGCAGACGAGGACTTTGTATTGCAGGGCGAGGAGTTGCAGATCCTGACCGACCTAGAGGAGCTCGTTTCCTCGCTCGCCCCGGGCGTGCTCATCACCTGGAATGGGAACTACTTCGACTTACCGTTTATTGCCGAACGAGCGGCTCGCGGTGAGGTTGCGCTGGGTTTGCGATTTGGCCCGGGCGAGTCATCTCGGTGGCCGGCGGCAAAGCATCCTCGGCCGTATTCTTGTAGCTGGGGTGAGCATCGCCACCTCGACGGCTATCAGCTCTACCGAGCAGATCTAGGTAGACAATTTAGAATCTCTTGTGGGCTCAAGGCTCTGTCAAGGATGCTCGGATTGGCCCCAGTCGAGGTTGACCGCACGCAGATTCACCTACTCAGCGAGCAAGAGATGCACGAATACGTAGCTAGCGATGCGCGCTTAGCCCGAGAGCTCGTGGGTCGGCGCATGCCGGTTGCCTTTGCAAGCTGCGATCTACCCGTTCTAGCTGACTAGCCCCCACCCGGTCTCGCGAATTACTCGCTCGATTCGGTTCCGGGGACCACTCCCCGTAGTTCCCGCTTCAGCACAGGGGTGAAATCTGTCAGGCTGAGTCCGCAGGGTTAGACCCACCCATTGGGCCTCCAACAACACCATTTCTGGAGGACTAATGCACGAATCAAGTAGTCATCAGTTGCGCAACATGGCAAGCGCAAGCGATTACATCGAACTCATCTCACTTGAGGATGAATTTCTGCTCTACGGGTTTGAGCCCAACCCAGAATTTTTGAGTGTTCATGTTGCACCATTACCCGAGGATTCACGCACACCTGCTGCCGGGTTGTTTGGCATCCATCTGCCTGAGTCTTGGCAAGCAGTTGGAATCATCCTGAGCGGCACAACGACACATCTAGAAACTCAAGAGCTCCTCAGTGTTGATGCAAGGGTTCGAGTTGTGGTGGCTCGCTCGGGCGAAACCTGCTCGCAGCTCTTTATCGACCAAACCAAGCCGAGTCCGCTACTGCGCCGCGAGCTCACGGAGGAGCCACTCTCGGTTAACCCCGAGGAACCTGTTCATCCCGCCCAGGGCCTGCTCACCGACTGCCTTCATCGCATGCTGGGGCTGCCCTCGCCCGGAGCTGCGCCATGCTTGGCAGAACTCGTAGTTGGTCTTTGGCTCAACGATGTCATGCAGCATGCAATGGGTGCGGAGGAACTCACTTGGGAACATGCCATTGCGCTGCACCCCGGCGAGCCAGGGCTAGGTGAAATCGCCCCGTCTCTAGAAACTATTACGGAGGCCACAGTGCGCTCATCATGCCAACTCGACTGGGAACGCATGCGCCGCAGAGCAGCTAGGGGCGACTTTCAAGCAACGGCTCTTCATGCAGAAGAAGCCGACTGGATGGACGCTGTCATGTTCGGCCGCTGGGTAACGAGCGCTATTCCAGATTCCGCTGCGATCCTTCGGACACTTTGGAAACTAGGTGCCGAGCAGGTCTCTGAAAATATCGCTCAGGTGCTGGAGTCGATCCGAGAGGGCCGAATCGACCCAAGCGAGCCGAGTTCATTCAACTGCGCAGAATGAGCATTGAGTGAACAATCACAATGGTGGCCAACTCGAAGACCGCTTCGATCTAACTTGTGGTGAGCAGGTTGAGTGTTGATGAGTACCTCTCGTTCGATAGTCGCCCGCCACCGTCACGTTCCCGCAACCACCTGCAAGGCTGAGACTCATGAGCGCTGTTGCCTTTGATCAAGTCACAAAAAAATTCGGAGAAACCACTGCGGTTGACGAATTCACATTGCAGATAGCTGACGGTGAGTTCATGGTGCTGCTTGGCCCCTCTGGATGTGGGAAGTCAACTGCACTACGAATGATTGCGGGACTCGAAGAAATCTCTAGCGGAATCCTGACGATCGGATCGCGAGTCGTCAACCACATCCCGCCTCGCGAACGAGATATCGCCATGGTGTTTCAAAGCTATGCGCTCTACCCCCATATGTCGGTAGAGAAAAACATTGAATCCCCACTCGTTGCAAACAAGCGCGCCCAAGTTGATGCCACGGAGCGTTCAAGGCGAGTTCATGAAGCAGCAGAGACTCTTGGACTGACGGAGTATCTTGGCCGCAAACCCGGCGAACTCTCTGGCGGCCAACGCCAACGTGTTGCACTAGCCCGAGCAATAGTGCGCCGACCAGAAGTGTTCCTCATGGATGAGCCACTCTCTAACCTTGACGCCAAACTTCGCACCCAGACACGCCTTGAACTCGTTGACCTGCACCGTCGGTTGGGCACCACATTTGTCTACGTAACCCACGATCAGGTGGAGGCCATGACCATGGCCGACCGGATCGCAGTAATCAACGAGGGACGCATCCAACAAGTGGGAGCCCCACAAGATGTCTACGAAACCCCAGCCAACCTCTTTGTAGCCAGCTTTATTGGCAGCCCACCGATGAACACCATTGGCGGCATCCTTCAAGGAGCAAGCAACACTGCAGCAGCCTCGGTACTGACTGCAGAAGGAACTCTCTCAATCGGGCACGTAGGCTCGGCCGTAGTTGGTAGCGAGTTGGTTCTGGGAATCCGTCCAGAACATCTTCATCTGAGTGATCCAACCACGGCTCCCGGAGCGCTCAACGCCACGATCCAAAACATTGAGTTGTTGGGCCATGAGCGCCACGTGATTTGTTCGGCCGGTTCCACCCTAATGACAGTTCGCCAAACCAATGACGCACCCCACGTTGCTATCGGTCAAGCAGTTTCTATACATGCCGATCCCAGCGGCGTTCACCTGTTTGACCCCATCTCTACCGGCAGGCTCAATTGAAACCGCCACCGTTGAGCGCCACAGGAACCGAAGAATTACCGCCCGAAGCAGCGGCGCTTCAGGTCTCTCCTCCTACCAAAGCCCAGACTCGGCGTTTTGGAAACAAGGTCAGAGATGCAGGCTTGGCCTACCTGTTCTTGCTACCCGCGCTAGTCATCTTCGGCGTCTTCGCCTACTACCCGCTCTACCGACTTTTCTGGTACGCAACCCACACACAATCTCGCTTTAGGAATAAGCCTGCGAGCTACGTAGGCCTTGAACAACTCAAGACCTCCCTTACGAGCAACGACTTCATCAGTGGCCTCACCCATTCTGGGCTCTACATGCTCTATACGGTGCCGCTGGGTTTGCTCCTCGGAGTGATGCTTGCAGTCTCGACCCATCGCCGACTCAAGGGCATTAAAATATTCCAGACTATTTTTTCTTCAACTGTTGCGTCATCAGTTGCTGTTGCCTCGGTGGTCTTCGTAACGCTAGTCAACCCAGAGATCGGGTACTTCAAGAACGTTCCTTGGTTGAGCCTGCGTGACCCCAATTCGGCGCTGTTTGCCGTCTCGCTCTCTTCGGTCTGGCAGAACCTTGGCCTGACCTTCATCGTGGTGTTGGCTGCCCTACAAACCGTGCCAGACGAACTCATCGAGGCAGCCACACTCGACGGCTACGGAGCAATTCGAAGGTTCTGGCGCATCACCGTGCCCCTTATTTCCCCCGCTTTACTGTTTTTAGCAATCGTCTTAGTTGTGAACGCTCTTCAGGCCTTTGCCCAGATTGAGATTCTGACAGGCGGCGGGCCCGGTGGCGCCACAGAAACACTGCTGTTCAAGATTGCAGACCCTCGCGGCATCAGACCGCTCGGCGTTCGAGCCTCCTACTCGCTAGGACTGTTCGTGCTGACCGCAGTAGTGGCAGGCGCTCAATACTCAATCATGTCGAGGCGGGTGCACTATGGCGACTGAGCCTACCGAGCCAGCAGGAACGGCAACGAGCTCCGCCGAGTTCGAAGTGCAAGCAGTCGACCCTCTCGTACCGGCCCCCTACGACAACAACAAAGCGGTGCAGCCACCGCGCAGCGGGTTACGCAACGCCATAGCAACGACAACCACATACCTTGTACTTTCAGCACTCTCCGTCATCGTGCTGTTCCCGATCTACATGCTCCTCTTGCGGGCGTTATCAAGTCCGCTGAGGTACATCTCTGCAGGGCAACCCCTCTACCCAGTCTCAATTGAGTGGGACGTGTTCGGCCGAGCTTTTGGCCAGGCCAGCCTTGGCCGCTCTATGGGTTTGTCCTTCGTAGTTACCTTCGTAATTGTGATTGCGCAATTACTCACCTCGGTGCTTGCTGCCTATGCCTTTGCATTCTTGGAGTTTCCACTCAAGAAACTGGCCTTCGTTCTGGTGATTGGAACCCTGCTCCTGCCGATTGAAGTCACTCTGATAGCCAACGTAGAAATCATTCGCAAGCTGCAGTTGCTCAACTCGGTGCAAGGACTGACTTTCCCCTTCCTTGCCACCGCCGTGGGAATCTTCCTCATTCGCCAAGGTTTTCTGGGAATACCACGCGATTTGCGCGACGCATCCGAACTCGACGGCTACGGCCACTTGCGATTCCTCTTCAAAGTCGCCATGCCAATGAGCAAGCCAATCATCGGCAGCTTTATCGTGATTGCATTCCTTGGTGCATGGAATCAGTACGTGTGGCCACGTTTCGCAACAGACCGCGGCGCATGGCAAACCGTGCAGGTTGCCTTGCGCACCATCGGGTCCGAGAACCCCGGTGAACTCAACTTAGGATTTGCAGCCGCTATCGTTGCATCTCTGCCACTTCTGGCACTGCTCATCTTCTTCCAGCGCCAAATTGTTCGGGGCCTTACCGCCGGTGCGGTCAAAGGTTAAGTCCAAAGCTCAAACAGACCGAACTGCAACCCCTTCTCTCACACCATCCCCTACCCCCAAGGGAATCATGAAACATCAGCTGATTACTCGCCCTCTCGTAGTTGCCGTTTTGCTCCTAGTAGGTGCTTCGTGCAGCAGTGGTAGTGACTCGAGTAGCGAATCCGCTGGGCAAGGAAAAAGCAGCATCACAGCCCTAGAGTCCACGCCAGCCAACTGCCCGGTGAAGGCCCTAGATTCGACGAGCGAGCCGGTTGAATTAACTATTTGGCACCCGTATAACGCTCTCACCAAAGAATCCCTCGAAAAGGCTGCAGCTGCGTACAACGCTTCGCAGACCAAGGTAAAGGTCTCGGCCGAAGCGCAAGGAACCTATGAAGAACTCCTCAAGAAATATGAGGAAAGCTTGGCCGATCCTTCCTCACTCCCTGACGTTGTTTTTGCCGAGGACACCACACTGCAATTCATGATCGACTCAGGGTCCGTCATTCCAGCCGCCGATTGCATTGCTGCCGACCCAGCCGGAGCGCAGTTCTACAAGGGGCTCCTCCCGGCAGTTCGAAGCGCATTTAGCTCCCAAGGCCAACTCTGGCCGGGAGCCTTTGGCGTCTCCATGCCCATCATGTACGTCAACAACGCGCACCTTGCTGCCGCAGGACTCAACCCAACGGCGCTTCCAACAACTTTGACCGAAGTGCGCGCAGCTGCCGAAAAGATCAAGGCAGCACAGATCCCAGGGGTTGAGTTCCCAGTTGTGATGGAACTCTACGGATGGTTCCCCGAGAACTGGCTGACTGGCGTTCAGCAAGAGATCGTCGATCAAGGCAACGGCCATGACGGGCTTGCAACTACATCGGAAATGAAGAACGAGTACACCACCGAGATTCTCGACTGGATGCAAGGTATGCAACAAGATGGCCTTCTGAAGGCCTACCCCTACGCAGCGGGAATCGATCAGTTCTTGGCTATGGGCAACCA
>JBIKPA010000241.1:0-4086 GCA_044357715.1 Microthrixaceae bacterium
CACGCGCACCGCCATGGCCTTCTTGATGGCCGCCTATGACGAGGAAGAAGTCAAGGGTGAAACGCGTGTTGTGCTGCGACTGCATCACCGCATTGCGCCCTACAAGGTGGCCGTGCTGCCGCTGTCAAAAAAGGCTGAGTTGGCAGATCCTGCACGCGCTCTCGCTCAACAACTTCGCGGCAGCTTCATGACGGACTACGACGAGACTCAATCCATCGGCCGCCGCTACCGCCGTCAGGATGAACTAGGAACCCCGTACTGCATCACCTTTGACTTCGATTCGTTAGAGGATCATGCGGTGACGGTGCGAGAGCGTGACTCTATGGAGCAAGAGCGGATTGCGGTGGCCGAGGTTGCTGCATATCTGCGCGAGCGCATGATCTGATTCGGCTGTCGGACACGCCCGGTAGAGTAGGGGTGCTGTGGGCATTCTCGATGAAGACATCGGAAGGGTAAGAGAGTCAACCGATATTGTCGCGGTGATCTCGCAGTACACGCAGCTCAAGCGGGTTGGGCAGCGCTGGAGCGGTCTGTGCCCCTTTCATAGCGAGAAATCCCCGAGCTTCTCGGTCAATTCTTCCGAGGGGCTCTATCACTGCTTCGGCTGTAAAGCCTCGGGCGATGCAATTACCTTCTTGCGAGAGAAAGAGGGCCTGGATTTTGTGGGTGCCGTAGAGATGTTGGCAAACAAGGCCGGCATCACGCTTCGCTACACCGACCATGACGAGGGTGAAGGGCGCAAGCATCACGCTCGGCTCTTTGAGGTCACCGAGGCCGCAGCTACTTGGTATCAGGAGCGCCTCAAATCCTCGCCCGATGCAGCAGCGGCGCGTTCGTATTTGCGGGGCCGCGGGTTTACAGCCGAAGAGGTGGCTCACTACCGAATCGGCTGGGCTCCAGATGGTTGGGATTTGATGGTCAAGGCCCTCAAAATATCTAGAGCCGACCTTGAGAGCAGCGGTCTTGGGTTTCAGAATAAGGCGGGCCGACTGCAGGACTTCTTTCGGGCCAGGATTCTGTTTCCCATCATGGATGAACGAAGCCGAGTAATTGGTTTTGGCGGTCGCAAGATGCCCGATTCAGAGGGTGCCAAGTATCAGAACTCCCGAGACAACGAGCTCTATCACAAGTCCAAGGCGCTCTATGGGTTGAACTGGGCAAAGGCCGATGCGGTCAACGCCGGCGAGATTGTCATCTGCGAGGGCTACACCGACGTAATCGGTTTTGGTCGAGCTGGAATCCCGCGAGCTATTGCCACATGCGGGACTGCGCTGACTGAAGAACACGTGAAGATGCTCAAGCGGTTCACTCGTCGGCTGGTGTTGGCCTATGACGCCGATGATGCAGGCCAAGCAGCGGCCGACCGCGTGTATGCATGGGAACGCACTCACGACATTGAGGTTGCGGTGGTTGCCTTACCCGAGGGGACTGACCCGGATGAGCTAGCGAGGACATCGCCAGAACTGTTGCAAGAGGCCGTCAGGGCGGCGCGTCCGTTCTTGGACTTCCGGGTAGATCGAGTACTTGCAGGAGCGGATTTTCGCAGTGCCGAAGCGCGAACCCGTGCCGCAGATGCTGCGCTCGAAGTTGTAGCTGAGCATCCAGATGAACTTGTTCGAGACCAATACGTCATGCAGGTAGCTGACACCTGCCGAGTCGATGCGGGCCTATTGCGTGAACGTCTCAAGAAGGTACGCGCACAGCCGCGAGCTCAGAAGCATGCAGATAGACCGCAGGGCCGAAACCGATCGAACCGCCCAGCAGGCAGTGCTCAAACTGACCGGCCCGACAGTTGGTCAACTGGCGAGCCAATGCCGCAGGAGCAGCCCGATCAAGGAAGCGTCGGCCACCCCGAGTTTGCTGCTGCGGCTGGGGTCGCAGCACCTGAGCCACCTGAAGCTGTTCGTGACGGGGCCGAAACTGAGGCGCTAAGACTCGCCTTGCAGCACCCAGAATTGGTTCAGGCATTTTTGCAGCCGGAGCTCTTTACCCACCCCACAATCCGTCAGGCCTATCAACTCATCGGCACTCAGGAGTCTCTTGCGTTAGTTGTAAGTTCTGCACCACCAGAGGTGGCCGCTTTGCTAGTTCGCCTCTCGGTTGAGCCATCAGAGGCAGAGTCCATGGATGTTTTGGGCAGGCTCGCAACCGAGGTGGGAAGATCCGTTCTGCGTGAACTAGAGGCAGAGGCAAGAAGCTCGCCCGACCCGCTCGACTATGCGGCATCGATCACTTGGCTCAAGGTGACACTTGACCAACTTCGTTCTCCGAAGGCCGAGGTGGAAATCCTGTCGCAGTCGCTAGCGTGGTTAGCAGACCGAAGACGGGTAACGGAGCAGGGGTGAGTGGAGTGTCCATATGGTTAGTAGTGCCCGAGGAAGAAGTTCTGACTCTGCAAACCCGGGCTCAGGCTCAAGACAACGTGTTGCACCTAGACGACGCACTTAGCGCCTTACAAGTAGAGATGACCGATGAGGTCATGGACGAGACGACAGCGTTTTGGACTGCGCGTGGGGTCACGCTGCGGGTTGATATCGAGGCAGAGGTCGACCCTGTGCAAGACCTCCCGGCTGAGGAGTTGCTTGCCAATGCTGATCAAGTCATTCACGCAGCGTTAGCCCAAGTAGATGTTGTGATTGACGATTCTGGAGTCCTCGATCCGATCGATGGACCTGCAGGTGATCTTCTTCGGCGTCGAGAGGTTCGTACGAACCGCAAAAAAGGCAAGACCGGGCCGCAATCAAGCTCTGCTGACATGTCAGCCAATGCAGACCCTGTGCGGATGTATTTGCGAGAGATCGGCCAAGTCCCACTGCTGAACGCCCAAGAAGAAGTCGCTTTGGCAATGCGGATCGAAGCGGGTGTCTTTGCCGAGGAGCGTTCTGCTGATCTCAATGCATCGGGAGAGATCAACGATTTAGATGCAGCCGACAAAGCACAACTGCGCCGCACCGTCAGAGACGGCGAGCGAGCAAAGCGAGAACTCACCCAGGCCAATCTACGGCTCGTTGTTTCTATAGCGAAGCGTTATCTTGGCAGAGGTATGCACATCTTGGATCTCATCCAAGAAGGCAACCTGGGCTTGATGCGAGCAGTAGAGAAATTTGATTACACCAAAGGGTTCAAGTTCTCTACCTATGCAACATGGTGGATTCGTCAGTCGGTTACTCGGGCGATTGCCGATCAGGCGCGCACGATTCGAATCCCTGTTCATATGGTTGAGTCCATCAACAAAGTTCATCGTCACCAGCGTGCACTCAGCCAAGAGCTTGAGCGTGAGCCGACCATTGAAGAACTCGCAAAGAAGACTGAACTCAAGCCACATCAGGTACGTGAGATTCTGCGCATCTCAATGGATCCGCTTTCGTTGGACTCACCTGTGGGTGATGAAGCTGATAGCCATATGTCTGACTTCATCGAAGACAAACGCGCAGTCATGCCCGCAGATGTTGCCACGGCAAACTCTCTTTCTGAGCAGATCATGACTGCGCTTGACGACCTGTCTGACCGTGAAAAAGAGGTAGTGCGTTTACGATTTGGTCTTGATGGAGACCAGCCGCAGACCCTTGAAGAAGTTGGCAAACAGTTTGGGGTGACTCGCGAGCGAATTCGCCAGATCGAGGCCAAGACCCTTGCAAAGCTGCGTCACCCGCAACGCCGACAACAACTTGAGGACTACCTCCGAGCCGATTGAGATTCAGGCCTGAGTAGCCAAGATGTCTGACCCTTCTCTGGGACTGCTAAAGTCCCACTGCCATTGAAGGCGACTACCGTCGTCGGCACCCTTCCGGGGTAGCTCAGCTGGCAGAGCAGCTGACTGTTAATCAGCGGGTCGTGAGTTCGAGCCTCACCCCCGGAGCGCAAGCGGAACCCCTGCCACGGCAGGGGTTCCGTGCTTTTCGTCCCACGATGTTCTCCTGGCTAGAGGGTCGGTGTGCCCAATCCGTGCCCACGAAACGGAGATCATCCCGTTACCGTGGATGGCATGGTGGACAACATCAGGCAGCTCGGAAGCGGCAAGTTCCAAGCGCGTTACACCCACCCGACGACCGGCAAGCGGGTCTCCCATACCTTCAAACGGAAGGT
>JBIKPA010000242.1:0-4056 GCA_044357715.1 Microthrixaceae bacterium
TCAGGTCTCTCAGTAAACTCAGGTCTCTTTGATCGTGATCGAGTTGATGATCACGGCTTTGCTTGGCTCTTGGGATGGCGTGCTCAGTGCGCCGATTTTGTCTACAACTTCTGTGCCTTCAGTGACTTGACCAAAGAAGGTGTACAGGGGCTGAAGTTGCTTGCCTCCGTCGGGTAGCACCACAAAGAACTGGCTGCCGTTGGTATTAGGCCCGGCGTTTGCCATAGCAAGCGAATAATCGGTGTAGGCGGCTGAAGTCTGGGGGAGTTCGTCTTCGAACTCGTAGCCAAGGTCATTGTTGCCCCATGGGGCACCATCGCCGTCTCCGGCTTGGATAACGAATCCAGCAACGATCCGATGGAATGGAACTCCGTCGTAATAGTGGTAGCGGCTCAGCACCACGAAATTGTTGACGGCTTTCGGTGCTGCTTCTGAATCAAGGTTTGCTGTGAACGACCCCTCAGTGGTGTCGAAGGTGGCTGTGTACTTGGCTCCTGGTTCCAAACAGTCGGGTGGCGGACCGGCAAAGACCTGCACTCGTTCAGCTGAACCATCGGCAGGTGGACAAGTTGTGGGCTCGGTCAGGGTCGCGCCGGCAGGTGGGTCGGGAAGCACGGCTGCTCCCTCGCTTTGCTCGCCCGCAACAGAAGTGGTGGTTGAAGAATCGGCCCCAGCATTTCTCGTTGGAGAACTAGCGGTCTCGTCTGAGCTCTTGCCAGTGACCAGAACAACGGCACCGATCAGAATAACTACTGCAAGGACCCCTCCAACAATGCTCAGAATTTTGCGCTTGCGTGCTTTGGATTCGAGCTCTGCTTGGGCGGCGTTCAGCCGATTGCGATGATCTTGTTGACGGGCATGTTTCTCTGCATTTGTTCCCACAGAAGCGAATCGTAGCCAATCTGAGCTGTAGTGAGCGCCTTGCCCAGTGTTAGCGTTTGAGTTGTGGCACTTCTAGTACAAAAGTTCGGCGGAACCTCCGTAGCCGACCCGGCTCGGATTCGTGACGTTGCTGATCACGTCGCCCGCTGTCGGCGACGTGGTGACGAGGTAGTACTCGTTATCTCTGCGATGGGTAAAGAGACAGATGAATTGCTGCGTTTAGCGCATGAGGTTTCAGAGATTCGGCCAGGTCGAGAGATGGACATGCTCATCACCGCCGGTGAACGAAAAGCAGTGGCCCTAGTTTCGATGGCGTTGCATGCGGCTGGAGTCGATTCCGAGAGTTACACAGGTAGCCAAGCCGGATTTGTGACCGACACGAATCACACGAATGCCAAAATCCTAGAAGTGAACGCTGATCGAATCCGTGAAGCGCTCGCCGCTGGGCGAGTACCGGTAGTGGCTGGGTCGCAGGGCATGTCCACTGGCCGCGACGTTACGTTTCTAGGGAGAGGCGGCTCAGATACCACTGCAGTTGCATTGGCAAAGGTGCTTGGCGCCGATGCGTGCGAGCTGTACACCGACGTCTCTGGTGTTTTCACCACCGATCCGCGAGTAGTTGACACTGCGCGCAAGATACATCGCATTTCTTTCGATGAGATGCTCGAGATGACTGCTGCTGGTTGCCCGAAACCAGCTATGCGGTCAGTTGAATTTGCCCACCGTCATCGGGTGCCCCTACATGTGAGATCTGCATTCACATGGGAGGTTGGCACCTGGGTTACTGAAGAGGATCCTGAAATGGAAGAAGCAGTTATTCGTGCCGTGGTAGCCGACTTGTCCGAGGCAAAGGTCACCGTTACTGGCGTGCCAGACAGACCAGGAATTGCCGCGAACCTATTTCGCCGTTTGGCCGATGCGGATGTCAACGTCGACATGATCGTGCAGAATGCTTCAGAGGGTGGCGTCACCGACATCTCGTTTACCGTGCCGCGCCTCGAACTCGATCAGGCCTTGCAGATTTGTGAAGATAAGCGAGCCGAGATTGGTGCCAACCATGTCACTGCAGGCCAAAGCATTGCCAAGGTGAGTGTTGTTGGTGCTGGCATGAAATCCAACCCCGGGGTTGCTGCCACCGTGTTCGAGACCTTGGCCAATAACGACGTCAATATTGAGATGATCTCTACTTCGGCCATTCGGATCTCATGTGTGATCGCTCATGATCAGGCCGACACAGCCGTGCAGGTATTGCATGATGTTTTTGAACTCGAAAAAACCGAGTTCTAATCGCTAGCAAGTACAGAGATGACTTGATCGGCCAACAGCCGACCATTCAAGCTCAGCACCAGCCGTTCGCCTTGATACGACGCGAGCCCGTCGTTCAGCAGGCGTTCAGTGCGGTGATCTCGTGGCGCCAAGTCTGCCGGCAAGCCCTCGGCAAGGCGGATGCCCAACATCAGATCCTCTAGATGCTGCTGCTCAGCAGTGAGTCGCTCCGAACCCGACACTGGCGAGGCTCCTCGGCTTAGTGTTTGAGCCCAAAGATTTGGGTCATCAAGGTTCCACCAGCGGTGGCCATCAAGGTGAGAGTGTGCCCCCGGGCCGATGCCCCACCAGTTGTGGTTGCGCCAGTAGAGCAAGTTGTGCTGGCACTGAGCTTGCTCGTTCGCCGCCCAATTAGAGATCTCGTACCAGCTGAAACCTGCACCTTGCAACGCAGCCTCTGCAGCAAGGTAACGATCAGCGGCCTCATCCGAGGAAGGAGTTTGCAGAGCGCCGCTGCGAACTCGTGCGGCCAGCTTGGTGCTTGGCTCGATGCTGAGAGCGTATGCGCTGAGGTGATCAATTTGGGTAGAGAGCGCAGCTTCTAACGTGAGTAGGAAGTCATGTTCGGTTTCGCCGGGGGTGCCGTAGATGAGATCCAAGCTGATGTGATCAAAACCAGCGAGTCTCGCTTCGCTGACTGCTTGGAGCGACCGCTCTGGACTGTGCGTACGATCAAGAAGCTGCAGTATCCGAGGCTGAATGCTCTGCATACCAAATGAGACGCGAGTTACCCCCGCGTGGCGCAACTGTTCAAGCTGACTAGGAGCAAGTTCATCGGGGTTCGCCTCAACAGTTACTTCGAGATCTCGCTCAACCTCGAAGCGGTCAACCACTGCAGAAAGAATGCGTCCAAGCTGCGATGCACTCAGCAGGGTGGGCGTCCCGCCACCAAAAAAAATACTCCGCAGCGCAGGACGATCCTCACCCAAGGAGGTATCGGCAAGGGCTATTTCGGCGAGCACCCCATCGAGGTATTGCTCAATGGGAGCAGCGCTAGCGAGGGCAGCTCCAGACTGCTCGGGAAGGGTGTAGGTATTAAACGCGCAGTAGCCGCAGCGTCGAGAACAAAACGGCACATGTATGTAGATGCCAAGCGGAGTGGGAGCCACTGACTGAGTCTGTCACCTTGCAGACGAGAAGTAACCTGTAGGGCTATGAGTTTTTCTTCTGCCCCCACCTTCGGCATTTTCGGTGCGACTGGCCAAGTAGGCAGCGTGATGCGCAGCCTGCTTGCTGAGCGCCAGGTCCCCGTCGGCTCGATCCGGTTTTTTGCCTCAGCTCGCTCCGCTGGCTCTCGACTTCCTTGGCTTGATGGCGATGTTGTGGTTGAAGACACCGCAACGGCAGATTTCTCTGGAATTGATATTGCGCTGTTCTCGAATGGTGCAAGTAGCTCGCGCGAGTTTGCGCCTCAGGTCGCCGCAGCCGGGGCGATCGTGGTGGATAACTCCTCGGCTTGGCGAATGGACCCGCAGGTACCGCTTGTGGTGGCTGAGGTAAATCCGCAGGCTTTGCAGAAGATTCCCAAAGGAATCGTGGCCAACCCGAACTGCACCACCATGGCGGCCATGCCCGTGATCAAGCCGCTCGATACCGAGGCGGGCCTGATTCGACTTGTGGTCAGCACCTATCAGGCAGTCTCTGGAGCAGGTCTTGCTGGGGTGGAAGAACTAGCAACTCAGGTAGCGGCCGCCGCCGACCGGACGACCGAACTTACCTACGACGGAACTGCAATTGAGTTTCCGGCGGGGGTGAAGTTCCCGCGGACCATCGGATTCAACGTGGTTCCTTTTGCCGGATCACTAGTTGAGGACGGATCCGAAGAGACAGACGAGGAACAGAAGCTTC
>JBIKPA010000052.1:0-13958 GCA_044357715.1 Microthrixaceae bacterium
TGATGGTCTCGGTGCTTGCGGTGGGGAGTGTGTTGATTTCTTTGGTGGTTTGGCCTTCTGCGGTGATGGTGATGCCGCCTGATCGGGCGAGTGCCCGGCCGATGTCTCCGGTGGGGACGCTTGAGGCAACGAGTGTGGCGGTGTTGTCTTTGTTGAGCTCGGGTGTGCTGACAGCGAGGATGAGGTCTGATGGGCCGGTGCCGGCGACGTCTCCTGATAAGACGCTGTTGGCTGTGCCGAGGCGGACGGTGAGGTTGGAGGGGTCGTCGAAGAAGGTAGTTGTGGCAACTCTGGCTGAGTCGGCGGGGCCGGTTCTTGCCATGGTGTCGTCAACGCCTTGCAGGGTGAGGTCCCATGAGGTGTCACCTGTTGGGGTAAGTGTTGCGGAGATAGCGCTGATTGCCATGATGACTTCGGCTTTGTTTTCGGAAACAGCGAACCCGGTTTTTGCTTTTGTTGGGGTGAGTGTTCCGTCTGATCCTGCGGGAACAGATGATGGGATTGTTGTAGTGGTTTGCCCAGCTGATCCTGGGGTGGTGCAGCTAGCAAGGGTTGCTGTAGCGAATAGTGCTGCGGCTACAAGACTGAAACGGCGGGTGTTTGTGTGGCGGGGGGTGTTCATGGGTAGAGCTCCTTGTTTGACTTAAAGATTTTGACGATCATGACGAGTGTTGCGATAACGGTGAGTGTGCCGAGGATGAGCCATCCGGCTGCGATCCATTTATCTACGTTGAGGGCCCAGAATTCTGAGATCCAGTTCCCCCAGTTGGTGATGATGTTTGCGGTCATTCGATTGATCCTTTTCCTTCTGCTCGGTATTGCGCTGACCATCCATCTCTGCGGATCCCGAAGAGAACATCGAACCAAGAGACCAGCCAGATAGCGATTGAGAACCAGAGGTAGATTTCACCAGGGACGAGTAACACCGCCGAGATGACATCTTTTGTGGTTCGGTCAGGCATTTTCATAGCAACCCGGTAGTTGAGGACCATGCCGAACAGTGGCGGAATCGCCCAGATCCAATACCAAACCCAAGATCCTCGTTGTAACGCCAAGGTGAGTAACACAACAAACAGAATCCGAATCGTTGCATCGAGCAGCATTTTCGCTTGGAGTTTCCAAGGTTCCGAAGTGTGTTTTTTGAATCCGTTGAGGCGTAACAGGTGAATAATGCCTGCGTCCCATTTGCGACGCTGAGCCCATAAAGCTTTCACCGAGTACATGGGGCCGATATAGGCGCGACTATCGGGTGAACACAGGGTTTCCCAATCCAAGTCACTGAGCCGCCAGGTGAGTTCCATGTCTTCTACCTGGGTTTGAGTTGACCAAGGCGCTTCGCGACGATTTTCTTTCGCTACTTCACGCATAGCATCGCCACGAAACAACGTGGCTTGCCCGCCAAGAACATACGTCTCACCATCTCGACGAAGTAGATCCAACGTCCAACCCGTGAACTCCATGCGTTGTTGACGAAGCAGATACGACTGGATAAACCCAGAAGCCGTTGACTGATCAAACGTGTAACGAGCCATAATCCCACCCGCAGACGCATTCGCAGATAACTCAGTAAACAACTGCTCAGCGCATAACGGTTCAAGACGAGAATCAGCATCAACACCGAGAATGAACTCGGCGTCTTGGCCGTAACGAATCCACCCCTGAGACAACGCCCCAACTTTGCGCGCTTTGTTATCAACAGTTTCCATCACCACAACCGGCGCCCCATACGAACGGGCAATCTCCGCTGTGTTATCAGTGCAGTTATCCGCGATCACAACAATCAGATCCGGCATCATGGTCTGCGCAAAGAAACTATCCAAACATGTCGCAATCACATCCGCTTCGTTATGAGCAGGAATCAACGCAACAATTGTTGGCTGCGGTTTCGCTTCCAAAGCAGCTTTACGAGAACGACCACCAGAAAGCTTCTCGCGAAGTCGATCCAACCGGCTCGGACTAACCTCATGAACCTCAGGATTACGAAACATCATCACTCCTTAACAACATCGGAACTAGCAAACAAAAAACGTTCAGAGATTCATTGTGCCGAATTACTGTCAAAACACAACCCCTGATGTTCGACTTCAAAAGCCGTACTGCATGCACCATTATGCGCAACTTGTGACAGAACTCAACCGGGTAAAAACACCTAAAACACGCGGCATATAGGCCAAATGGCCTACATCTTCGCCAATTCCTTGACATAACTCCGATAAATCAATACAAACAGGATTCCAGCCCAAACCGCACACATTGACAGAACCAGTGACACAACAAATGACACACCAATCAACACTAGAAACCCACCTACGGAGCCCCTTCGCATGAACCGATCACCGCGAAACACGCTTACGGCGCTGGGTGCGGTTGTGCTGTTTGTCGTGAGCGGCAGCACCTTGGGCTGCAGCAGTTCGGACCTAGCCGGGCCAGAGGTATCTGCGCCGGGTGGTGTCGAGTCAAAGGGATCCGAAGCGACCTCGGGTACCTATCAGTCCGGCATTGACCAGCCGTTTAGTTTGGACTGGGGCGGAAATCGGCTCTGGGTTCGCTGGAGGAGCCAAGGCAATTGTGTAAGCGGTATCAAGGTGACCACAGATGGAAAGACTTCTGATGTGGCGGTTGATCCCGAATGGGGCAGCGTGGTGCTGAGTGACTCTGTGCGAGAGGTAACGGTTGACCCCTCGGGTTGTGTGCTTGACATTGATCACTTGAGCGATACAAAGCGACCGTTCATTGGGATGGAGATAACCGACACGAGTGCAGCACCCGCAATTGCTCCGAGGGCCATTTCTACTACGCCCACTGCAGTGTGGCTCACCGACGCAGAGACTGCTCCCGACGCTGTTGAGTCTGCGCTGAGTGAGGCTCAGCGCACTGACTCGGTGCCAGTATTTGTGTTGTACTTGCGGCCTCAGCGAGATTGTGGTGGTTATTCCGCCAATAAAGATTCTGAAGAAACAGGTTCAGCGGCGTATCTAGCTGCAGTCAAAGACCTTGCAGCACAACTTGGCGAGACGCCAGCAATTGTGGTTGCCGAGCCCGATGCAAGCTCGCAGGACTGCGGCGACCCAAGGTTGATCTCTTCGGCCCTCAAGGAGTTGCAAGTCAATCCGTCTACGTACGTGTACCTAGACGGTGGACACCCCGGGTGGAAATCTGTCAGTGATCAGGCTGCACGGCTCCGGGCTGCAGGCATAGAGAATGCTGACGGCTTTGCGCTCAATGTGTCGAACTTTGTTCACCTCAATGAGGTTCAGGCATATGGTGATCAGCTCTCGAAGGTGCTCGACAAGGAGTATGTGGTTGATATTTCCCGCTCTGGCGGAACTGTTCCCCCGGATGAGTGGTGTAACCCATCGGGGGCCCGAATCGGAACTGAGCCAAGCTTTGACACACCTAGCGTCAACATGGTCGCCGAGTTATGGGTCAAGCAGCCTGGCGAGAGTGACGGCGAATGCAACGGAGGGCCTGCAGCTGGAACTTGGTGGGAAGAAGGTGCCGAGCGGCTCGCCAGCAATCAGAATTGAGCCCAGAAAATGCTGGATCGCTGCGAGGTTCTGCTCTGACTCGCACTACGGTGCGAGGCGATGATTCTTGCTGATGCTTCCATTCGTGCTCTCGTAGAAAAAGGCCGCCTGAGTCTTGTTCCGTATGACAGTGACCTCGTCCAGCCGGCATCGGTGGATGTCCGTCTTGGGACGCAGTTTCGGGTTATGCGAAATAGTCGCCTGACCCACATCGACCCGATGGTTCACGATGAGAACCTGATGGAAGTAGTCGACGTAGCCGTGGGCGAGCCGTTTGTGCTGCACCCGGGTGAGTTCGCACTTGGCCATACCGCAGAAAGGTTTGGCCTTCCCGACGACCTAGTTGGCATTGTGAATGGCAAGAGCAGTCTTGGGCGAATGGGCTTACAGGTTCATGCCACGGCTGGCTTTGTAGATCCCGGGTTCTCTGGAGTCATTGTGTTGGAGTTGTCGAATGTGGCAAACCTGCCAATTCTGTTGCGTCCGGGTATGAAGATTGCGCAGATGGTCTTTGAACAGATGGATCAAGCAGCGCAACGTCCCTATGGCCACCCTGAT
Source organism: Microthrixaceae bacterium (assembly GCA_044357715.1). GTDB lineage: Bacteria > Actinomycetota > Acidimicrobiia > Acidimicrobiales > Microtrichaceae > IMCC26207. Next base: position 4,086 of record JBIKPA010000052.1, read on the forward strand.
TTGGGCTCGAAGTATCAGGGTCAAAGTGGAGCCGTGGCATCAAAGTACTCAGAGAACTACCCGGACCAATAAGCAGCGTTTCTTCTGAGTTCCCTTGCGAAAGAGCTTGTAGCTGCTAGCTCCGTTACGGCATCGACAAGCCGCTGAGCTTCTACCGGCCTGAGCAGTTCAGCATCCACTGCGCAATCAGAGGGAAGCGGCTGGTCGCCGATCACCAAAATTGCGGCCTGGTTCAGTACAGGCTCCGGGCGGCCACGTAGCTGAGTTACAAGACTCGTAGTATCTGATTCCTCTCGCCCGCTGAACGAAATCAGCAGAACAGCCACCGACTCTTGCAGCATCACATCGGCTACGTCAGCTGAACGAGCAAGGGACTCTGCCTCAAAGCCAGCGGTGCGCAGCACGGCACCCAAGATTGCAGCCACCTGTGGTTGGTCTTCGCAAAGGAGCACTCTTGCGCTCATTGGATTCCGTTTCTAGGCCTCTAGTTGCAAGCCGCGGTCACCGAGTGGATCTGAGTTTTCAAGAGCTTCGAGCACGTGCATGGCAAGGTCGCCTACTTTGACCTGATCTTCTTCCATGCCCTGAGCCTTCACGCCATCATCGATCATGATGTAGCAGAACGGGCAGGCAGTTGCGATGCGAGTCGCACCAGTAGCGATCAGTTCTTGAGAACGTTCAACATTGACTTGTTTGCCCGTGCTTTCTTCCATCCACATGCGTGCACCGCCGGCACCACAGCACATTCCCTTTGTGCCGTTGCGTTCGGCTTCAACAATCTCGATCCCCTTGAGTGATCCAAGCACCTTTCGTGGTGCCATGTACACGTCGTTGTGTCTGCCCAAGTAGCAGGAGTCGTGATACACCATGCGCTCTTCGAGCTTGGCGCCGGTCATATCGAGCTGGCCTGAATCAATGAGATCTTCAAGGAACTGGCTGTGATGCAGTACCTCGTAGTTGCCTCCAAGCTGCGGGTATTCGTTTTCTAAAGTGTTGAAGCAATGCGGGCATTGGGTAATGATTTTACGAACCCCCATTCCATCAAGTGTCTCGATATTTTGTGTTGCGAGCATCTGGAAGATGTACTCATTGCCTGAGCGTCGCGCAGGGTCGCCCGTACAGTTCTCGGCTGGGCCGAGAATGGCAAAGCTCACTCCCGCTCGCTGCAGCAACTTGGCCATTGCCTGAGTCACCTTCTGGTTCTTGTCATCAAACGAGCCTGCACAGCCCACCCAGTACAAGTACTCAGCAGTGAACGGATCGCCACCATCCAAGATGGTGATTCCATCCAAGTTCTTGGTCCAGTTCGCTCGGTCAGTCTGCGACATTCCCCAGGGGTTGCCAGAGTTCTCCATGCCACGGAATGCGTTGCCGAGTTCGGTCGGGAAGTCCGATTCCATCAGCGTGAGGTAGCGCCGCATATCTAGGATCTTGTCCAGAATTTCAATATTCACCGGGCAGTTCTCATCGCAGGCTTTGCAGGTAGTGCAGGCCCAAACTTCCTCGGCTGAGATGCGCTCAAACAACGAGTTCGCGGTAATCACAATCTGCGGGTCCTCGCCGATAGGAGGCGAGACCACGGGAGAGCCAGATGCCGCCATGACTGCACCGGACTTCAGCACAATCTCCCTTGGGTCGAGCGGTTTGCCAGTTGCGTGCGCAGGGCAGACCGAGGTGCAACGGCCACACATCGTGCAGGCATCAGTATCGAGTAGTTGCTTCCAGGTGAAGTCCTCTACCACCGAGGCACCAAAGGTTTCGAGTTCGGTTTCCATCAGGTTCGGCATCGGCTTCATTGCGCCCTTGGGGCGATCCTTCACCGATAGATACATGTTGAGTGGCGAGGTGAAGATATGCCGCAACATCGTGGTGGGCAGAATGACTAAGAAGGCAATAAAAGTGATCACATGCAAAATCCACATGGCTTGATGCCAGCCAGACAAGCCGCTCATATTTTCCACTAGTCCAGACAGCGGGTAGCCAATAAAGGACCACTTTTCGAAACTGGGCCGACCATCCAGAGCAATACGGAACATCTCGGCAAGAAAGCCCGTTACGCCAATGGCGAACAATGTGCCCAAGATGATGGCGTGTTCTGGTTTTGATTTGATGCGAATGCGGTATGGCCGCTGCACATATCGCCGAATGATTGCCCAGACGATTCCGCCGAGGAACACTGCGCCGGCAAGGTCGCCAATAAAGGCGTAACCCTCGTAGATCGAGCCGTGAAGGAACTTGAGCGACTCGGGGAGTTGGTGATTGATCTCAAGGACTGAGGTCACTGCAAGCAGTACCAAGAAGCCGAAGTAGATCATGGAATGCATGATTCCTGCAGCAGGGTCACGGAGCAGGGTCTGCATATATAGGCCTGCCCTCAGACGACCCATGCGCGCCTTGGCGTTCTTCGGCGTGATATCTCGTTTGTCTGGTCCGCCGCGTTCCCAGTTACGAATCCGGTAAGAGAACATGACTGCCCCGTACACAAACATCATCGGGATGATGGTGTAGAAGGCCAACTTGAGCGGCCCAGGAATATTGTCGAAGACCTCTCGCTGTACAGCGCTTTCGTCATGGAACTGGAAAACAGTTGCCGCAACTCCAGAGAGCGCAACGACTAATCCAATGGCAATTCCGATGACAATGGCGATCTGATTCGGGCGTAACCGTGGCGGCCCGGGTACGTTCTCGTCTGCGTCTTGAGCTTGTTTCGATTCAGTCACAGTCATAACACCAGTGAACTTATCGCGGGTATCAGTGATTGAGCGATTGCTCGGACTCGCGAAGTCGATGAGCAACCGATACCAGCAGTTTGTGAGCCAATGTGGGGATCTCGTCGAGCACACCATTGAAGGCGGGTTTTGACAACACCAGCACGGTCAGATCTGTTGTTGCTGTCACTGTTGCAGTGCGCAGGCCTCCGTCGAGAAGAGAGAGCTCACCAAAGTGATCACCTTGACCAAGCGTGGCTACTTTCTTGCCCGCTTTTAGTACTGCGGCCCGGCCAGAAAGAATCACAAATGCCTCGCGGCCAATCGTTCCCTCTACGGTCAGGTCAGTGCCTGCAGAAATTGAGAGCTCGTCTGCAGCCCGAGAGAGACGCTGAAGGTCTTTCTTAGAACAGGCCGAGAACAGCGGAATATTTGCGACCTCATCCACGAACTTTGTCATAGCTGCTAACAGTAGAAGCTTGAGGTTCGCAATGCAGCCGAAGGACTTCTCGGCACCATTGCGCGCAGGTAGTCGCTATGTGGGGAAGAATAGCGGTGATCTAATTTTTAGGAGTGCTTGTTAGATGAGGGTCGTTGCGGTTGCTGGTGCCAAAGGTGGAGTGGGAAAAACTGCCGCCGCGGTGAACTTGGCGATCTTGTCGGCTCGTTCAGGCCACCGCACGCTGCTGTGGGATCTTGATCCGCAGGGCGCAGCCACGCATTGTTATCGCGCTCAGGCCAAGGTCAAGGGCGGCGCAACTCGGCTTCTGGGCGGCAAACGCGACCTAGCTGCTTTTATCAGAGCGACGGAATATCAGCGTCTTGACCTTCTGCCTGCTGACCCGTCTTTTCGAGTTGTCGACACGGTTTTGTCCACACGCCGTTGGCCAGACCGTGTGCTTCGCAAACTTCTGCGTCCACTTGATCGCGAATATGACGTCGTGATCTTGGATTGCGCTCCCGGCTTGGGAGTGGTGACCGAGTCAGTAATTGCTGCCTCAGACATCATCTTGGCTCCGATTATTCCTGCCCCCTTGGCAGTAAGAAGTCTGGATCAGCTTGAAGAGTTCACTCACGCTCACCGGCCTGGATTGCCGTTCCTGGCGTTTCTGTCGATGCTCGATGAGCGCAAAGTCCTGCACCGTCAGCTTTTGACGCAAGTGCGTGGAGACAGGCGCTTTGCCCTTGCTGCTGTTCCCTCATCTTCTTCGGTTGAGCGCATGGGTCTTGAACAAATCCCAGCAGTGCTCGCCTCTCCCCACAACCTGGCCGCTGTTGCGTACCGCAGATTGTGGGCAGAGATTGAAGAGCGAATTGACCTAGAGCCTCAGTTGCCTGGCTAAAACCGTGCGGACTTACCCTCCGCTGGCCTGTTTTGCGACGGCTTCCGCTCGAAGCCTGACCGCCTCTGCATCAAGCAAGTAGCGCTGCTCAAGCGGCTTGGACTGCGCCGGGTGAAAGGCCTCATTCAGTTCGTAGTGCAGCGGCACGCCAGTTGGAATGTTGACCTCAGAGATGTCTTCATCTGAGATCCCCTCAAGATGTTTGACCAAAGCCCTCAGTGAGTTTCCGTGAGCAACTACAAGCACCGACTTGCCCGTTGCAAGGTCGGGGATGATTGCATCAAACCAGTACGGCATCATGCGCGCCACGACATCAGCAAGGCACTCGGATGTGGGTAACAGTTCGGGGGGCAGATCGCTATAACGCGGATCATCATTGGGGTTGAACTGGTTCTCGGATGTGATTGCCGGTGGCGGAACCTCGTAGCTGCGTCGCCAGACCTTGACCATCTCTGCGCCGTACTTTGCTGTGGTCTCGGCCTTGTTTGCGCCGGTGAGTTCGCCGTAATGGCGCTCGTTCAGTCTCCAACTTCTTCGAACAGGAACCCACAGTCGTTGGATGGAGTCCAGCGCAATATTGGCAGTGCGGATTGCTCGAACTTGTAGCGAAGTGTGGAGCAAATCTGGAAAGAAGCCGGCCTCGGCCATCATCGCCCCGGCAGCAGCGGCCTCGGTACGGCCATGTTCGGTCAGGTCGCAGTCATACCAGCCAGTAAACAAGTTGAGTTTGTTCCACTCGCTCTCGCCATGGCGGAGCAGTACAAGTTGATTCATCAGAGTCTCCATAAGTAGTCGCTGCTTGGTCCACACGGTACTTGCACAGCACAGCCCGTACTATTGAGGATCATGCAGGTCTCTGTGGTGATCCCCTGTTACAACTCATTGAAGTATCTTCCTGCGACGTTGGATGCAGTGCTTGCTCAGGAGCTTCCGCCGAGCTTGCAGAATGAGTTTGAAGTGATTTTGGTCGATGATGGCGGATCGGACGACTTGAGTGCATGGGTACAGCAACGCGGTGATGATCGTGTACGAGTGGTGCGCCAAGAAAACGCAGGTGTCTCTGCAGCGCGCAATCTGGGGATTGCATCGGCTGCTGGCCAATTTGTTGCCTTCTGTGATTCCGATGACATGTGGAATCCGCGAGCCATGGCCGAGCTATACGGCTGCTTCGGAGCTGATCCGACCATTGGGTTGGCCTACGGCTTTTATGAGGTAGTCGATGCCGCTGGCGCATCAACGGGCCGCATCCGCAAGTCCCAGATTCAAGGTGATGTCTGGGAGCAGTTTCTGACCCAGAACCCGGTAGGAGCTTCGGGGGTTATGGTGCGGCGAGAGGTCTTCGACCTAGTTGGGGTCTTTGCCGAGAATCGGGACCGCTTCCGAGTTGATGTCGAGGATTGGGAGCTCTGGATCCGAATAGCGGCAACCTGGCGCGTGGGCCTGACTCCCACAGTGGTGGTTCGCTACCGTCGACACGATGGCAATTCATCTACTGACCTTGACTCACTTGATGCTGCTTACCGCAACTTGTTAGAGGTCGTGTTTGCAGGAGTTGGCCCTCAACGGACTGCGCTGAGGCCACTAGCCACAGGGAAAATTGCGATGATTCTTGCTTGGCAATCGCTCAATGATGCAGAAGACCCTGAACGAGCAATTGCCTATCTGCAAGAAGCAGTCGTTGCCGCACCGGAGTTGCGTCGCACCGCAGAGTTCTGGAGGCTACGAACTGCCGCCGTGGCACTGAGCTTTGCTGGTTCTCGGGGCTATCACATCCTGCGATCCGCCAACGGATGGAAGCTACGGCTCAAACAGAAGCTGCAGAGGTAGCAGAATACGAAGACTGCTCTCAGCTTTATCAACAAAGTTGATGCACATGCACTCAACTTTGTTAACATGAACAAGTTGCAGTTGTGAGAGCAACTTGAAATTGACCTAGATTAGGACTTTCGGACCTTCCGGAGTTCGGGTGTTCGTTACTAAGAACACAAACATGAAAGTGACGGACTCCCCCAGTCCGTCCAAATAGGAGTGTGACGCAATGGCTAAAGCAGTAGGAATCGATCTTGGAACCACAAACTCAGTGGTCAGCGTGCTTGAAGCTGGCGAGGCTGTGGTGATCCCCAACGCTGAAGGCGCTCGCACCACGCCCTCAGTCGTAGCGTTCGCAAAAGACGGTGAGGTGCTTGTCGGCGAGGTTGCAAAGCGCCAGGCCGTGACCAACGCTGACCGCACCATTCGTTCAGTGAAGCGCCATATGGGCACCAACTGGACAGTAGACATTGATGGCAAGAAGTACACCTCACAAGAGATCTCGGCCCGCACGCTCATGAAGCTCAAGCGAGATGCAGAGGCTTACCTGGGCGATTCGGTGACTCAGGCCGTCATCACCGTGCCAGCGTATTTTGATGATGCTCAGCGCACCGCCACGAAAGAGGCCGGTCAGATTGCTGGCCTTGAGGTCCTTCGTATTATCAACGAGCCAACTGCTGCTGCTCTTGCCTATGGCATGGAGAAAGAAGATGAGGATCAGACGATTCTTGTCTTCGACCTTGGTGGCGGAACCTTCGATGTCTCCGTTCTTGAAATTGGCGACGGTGTGTTCGAAGTGAAGTCCACTCATGGCGATACCAGCCTGGGCGGCGATGACTGGGATCAGCGCATCATTGACTGGCTCGTGGACTCCTTCAAGGGGGACCACGGGGTGGATCTGAGCAAAGACAAGATGGCAATTCAGCGGCTTCGTGAAGCTGCCGAGAAGGCCAAGATTGAGCTCTCCCAAGTTGCGCAAACCCAAATCAATCTGCCCTTCATCACCGCTACTGACGCGGGGCCGCTGCACTTGGATTACACGCTTCCCCGTGCCAAGTTCCAAGAACTCACCGCAGACCTGATTCAGCGCTGCAAGGTTGCGTTTGATCATGCAATCAAAGACGCTGGCCTGACCACCGGAGAGGTTGACCACGTCATCATGGTGGGCGGCTCGACTCGTATGCCTGCAGTGCAAGAGTTGGTCAAAGAACTCACTGGCAACGAGCCACATAAGGGAGTGAACCCAGATGAGGTTGTTGCCATGGGTGCAGCCATTCAGGCTGGCGTGCTCAAGGGCGACGTCAAAGACGTGCTGCTCCTTGATGTCACCCCGCTCTCTCTTGGTATTGAGACCAAGGGTGGCGTAATGACCAAACTGATTGAGCGCAATACAACCATCCCAACTCGCCGCACCGAGACCTTCACCACGGCTGAAGACAACCAGCCTTCGGTAGAGATCCACGTTATTCAGGGCGAGCGTGAGATGGCTGATTTCAACAAGACGCTTGGCAAGTTCCAGCTGGTTGATCTTCCGCCGGCCCCTCGTGGAGTTCCGCAAATTGAAGTCACCTTCGACATTGATGCAAACGGCATCGTGAATGTGGCTGCAAAGGATCGGGCTACCTCGAAGGAGCAGTCGATCACGATCACCGGTCAGTCCTCGTTGTCGAAGGATCAGATCGATCAGATGGTTCGCGACGCAGAGTCTCACGCTGACGAAGACCGCTCTCGTCGTGAAGAGGCCGACGCTCGCAACCGTGCAGAGACGCTGGTCTACCAAACCGAGAAGTTGCTCGCCGATCAGGGAGACAAGGTTCCGGGCGATCAAAAGGCTGCCGTTGAGTCTGCACTCATTGAGGTGCGCGCAGCGCTCAACAACAGCGATGCCGCAGCTATCAACTCTGCAACTGAGGTTCTGAACTCTGCTAGCCAGCAGCTATCACAGTCGCTGTACGAGCAGGCTGCCCAGAGTGATGCGAGCGCATCCGCTGGGAGTTCAGACGCTGAAGCTCCGTCAGACGACGAGGTGGTAGACGCAGAGATCATCGAAGATGACACAACTCAACCAGATCAGCCTCAGGACAACCAGTGAGCAGTGGCTCAAGCCCGACTGAGGGAGGGGATCTCGGCGATATCTCGGCTGATCTTCCCGAGATGGAAGACCTACTCAAAGGGCTTGGTCTTGATGCTGACCCAGATGCTGACTCAGAAGATGATGCTGAGGCTGCAGTGCTCGAGGCAGTCGAACTTGCCGGCAGGCTTGAGGCTCAACGTGATGAGTACCTCGACCTAGCCCGGCGAGTTCAGGCCGATTTTGAGAACTACAAGCGGCGCGTGGATCAACAAAACGTAGAACTGCGGGCTCGTGCGGCTGAACAGCTTGCACGAGAGTTGCTTCCCGTCCTTGATGCTGGCGAGGCCGCCTCTGCGCAAGGAATGCAAGATGCGGCAGCGATTTATTCTCAGTTGTTGGGTACCCTCGAAAAGCAGGGTTTGGCTCGAGTGGCCGATTCGGATGTTGAATTTGATCCAAATATCCACGAAGCAGTGATGCACGAGGAAGGTGAGTCAGACGGCGATACCGCAGTGGTGACAGAAATCCTTCGTACGGGTTACCTCTGGAACGATCGAGTGTTAAGGCCAGCCATGGTCAAAGTCCTGGGTTGAGAGACCGAATAGCAGAAAGGTCAGGTGAGTCGCGTGCAACGAGAGTGGTTTGAGAAGGACTACTACGCGCTCCTTGGCGTGGCTCCCAAGGCAACGGCAAAAGAGATCACCGCGGCTTATCGCAAACTCGCTCGCAAATTGCACCCAGACGCCAACCCCGGTGACTCTGCTGCAGAAGACAGGTTCAAAGAAGTATCTGCCGCTTATGAAGTAATCGGTGATGCCGACAAGCGGGCCGAGTACGACGAGGCGCGCCGTGTTGGGCCAATGTCTCAGCCGGGTGGCCCCGGCTTTGGTGGCCCTGGCTTTGGTGGTTCTGCCAGCGGCGGTCCTGGCGGGGCACGCTTCGACGGCGGCGACATCTCTGATCTGATCGGCAACCTTTTTAGCCGGGGTGGACGCGGCCAACAGCAACAACCGCCCCCTTCTGGGCCCCGCAGAGGGACCGATATTGAAGCTGACCTTCACCTAGCTTTCGATGACTCGATTCGTGGTGCAACTACCACTGTCAACATCACCTCGGATGTGCGGTGCCCCGACTGTTCTGGAAGCGGCGCTGCGGCAGGAACCTCACCGAAAGTCTGTCCCGAGTGCCACGGTAAGGGTGCCATTGACGAAGACCAAGGCTTCTTCTCGTTCAGCCGTCCTTGCTCCACTTGTGGCGGGCGTGGCCGGGTGATTGAAACCCCCTGCATGATCTGTTCAGGCACCGGAGCAGTGCGGCGACCACGGCAGGTCAAAGTCCGGATTCCGCAAGGAGTTAGGGACGGCCAAAAAATTCGTATCAAAGGCAAAGGCGGTGCTGGTGCGAACGGCGGTCCCGCCGGCGACTTGTATGTGCGCGTTCATGTCGAATCGCATCCCATATTTGGCCGTAAGGGTGATCACCTGACGGTGAACTTGCCTATTACCTACCCCGAGGCCGCTCTGGGTGCAGATATTTCTGTGCCAACAACCGATGGTGAACCAGTCACCATTCGCGTGCCTGCGGGTACTGCAAGCGGTCGAACCTTTAGGGTCCGGGGCAGGGGGGTCACTGGGGCGAAGACCCAAGGCGACCTTCTTGTGACAGTCGAGGTGGTTATCCCACAGAACTTGTCTACCGAAGAACGAGATGCCCTTCAGGCCTATGCGGCGTTAGCAGTTGAATCACCACGAGCGCATCTAGGTGCTAGTCATGGCTGAGTTTCACCGTGCTGTGTATGTGATCTCAGTTGCAGCAGAGCTTGCCGGTGTACATCCGCAAACTCTGCGAATCTATGAGCGTAAAGGGTTGTTAGACCCTGGTCGTACACGTGGTGGAAGTCGTCGCTATAGCGAAGCCGATATTGCTTTGCTTCGCAGAA
>JBIKPA010000244.1:0-4037 GCA_044357715.1 Microthrixaceae bacterium
CTGCCGAATCCAGAAGGTGGCATAGGTAGAGAACTTAAAGCCTTTGCGCCAATCGAACTTATCGACGGCATGCTCAAGACCTAGGTTGCCTTCTTGGACAAGATCAAGCAGGTCCATTCCTGGGGGAAGTGGGTAGCGGCGAGCAACGCTGACTACGAGCCGCAAGTTGGAGCGGATGAAGCGATCCTTTGCGGCATCACCGGCAGCAATGGCAGAACGGATGTCTCGGGTTCGTTCCCCCTCATCTCGACGGGCTCGGGCCTCATGGCCGAGTTCGATCACTTGGGAAAGTTCGCGTTCCTCTTCTGCATCAAGCAGCGGAACCCTTCCGATTTGATTGAGATACATACCAACGGAGTCACTCATCTGAGACAACTTTCGTGTCGTGGCCAGGTCTGGCCGCTCGGCCGCTCCAAGGAGCGGAGGAAATAACTACTTTGACGAAAGACAGGTTGTGTTTTTTCGTCCTGCTTGGTATCGGCCCGCCTACCGTCGAGTTGAGGATACTGACCAAATTTATTTCTGGGCCTACGATTCACTCATGCAGCTGAGCACTCCATCAGATAACTCACTCGGTGCGCTGCCAGTTCGGATTGGTGTTTTCGGCGGAACCTTTGACCCGCCGCATATTGGTCACCTAGTCACAGCCATCAATGTTCGTTTCGAATTGAAGTTGGATCGGGTCCTGATGGTCGTAGCAAATGAACCCTGGCAAAAGGTTGGTTCCCGGAGGCTCTCCTCAGCTGCGGACCGCTTTGCGATGGTTCAAGCAGCAGTAGTAGCAGAGGAGGGAATCGAGGCGAGTGACGTGGAACTGCAGCGCGGCGGCCCCTCCTACACCGTAGATACGCTCGCAACCCTTCGTGCCAAGGAGCCAAACAGTGAACTTTTTCTCATTCTTGGTGGCGATGCCGCTGCGGGTCTTGAGAGCTGGGAACGGCCAGAGGAGCTTGCAAGGCAGTGCCAAATAATCGTGGTTGACCGCCCTGGCGTGGTGAGTAATGTGCCCTCAAGCTTTACCGTGGAGCGGGTATCGGTGCCACGCCTAGAGGTGTCTTCCACCGACCTACGAGAGCGCGCTGCAACCAATGCGCCACTACAACACCTCATACCAGAGCCGGTCATCTCATTGATCTCCAAACTTGGCCTCTATGGTGATGCACAATGACAGGTCCACGCCGATGACAACGCTTGCTCCAGGGCAGACGCCGGGTACGCCATCCGATGAAAACTCGCCGCCCGTTGTGCGTTCCGCGATGCGCCAGCGCAAAGCGCAAAAACGCCGCAAACGTGCCACCGTGATTCAGGGACTGCTCAGCGGGGTTTTTGTGCTGGCGTTAATTCTTCTTGGGTTTCTTGGCTGGAACTCGGCGCTCAAAATTACAGGTGGTCGAGTTTCTGAGGTAACTGATCCTGCCGCCGCGAACTTTATTGCGAAGGTTGAGCCCACCAACGTTGAACTCGTAGCTATCACGGCGCCAGATGGTTCCTTGGTCAACATGTTGTTGCTGTTGTCTGATCCAGCGGGAAAAAGCAAAGGGCCTGAGGCTGCCTCGAACACTGTGGTGGCAGTCTCATCTGGTCTTATTCTTTGGGAATTCGAAGATGCTCCTCCGGATAGCGCCGCAAATATTTTTGCATCGGGGGGAATCGACGCGCTGAGCCTGCGATTAGGGGCGGACCTGAGCTTCGGTTCAACAGGAACCTCCGAGGTACCAAGCAGCGCAATCGATGAGCTTGCTGCAACTGCGGGTCCAGTCACGCTCAACCTGGCGGACAACGTTCTGGGCCCGGACGAGACCGGCTCAATAGTTGTGAAGTACCCCGCTGGGACCCTTGTGTTGCAGCCCGAACAGGTAACAGAGTTCCTTGGATTTCGCGGTACTGACGAACAAGAATTCACCCGATCGCTTCGGCTTGAACAGCTGTGGACCAAATTGTTTGCTGTTCTCGGAGCTACAGAGTCAGCTACAGAGAGCAGCGTCCTGCTGCCGGCTTCAGCCTCTCCGGGTTTGAAAGCCTTTGGTGACCTACTTGGTCAAATGTCGAGCGCCCAGATCTCGTTCACCACTTTGCCCACCAAAGAAGTGGTGTTGTACACGACTCCGCCGGTGATGCTGAATCAGATTGACGACCTAGCACTACCTAGCTGGGTCGGGGAATTTGTTCCCTTCCCGGTTTCGGCCTATCCAGGGCAGCGCGCCACGGTGTCGATGTTGAATGGAACAACGGATAAGCGTTTGTCCAACTTGGTTGCCCCCAAGGTTGTCGCGGGGGGTGGGCAGATCGCTTTAGCTGGCAATGCTGCCTCGTTTGATATGACCACATCGACGGTGGAATATACCGAAACTGGATCCAAGGCAGCCGCTGAGGCAATAGCTCAACAGCTCGGGTTGCCAGCTACTTTGGGTGCCGATCCGAATAGCAACGTCGACGTGACGGTCACAATGGGTCAAGATCTTCTTCCATGAATCCTTCTTCACAGATTTCTGCCGAACAACCACCTTCCGATGCAAGCGACCTTGCCCGAAGCGCAGCTCGAGCGGCGGATAGCAAAGGGGCGACCGAGATTGTGATTCTTGACGTTGCTCCGGTCATGGGAATTTGCGAGTTGTTCGTCATTCTGACCGCTGCAAACACGCCCATGGTGAAAGCAGTAACCGATGAGATCCAAGAACGGATCTCTGTTGACTGCAACAGGCGCCCCCGTGCCATCGAAGGTGCCGACGCTAGGCATTGGGTGCTACTGGATTATGGCGACATCGTGGTCCACGTCTTTCTGGCCGAGGACCGCGAGTACTACCGCCTTGAAAGACTGTATGCAGACTCGGTTCAACAGGATTGGCAGGCTGGCACGCCCACGACCTGACCGGCACGCCCGCTCGCTGAATAGGCCTGGCCTAACTAGTGCTGGCCGCATGCAAGAAGACCCGGCTTGGAGCCGGGTCTTCTTTATTGCAGGGTGCTTGTGGAGCCGATGAGAATCGAACTCACGACCTCTTCCATGCCATGGAAGCGCTCTAGCCAACTGAGCTACGGCCCCGCACGAGGTGCAACCTTAGCGGTCACCCCGCAATGTGTGGAATTTGAGGTTCAAGAATCAGCAAATCCGCAGGCTGGCAGGCTCGGTTTCGGGGTGTGGGGCTCTACCTCACTACGATCACGTCATGGCAGATTCTCGTTCCGGCTCAGATATTGAACTCTTTGAGCCCTACGATCCGCAAGCGATCGAACCCAAGTGGCAGCAGTACTGGCGCGAGCAGGGAACCTATGAGGTCGACAACGATGACCCTCGCTCTCGCTACTACGTGCTGTGTATGTACCCCTACCCTTCAGGTGCCGCCCATATGGGCCATGTGCGCAACTACACCTTTGGCGATCTACTCACTCGGTATAGGACCATGAGCGGAGACGCGGTTTTGTCTCCCATGGGGTTCGACAGCTTTGGTTTGCCAGCAGAAAACGCGGCGATCAAGACGGGCCGTCACCCACGGGCGTTCACTGACGAGCGAATCGAGCAGTTGCGAAGCTCCATCACGCGCATCGGTGGTGTTTATGACTGGCGGCGAGAGGTGAAGAGCCACGATCCGAGTTATATGCGCTGGACTCAGTGGATCTTTTTGAAGCTCTTCGAAAACGGGTTGGCCTACCGTAAAGCCGCCCCGGTGAACTGGGACCCAGTCGACCAGACAGTGCTTGCGAACGAACAGGTTCTTGCCGATGGCACAGCGGAACGCTCTGGTGCCGTTGTAGAGAAGCGAGATCTTGAGCAGTGGTACTTCCGCATTACTGATTACGCTCAGCAGTTGCTCGATGATCTTGACCAATTGGATTGGCCTGAGCGTGTTGTTACCCAGCAGCGCAACTGGATCGGTCGGTCCGAGGGTGCCGAATTCAAAATGGCCGTAGTGACAGCAGAGGGTCAGCCGGTGCTGTCTGCGGAGGGCTCCACTCCACTGGAGTTCAGCGTGTTCACCACCCGTCCCGACACTGCTTTTGGCATGACGTTTTGTGTACTTGCGCCAGAGCACCCGCTC
>JBIKPA010000053.1:0-13893 GCA_044357715.1 Microthrixaceae bacterium
ATTCCATTTGGGTTTTTGCGAAGGCTCGGCCCACTTCACCCTGTGATCGCGACCGACAAGGCGAACTGCGGACTCGGCCCAGGTAATCGCTGCAGCAGAAACAGCTGCCCGGCCTGCTCGATCCAAACTCTCTACCCAGTCCCGCAAAGAGGTTGGCCAGTTCGCTGGGTCAGCCATCACTTGTTGAACAGCAGCAGACACCAACATGGGTTTCGAGGAATCGGCAGAATTTGCGAGCTCACGCAGAGTGAGTAGGCCGACTCTGCGACGGGCCATCGCCACGCTGTCTCTATATTCGCTCGGGGGACCCGCAAGCTTGCGAGGGCAGCGCTCGGTGGCCCGAAAGGCGTCAACTACTAAGCCATCTGCGAAGTAGTCAGGACGAACTCCCGGCTGCACGCAGAACTGCTCCCCAAGTAACTCCTCAACACAATCACAGAGGCTCTTCGTCATCCGAGCGGCAAGCGCTTGGCGATCCTCACGAGTGCTCGGTGCAATCTCGCTGGGTTCAGTCTCGCTAGTCACCAGTCGCGCTCCGGATCAAACTCATCTGCAAACTCCGACTCAGCACCGGTGGCAGTCTGAGTCCTCGGGTCGACTCGACGACTCGGACAGACTGCGTTGTCGGGGCACCAGCCACACCATGGACCGGCCGATTCTTGAGGGGTGCGCCCGGCAAGCAACTCTGCCCACCGCAACAGAGCTTGTTCCAAGCGCAGGGCGGCCGACTCAAGAAGGCCCTCGCTTACGGATACTGCAGCAAGGTCCGATCCGGGGTACCAGCGAGCAACTGCACCGGGAGCTATGCCATCACGAAGCGCTAGTAGCAGGCCGTAGAGATAGGCCTCTGCCTGATGAGATGCTGCGGGTCTTCCTGATTTCACTTCAACGACCACTGCCGGCACCCCGGCACTGGGGCCGCCTAGTTCTACATCAATGATTCCAGAACACACCACAGCCCCGTCTGCAAGAACTGCGGCCACCTTTGACTGTGTTCTTGGCACCCAAGCAGGGTCGATCCCCGACCAAGCGTCAGCCACCTGTGCAGCAAGTGGATCAATCAGCGCTGCAGTCACCTCTGGGCCAAGCGCCTCGAAAGCCGCTATTGCCGAGTCATCGGCCTCTGCAGCCAACATCGAGATGCAGGTTTGCATTGGTTCAGTTACTCGACCTGCAACAAGTTGATAGGTCACAAATCGGTCAAGCGCTACCCCGCGCAACATCGCCTCGCTGATGACTTGAGCATCTCGATCTGCCTGTGATGCAGCGAGCGCCTTTCGTTCACAGCAATCAAGGTCTGCGAGCCGAGACTTGGGAACCCTGATTGGTAGCTTGTCAGGGGCTGTGTCCCGAACCAGTGCGGCAGCATGAACGGCAGTGGCTTCAAGTTGGTCGCGCAACTGTTCGATGAAGGCCTGATGCACCTCAACTGGTGGCTCAAACTCAGATAGCCAAGACGCAACCTGCATGTTCACCACTCTTTCAGATTCCAGCTTGAGTTTCGCGCAGGACCCGCAGCTCATGGGACTAGGCAGTTCCACCCAGAAACCTAAACAAAGATTGAACTGAAGGTGAACAAATGGCACACTAAGCATCAAGATTTTGGCGCTGCTGGCGACTAGGGGAGATCATGAAACTCACGTGGACGAAGTCACGGTCGCTTTTTGCTGTGAGCCTGCTTGTGACGACGGGCGCGCTCGCTGCTTCTTGCAGCGTGAGCGCTCCTTTCAATAACGGTGGCGACGGAACCTCTGATGGGGCTGGCGAAGCCACCGTTCCCTCTGGCGATGACACTGTCCGGCTCAACCAACTGCAGTTCATTGGCTCTCATAACAGCTACCACGTTGCGCCAGAGGCGCCCATCTTGCAGTGGCTTGATTTCTTGTCCAAGCAGGCTCCCGCAGTTGCCTCGGCCCTTGGCTCAGCAGACCTCCTTAACTACACCCACGCCCCGCTGCCCACGCAACTCCAGCGCGGTGTGCGCTCATTCGAACTCGATATTGCGGCTGACCCTGTGGGCGGCAAGTTCGCCCGGCCACTCCTTCCCGACATCCTGACCCTCTCGGTCAAGCGCCCAACCGGTGTGAGCTTGCCGGGCATGAAGGTCATCCACATCCAAGACATCGACTTCATCTCGACCTGCCCCACACTGATTGGATGCATGGATCAGTTGAAGACCTGGTCTGATTCACACCCAGGGCATCTGCCGGTCATCATCAACTTGGAACTCAAAGACGAGAACCTTCCCGCACCAGTAGATGCAACAAAGATGATCCCCTTTGACGCAACCCAACTTGATGCAGTCGATGCCGAGATTCGCTCCGTACTAGGCGACCGCCTGATTACGCCCGATGATGTGCGAGGGGACGCTGCAGATTTGCGAACAGCCATCACCACCACTGGTTGGCCCACCGTTGCAGACTCCCGCGGCAAGTTTCTCTTCTTTATCGATAACGCAGACAAGCGCGATGTCTACCTGGCTGGGCACCCCTCACTTGCTGGGCGAGCGATGTTTACCAGCTCCGGTGAAGGCCAACCCGATGGTGCTGTGCTCAAAGAGAACAATCCCGCCGACGGGTCACGGATCAGGCAATTGGTTGAGCAGGGCTACCTTGTTCGTACTCGCGCTGACGACAATGTCACGGCACCAAACACCGCCCAGCGCGACATTGCACTCGCCTCGGGCGCTCAGATCATCCATAGCGACTTTATTCCCGGAGAATCAGATCGCAGCACGGGCTATGTGGTCTCTTTCGGGACCCGAGTCTCGGCTAGGTGTAACCCGGTCAATACAACGGCTGGCACCTGCACCGCAGCAGCAGCCGTTGAGGAGAACCCGTAAAGGCGAGTCGATCAGAACTTTGTTGAATGGCAGTCAGTTTTAGCTGGTACTAGGTGAGGACCTGTTATACCATGACAATCGTCATAGCCCATTTGGGCTAGGGCAATTAGGCGAAGACGGGGTCGTGACTTACCGGTTGCGATTATTTATTGGTAGTCACATCTCGTGCGTTACCCAATTGGAGGGAATCTAAAAATGACCAGAACACGTTCGCTAACAGCGGGCATCGTTGCAGTAGTAGCCGTCATGGCACTTGCTGCATCATGTGCACCCGCTGCCGCCCCCGCAGGCGAGAGTTGGACCTTTAAGGCCAACTCCGTGAAGATCAACGACAGTCAAGATGAGCTTCGCGATCCGATCTTCGGAGCGTGCATTGCGATTCCCAACTGTGATGACGAGCCCTATGCGTTGCAGATCGGCTTCCGCGTCAAGGTCGGCGTTCCAAACTCGGCTCAGGTATTTGTGGTGAATAACCGGACCGACGCTCCGAGCGTCGGCGAAGGCTCGACCCGCGTGCTCACCGGCAATCAGCAGAACGCTGCCACCTTCGCCAACGTGAAGCCACTGTCGCTGATAGACCTGTTCAACTCTGCCAACAAGCTTGAAGTTGTTGGCGCTTACACCTGGGCTTCTGAAGAAGACCTTGTTGGTAATGGCGTAGCCGCAGACGGCGTAGCAGGAGTCCTCAAGGACGCACTCAATGCCACGATTGCACAGGGAACCCTGCCATCCGATGCCAGCTTGATTCTTGACCTCATTCTCGACAACATCGTGGGTGCACTGGGGCTTCTCGCTCAGAACGTTCCACTCTTTGGTTTCGGAGATGACGTCCTCGGCGGTTCGCTCTTTCTTGGAATTGGTGCCAAGGGCGACCTTGCCAACATCATCAACTCGGCCATCGCTGCTATTCCGCCATTCACCTTCCAGATTCCGGTGTTGAATCTGCCGCCAGACATCGACGGCAGCCAAATCGCCACCTTTGGTGGAGCCAAGACCTTTACACAGCAGTACGCCGGTGCAGACGGACGGCACACCTATGAGTTCGGCTGGGGCCCAACCTGATCGAGCAACTCTCTAGGGAGTAACTCTTTAGCTCTACAACAAGGCCCGAGCAACTGCTCGGGCCTTGTTCGCGTCTCGGATTGGGTTCGAGGATGGCCTAGCTTCAGCCAGCGGCGCGAGTTTTACGCAATACCGGGTCAGCAATCCCCAACAGCGTGTCGGCCGAGCGCATAGCTAGGCCGCCTACTCCGGGCGTTGAGGAATCAACAAGGTTGCCCATGACCTGCAGAGTGATATTTGCAATCCCGTGCGTCCCAACTGCAAAGCGCAGGCCGGTCCTTAAAATCCACGGGTGACCAATCAAAAATGAGAAGCGTCGCCCGGTGCGCAAGAACGCATCAAAGCGCAGGCCAATCTGCTTGTCGTACTCCACAGGGGCAAGGCTTGGATTTGCTAGGAACAAGTCCGCTGCAAGCATTCCTGACTCAAGGCCATAGTCAATCCCTTCGCCGTTCATCGGGTTGACCAAACCTGCCGCGTCGCCGATTGCTACCCAGCCGGGACCATGCCGCTTGGTAGTACTCATCGGAAGACGCCAGGCGCGGGGGCGCTCTAGATCGGGGCCTAGCTGCCAGTCCCGGCTGACAATCCCGCGGTAGCTATCTTGTAGCCGATTCAGGTTGAGCTTCTTAAAGCCCTTCATCGTGGAGAGCGCCCCTACCCCGATATTGACCGTTCCGTCACCCGCTGGGAACATCCAGCCGTAACCGGGCACCGGAGTTCCATTGGCATCACGCAATGTGAGACAAGCCTCGAGGTAACGCTCAGAGGCCCGGGGGCTTTCGGCATAGGTTCGGATCGCTAAACCGAATGGCTCGTCAGGGTCACGCTCCATCCCCAACATCCGATGCACCAAGCCCGGGGCACCAGCAGCAACAACTACTAGGTCCGCAGTCCAAACACGCTCGCCAACCGATACGCCGACGACGCGACCATTCTCTATTACTGGCAATGCCTCATGACCCCAGAGCAGTTCGGCACCGGCTTTGGCGGCAAGGTCCATGAGTCGCTCATCAAGCTTGCGACGCGGCCACACGGCCCCGTGAGCCGGGAATGGAGCAATCCCTGGCCACTCCAATTGACGCACGGTTGAGTTGGCGATCATTCGAAGACCATCAATTCGATGCGCATCCTCAAGCGAGACTCCTAGTTCACCTAGGGCCTTGACGGCACGCGGAGTCAGGCCATCTCCACAAATCTTGTCTCGGCCCGGCATCGCCTTCTCGAAGACGGTGACCGTGGCACCCGCCGAGGCAGCGCGGATAGCAGTTGCAGATCCTGCAGGGCCACCACCAATAATCAGTATGTCTCGATGTCCAACAGTGTGCACCCCTACAGTTTGTTACGTCTTGGCCCCAACTGTGTAGGCGGGGGAAGGTGACCTATGACGCCTAGCCAAGATCACGGAGCTTCGCGAGGGAAACAGCGCTGCACAACCCACTACTCTTCGGAGTCCGTTTGAGGTTGATTTCGGACTAAGAAGCGCAGTCACTGTGCCAGAGCACGTTGGGTCGTACACCATGAAAATCCTTGTAATGGGAGCCACTGGGTATATCGGTGGCCGGTTAGTTCCGCTTCTCGTTGAGCAAGGCCACCAAGTGAGATGTCTCTCGCGCCGTCCCGAAAAACTTCGCGGCGTCTGGTGGGCGGCTGACTGCGAGATTGTCCAAGGTGACGCGCTAGATGCTGATTCTCTGGCACCTGCCATGCAAGGTATTGATGCCGTGTACTACCTCGTTCACTCCATCGGCTCCGGCGGCTCGTTCTCGGACTCGGATCGCCGCGCCGCCGCAAACACCGCAGATGCTGCAACCGCTGCGGGCGTGAGTCGATTGATCTACCTAGGCGGACTTGTGCCACAAGGCCAAGTTGCCTCCGAGCATCTGGCCTCTCGAGCAGAAGTGGGACAGATCATGCTCAATGGCAGCGTCCCTGCGGTGGTCTTGCAGGCCGGCGTTATTCTGGGTAGCGGGTCTGCCTCTTTCGAGATGCTTCGATACCTCACCGAGCAATTGCCAGTCATGGTGACCCCAAAGTGGGTGAGTTCTCATGTCCAGCCAATCGCTGTTCGAGATGTGCTGCGCTACCTCACTCAGTCGCTAGAACTTCCTATCGAGACCAATAGGCGCTTCGATATTGCCGGTCCAGATGTCTTGACCTACCGAGAGATGATGCAACGCTTCGCTCAAGTAGATGGTCTACGCAAGCGCATCATCATTCCCGTGCCGGTACTCACACCTTGGCTCTCGAGTCATTGGGTGAACGTTGTTACGCCTGTCCCCAAAGCCATTGCGCAGCCCCTTATCGAGTCTTTGCGTAATGATGCTGTGGCAAGCGAGAACGATATTGAGGCGCTCCTTCCGGGATCGCTCATCGGCTTTGATGAGGCAGTCCGTCTAGCTCTGGGAAAGATCAGATCGGCGCAGGTGATCACAAGGTGGTCAGGTGCTGAATGGCCGGGAGCGCCAAGCGACCCGATGCCAACTGATCCCGAGTGGAGTGGCGGAACCGTGTACAGAGATGAACGCTCGACAGTGGTCGGGGCGAGCGCAGAGCACACTTGGCAGGCAGTCGAGGGAATCGGCGGGGAACGCGGCTGGTACTCATTGCCACTGGCTTGGAGCCTACGAGGTTGGATGGACCGCCTAGTTGGAGGAGTTGGCCTGAGGCGTGGCCGCCGCGACCCAGACCATGTGCTCGTTGGCGATGCCATCGACTTCTGGCGAGTCGAAGAGGTCGACAGACTTGAGCTTCTGCGACTGCGAGCCGAGATGAAGCTTCCAGGGGATGCATGGCTTGAGTTTTCGATCACCACCGAGGGGGTTGAAGCAGACAGCAGTATTACTGTGCTGCATCAGCGGGCGCTCTTTATTCCTCGTGGCCTTCCTGGCCGCCTGTACTGGCTCTCGATTAGCCCACTTCACAACATTGTCTTTGGATCCATGATCGAGAATCTGGCCAAGGCTGCACGAGAGAGCGAAGCGGCCAGCATCCGTAAAGACCTCACCCAGAAGCCGTGAAGTGGCGAGCCTGATGAAGTACAGCCTTAGCAACCTCTATAACGAACGGGTTCTTCCTCGGATGGTCGACTCCATGTGTGCCAACGCCGACATGTTGCCGTGGCGGCAAACCACTGTGGCTGGCCTGAGTGGGGTGATTGTTGAAATCGGATTTGGCTCTGGGGCAAACGCCTCGGTGTATCCGGCCGAGGTCACCCGCGTATTTGCCGTTGAGCCTTCGCAACAGGCACTTCGAATAGCAGAGCCGAAGCTTGCCGCTGAACGGGCTACCCGGGCAGCCGCTGGGGCCGATTACCCCATGGTTGAACAGGTTGGGTTAACGGGCGAACTGCTTCCCTTAGCCACAAGTAGCTGCGACGGTGCACTCTCGACTTTTACCTTGTGCACCATCGCGGATGTATCGGCAGCGCTGACTGAACTCAGACGAGTCATTCGCCCGGGAGGAAGATTTCACTTCCTTGAACATGGACTTTCGCCAGATGCCCCCATTGCAAAATGGCAACGCAGGCTTGATCCGCTTCAGGGGAAGCTAGCGGGTGGGTGCCATCTGACTAGAGAGATGCCCGAACTAGTCGAGGCAGCGGGGTTTCAGATTGAGTCAGTGACAAGCCGCTACGCCCGTGGACCCAAGCCGTGGACTTGGTTCAGCATCGGCCGGGCAATCAACCCTGAGTAGACGCCAACCCTGAGGAGAAACGAGAGGGCAATAGGTTGACAAGTTGACAAAGTTTGTTACTCTGTCAACTTATGGATCCTGTAGCTTCCGCTGCGAATAAGCCCCTCACAAGAGACACCCGAGAACAGATTCTCGCTGCGGCACTCGAGACTGCCACAACACATGGCATCAGCCGGCTTTCGGTTGGCGATGTTGCAAAAGCAGCTGGGCTATCAAGACAAACCCTGTACCGGCACTTCACATCAAAAGAAGACCTGATCGCTGCAGTCATTGTTCATGAAACCTCGGCACTGATCGAGCAGGTCGTCCGAGCAGCCTCAGGGTTTGAGGACCCAAGAGACTCGCTCGAGGCAGCCTTTCTTTCTGCTCTCATTGCACTGCGTGAGCATCCGCTCTTGGACCGACTGATTCGCACAGAACCTGATGCGCTCATCCCGTTGCTCACCACCGAGGGCGGGCCGGTGCTGAGCCAAGTTCGCGGGGTAGTTGAGCTTGTCATTTTGATGGGCCAACCCGAGATTGATTCTGGTCATCTCCGGCGCTCTGCAGACCTTGTTACTCGGCTCCTTATTAGCTACGCCGTGAGTGCACCCGATGACTCGCCACAGGTAATCGCCAGCTTTGTCGCTAGCAGTCTGACTCCCATCCTCGAGGTCAAATAATGAGAACCCTCCGCTCTACAGTCGATGACCAACCAGTCATGTGGAGAGACAAGAAGCGCTACCTCTGGCTGCTCGGAGTGGTGGTTCCGCTCCTACCATTTGGTGCCGCACGGGAGTCAGCAAGATTCGGTTTGGAGATTTTCTGGTGGCTCGGCCCAATCTGGGTGCTCCTGCTGATTCCGCTGCTTGACCGCATCTTTGGCGAAGACACATCGAATCCGCCCAACTGGGCAGTCGAACCCTTGGCCAAGGATCACTTCTACCGTTGGTGCACCTATTTGTTTCTACCCGTGCAATTTGCCGGTTTGATCTTTGCCTGCAACCTGGTGAGCACACAGAATCTGAGTTGGTTCGCATACCTAGGGTTTGCCCTCACAGTTGGAACCGTTGCCGGGGTTGGCATTAACACAGCGCATGAACTCGGCCATAAGAAACCAAAGCTTGAACGATGGCTAGCTCGTGTTGCGCTCGCTCAAACTGGGTATGGGCACTTCTACGTTGAACACAATCGTGGCCATCACAATCGCGTTGCCACGCCAGAAGACCCAGCAAGTTCTCGCCTTGGTGAATCGTTCTGGGCCTTCCTGCCAAGATCAGTCTGGGGCGGGATTCGCTCGGGCTGGGAACTCGAGGCCAAGCGGCTTCGTCATCAGGGAACTCGTGTCTGGAGTATTCAAAACGATGTGCTCAATGCTTGGGCGATGACTGTTCTGCTCTTTGGCACACTCCTTGTTGTATTTGGCGTTCGAGTACTGCCCTTTCTGATCATTCAGGCAGTGTTCGGGTTCTCGCTCCTAGAGGTCGTCAACTACTTAGAGCACTACGGATTACTCCGACAAAAGAACGAAGAGGGCCGCTACGAGCGTTGCCAGCCACGCCACAGTTGGAACAGCAATCACGTGGCATCAAACTTGTTGCTCTACCAACTTGAGCGGCACTCGGATCACCATGCTCACCCCACGCGCCGGTATCAGACGCTTCGCCACTTCGAGGAGTCTCCGCAGCTACCGTCCGGATATGGCGGCATGCTCGGCCTTGCATACTTTCCACCTATCTGGCGACGAGTGATGGATCATCGGGTAGTTGAGCAATATGGTGGCGACGTCACTTTGGCCAATATTCAGCCCTCAAAGCGCAAGAAGATTCTGGCCAAATACGCTGCCCTCGCAGAGCAGTAGCCCTACCCTCTGCTCCATGCAGGTACCACTTACAGTTCAGGATCACCTAGAGCGCGCTGCGTTGGTCTACGGCGATCGAGTTGGCATTGTCGATGAGCCCGATCAACCAGCCCCGCCACTCACTGATCTGACGTATAGCTCCGTTGCAACTCGAGCCGCTGCTCTTGCCGCAGGCCTAGAGTCGCTCGGTGTTTCCCAAGGGGATCGGGTTGCGATCATCTCGCAGAACTCAGCCCGGCTACTAACGGTGCTCTATGGGGCGCCGGCATCGGGCCGTGTGGCAGTCCCGATTAATTTTCGCCTCCACCCTGATGAGGTGCAGTACATCGTTGAGCACTCAGGGGCCACCCTGCTGCTCGTTGACCCAGAACTCGAAGAGTCGCTCGCTGCGGTCACAGCTCCGCAGAAACTCATCATCGGCACACAGACCGACGAACTGCTCTACCGATACGACCTGCAGGCAACACCTTGGCAGCCAGACGAAGACGCAACTGCCACCATCAACTACACCAGCGGCACAACAGCTCGGCCAAAGGGCGTTGAGATGACGCATCGCAATCTCTGGGTCAACGCAGCTACCTTCGGATGGCAAGCAGGAGTGAACGATCGCGATGTGTATCTGCACACGCTGCCGATGTTTCACTGCAATGGGTGGGGGTTCCCCTACACGGTGGCTGCCATGGGAGTGCCGCAGGTAGTGCTTCGCAAAGTTGAGGGAGCCGAGATTTTGCGGCGCATCGATGCGCACGGAGTCACGCTGATGTGCGGGGCCCCAGCCGTTGTAGCGATGATCCTTGAAGCGGCTTCCACTTGGGATGGGCCAATCCCAGGCAGTGGAGCCGATGGCCGTCAGCAGGTTCGCATTGTTGTAGCTGGCGCCCCACCACCAACGCGCATCATTGAACGGGTCGAGACTGAACTCGGTTGGGAGTTCATTCAGATATATGGCCTCACCGAGACTGCACCGCTGCTCACCATGAACCGATCCCGAAGCGAGTGGGACGATCTCTCACCGAGCGACCGTGCCAAGAAGCTCGTTCGCGCCGGTGCGCCAGCTTTGGGCGTTCGACTGCGCGTAGACGATGAAGGCGAGCTGCTCGCTCAGGGCAACGTGGTGCTGAAGAGCTACTGGAACCAACCAGAAGAAACTGCAGCTGCATTAGAAGACGGCTGGTTCCATACCGGGGATGGCGGAATCATCGATGACGAGTCCTTTGTCAGAATCCACGACCGCAAAAAAGATGTGATCATCTCTGGCGGCGAGAACGTGTCCTCAATTGAAGTTGAGGACGCACTGTTCTCTCACCCCGATGTGGCCGAGGTGGCCGTGATTGGCGTGCCCGATGAGAAATGGGGCGAAACCATCAAGGCGCTTGTGGTTCTTGTGCCCGGGAGCGACCTAGCTCACAGTGACACAGCCGAGGCTGACTTGATGGAACATTGCAAAGCTCATATTGCTCGCTACAAGTGCCCAACCTCTATTGAGTTCAGAGACGAACTTGCTCGAACAGCTACCGGAAAGCTGCAGAAGTTCAAGCTTCGAGAGCCATATTGGGTTGGCAGGGACCGTCAGGTGAACTAATCCCTCTCTCCCGATTCGGGACCTAGGACCCTAGAGGCCAAGGAAGATCTCCACCAAGGTAGCCAAGTCAGCGTGACAGACACGGCGAGCCGGAGGAAGATCATGAGCAGCAATTTGTCAAAGTGGAAGTCGATTGGCTTTCGTGCAGCGGCGGCGATCATTGCCACCGTGCTCTTTCATACAGGCCTTCCACTGGTCTGGGCAGGTGACTCATCAGCCTCTGCCGAATTCGGTGCCGGCCAGCCTGCTCGCTACAACGAGAACGTCAACGGAGACTTCTTGTTGATTGGCAACACCGTGCTCAAATGCCTGAGTTCGAACACCTTGTGTACCAACAACGGCGAGGTGAACGATGACTTGTTGATGAACAACAACGACCCCGATGGTGCAGGTCCGCTGTTCAATGGCAGTTCTGGGTCACTCACAACGCCGAGCGGCGCAGTGGTCGATGCCGCCTACCTGTACTGGGGTGGAAACCTTGGAGCGAAGAGCGCTAGTTCGAACTCGTACTACTGCAACCCCACCAAGAACCCAGCATCAATGGCTACCGCTGACCGCACTGCCGCAAACAGCGTGCAGCTTGCAGTAGCTGGCGGCGCCTATGCAACAGTCTCTGCTGACACCGTGCACACTCACCCCCTCGGGGGATTGAGCCAGATTCCAAGCACCTCCGAAAGCGACCCTGGCCGATGGGGACTTGTCTACGAAGGGGTTGCAGACGTAACCGCCAGCTTCGCCGGAGTAGCCGCAGCGACTGCTACGAGTGTGAGCGTTGCAAATATCCAAGCAGCTCAGGGCAACAACTGCCATGCAGGCTGGGCGCTAGCGCTTGTCTACAAATTCCCGACCGTGAATTGCCTCACTGGAAATGAGGACGGAGCCAACAAGCGTAACGACTACCGCAACGTTGCTATCTACGACGGCCTTCTTCGGCAGGCTCAGAATTCGGCCGATACCGTGACCACACTGTCGGGGTTCATTACGACTGGCGACCCGAGCACTTCGTCCACCTTGCGTCTTGGCGCAGTTGCTTGGGAGGGCGACCAGTACCTCACCAACGACTCACTCAAAGTGAAAGCCTCATCGGCAGCGGGCGAAGGAAGCTTGGTCGACCCGGCGGGACCTTCTGGAACCAGCAACTTTTTTGATAGCGGCAAGCAACCAATCGCCGATCACAACATTGACCTTGATGTAGACCCAGATTCGGGCGCTGTTATTCAACAGGGATTCGTC
Source organism: Microthrixaceae bacterium (assembly GCA_044357715.1). Classification (GTDB taxonomy): domain Bacteria; phylum Actinomycetota; class Acidimicrobiia; order Acidimicrobiales; family Microtrichaceae; genus IMCC26207. The sequence continues at coordinate 12,256 of JBIKPA010000053.1, forward strand.
AATGGCCGCAACGACGGCCACGGCGTTGACGCCAAAACTCAGACAACCTCGGTGCCCGGCGGCACAAGCTCTATTGACGTTCGCTTTGAGACCACGGGCGACAACTACTACCCCGGGGGGTTTGCACTCTCTTCCCCAATTACCTGCCTTCTCGCAATGGAGAAGGATCAGGCAGTCAATGGGGTGCCAGTAGCTCGAGACAACTCAACCAATCCGAATCCAGCAGTCATCGGTGGAGACGAGATCACCTACCGGGTACCCGCTCGCGCTGTTGGCGATGTCCAACTCACAGGGGTACTCATGAGTGATGTCATCCCAGCTGGAACCACATATGTTGCTGGCTCTGGCAAGTGGGGAGTTGGCAATACAGCTCTGATCGCGTCCTCGGTACCCAACAACGCATCTTTCGCTGGAAACACTGTCAGTTCAAATGTAGGTGCGCTTGACCCGCTCACGGGAGGGGTCTGTGCGCCAGGAGAGACTTGCTACGCGGAACTTCAGTTCAAAGTCACCGTGAACCCCGGGCAAGCCGCGGGCAGCATCCTGACCAATCAAGCTCAGGCAGATTTCAGTGCCTCTGGCGTGTCAAATATTAAAGAGAATTCAAATGAAGTCACCAACAAGATCGGTGCACTTCTGAGTGTGACTAAGAATGTTGTGAACCCGGCACCTGGGGATTCAGGGTCTTTCAACTTCGCGGTGGCTTGCAACGGATCGCCCCTTCCGGATTCGCCATTTTCACTGACGAATGGCCAAACAAATACGCTCACGGTCCCGCCGGGTTCGAACTGCTCTGTGACCGAGACCACCAACTCCTTTTATCAAGTCGTTGTCACCGGTGACATCACCTCAAATGGCGGATCAGTGCTGATGGATGCCAACAAGTCGGCCACCTTCACCAATACTCGTCAGTACGGATCAATCAACGTGGTCAAGGTTGTGCGGGGAGTTACCGGCGACCCGGTCAGCGCTCCAAGCTTCAAGTTCACCGTTGCCTGCCCGGCGGTGGCGGGGTATCCGCAGGAGCTAACGATTGGCGGTGGCGGAGGCAACGTGAGCACGCCGGAGAACATTCCATTCGGAGCGAACTGCACCGTAACCGAAGCCAGCAATCCGGGTTGGTCCTCTACTCCGACTGTTTCTATTAATCCTGTAGACGCCACCGTCGAAACGGCGGAATTTACCAACACTCGCCAGACGGGATCGCTCACGATTACCAAGACAACCGCGGGTGGAAATGGCACCTTCAGCTTTGCTGTGGACTGCGACGGAACAGCCTTTGACTCCAACCGCTCAGTGACAACAGTCTCTAACTCGGGCTCGGTCACCATTTCGGGTATTCCATCGGGCATCAACTGCACCGTGAGCGAGACGGTGCCGCTTGGGTGGGACCTGACGACCCCCAATGATGTGCAGGTCACTATCCCTGCTAACAGCACGGTGACTGCGAACTTCACCAATACTCGCCAGACTGCCGATCTTGTCATTACAAAGGCCGTTTCAGGTGCTTATGCCGTTGGCGTCAGCGGAACCTTTGATTTCGTCGTGAACTGCGGCGATGCCGGGACCTTCAACCCGAGCATTCAAGCTTCGAGTACACAAAATGGGACTGCGACCGTATCTGGAATCCCAGTCGGG
>JBIKPA010000054.1:0-13803 GCA_044357715.1 Microthrixaceae bacterium
CAGATCACCAGTGACTACCTAGCGACTAGGCCTAGCTACCAGGCGGCGGAGTCCAGTTGCTATCGAGCGGCCGGCGCTCAAAAAACAGACAATCCTCGGGGCAATCAAACGGTGTCTCTGATGCAGCGCCAAGGCGGCAACGTTGAACTACCTCGGTGGGAGTAACAGATCGAGTCGAATAGTGGCGACAATCGTGTCGAACAGCCATAAGAAAGCACTCTAGAGCGATCCGGTTGTCGTAACCCACTGGCTTGCTGAACGAAACATGCCCGAAACACGTTCCCCTTACTGTTCTTCAGCTAGCAGTCCAATCCAAATACCGGTGCGAACCATTAACATTCGGTCCCATCGGCTGTCCATGCAGAATCCCGGCGGCTTGTCGGCGACATCAACATGGTTGAGGGGGTAATCCCTGAGGCCATATGAGAAAGGAAGTGTCCTAATGAAGTTGGTCACTGCAGTAATTAAGCCATTCAAGCTTGATGATGTGAAGAATGGTCTCAAAGCAGCCGGTGTGGTTGGTATGACGGTCAGCGAGGTACGTGGATTCGGTCGACAAGGCGGCCATACCGAGACCTATCGAGGCACTGAGTACCAGGTGGACTTTTTGCCAAAGGTGAAAATCGAAGTCATCGTCGATGATGCAGAGGCTGCCGCTGTCGTCGAGGCGATCTCTACCGCAGCAAAGACCGACAAGATTGGCGATGGCAAGATCTGGGTCACCACCGTCGAAGACCTAGTCCGAATCCGAACGGGTGAACACGGAGTGGACGCGGTCTGATCGCTCGGAAATCTGATCACGAGGGGGAGCCTCTCTTCGCTCTGGCTCACAGAGGCCAAAGCGAAGGGTCGCTCGTACCCTCGACGCGTTCAGTAGATTAAGGAACAGATGTCCTACGCACTGCAACGCAGCGACTTCTTGGACGACCGGCAACTCAAAGGGCGAGAGTTTTGCATCGCCTATACCGAGTTGATCGAGTCTTGGTTAGTCGAGATTTTTCATTCAAGTGACGCCGTGGCCACTGGTGTAGCCCTTGTCGCTGTAGGCGGTCAGGGGCGCTGTGAACTGGCCCCTCAATCCGACTTGGATTTGCTCCTCCTCCATGACCGTGCCACGCCATCCAAGCAGATTGCCGCAATTGCTGACGCGTTGTGGTATCCGATCTGGGATGCAGGGCTCAAGCTTGGTCATGCAGTGCGAAGTACGAAAGACACCCTCGCTCTAGCGAACGAAGACCTTGTTACCGCCACAGCACTACTTTCGGCTCGCCATATTGCTGGTGATGCAGACTTAACTGCGGAGCTTGCAGAGAAGGCCAAGGTGAATTGGCGTAAGCGCGGTAAGCGTTGGTTGGCTGAGTTAAGTAGTTCAGTTGAGGAACGACATCGCAGCGCAGGAGAACTTGCCTTTGATTTGGAACCCGACCTGAAAGAGGGTCGTGGCGGGCTTCGTGATGTTCATGCCTTGAGTTGGGCTCGTGCAGCAGGTGCAGATATCAGCGAGTCGGTGCTGCTCTCTTTAGCCCCGGCCTATGAAGAGATTTTAGATGTGCGAGTCGAACTTCACCGCTGCACCGCTCGGCCGGGTGACCAACTCTTGTTGCAAGAACAAGACGCGGTTGCTGCCGCTGTTGGCGACGATGATGCAGATGTGTTGATGGCTCGAGTTGCTGCGGCCGGCCGAAAAATCTCATGGGCAAGCGATGAGTGTTTTCATGAAATCAAGCTTTCGCTTGGTGGGCCATTTCGCGATCGCTTCCGGCGAGAACGACAACTCGACAACGGTCTCATTCTGCGTAATGCCAGGGTGTGTCTAGCCGAGGGTGCTATCCCGGTCACCGACCCGCTAGCTGTGCTGCAGGTTGGATTAGCTGCGGCGCAAGGATCGGCACGCATAGAAGCGCGGTCGCTTGAGGCCCTTGCACAGGCACCTGCCCTGTCGGTTCCGTGGCCGCCGCAAGCGCGTGCGCTGCTTGTGGACCTGTTGCGTCACGGCCCAGCTTCAATTCCCGTTATAGAAACCTTGGACCAGTTCGGACTGTGGACACCGCTGTTTCCCGAGTGGGAGCCATGTCGCAGCTTGCCCCAGCGCAACGTGTTTCATCACTACACCGTTGATCGCCACCTGTTGGAATGCAGTGCCGAGGCTGCCTCGTTAGCGCACCGAACCCCACGGCCTGACCTCTTGGTAATTGCTGCGCTCTTTCACGACATTGGTAAGGGCTACCCGGGCGATCACAGTGAGGTGGGAATGCAACTCACCACAAAGATTGCGACCCGAATGGGGTTCGACTCACAAGACGTCGCAACACTCGCGTTTTTGGTGCAACACCACCTGTTGTTGTCAGAGATAGCGACTCGTCGCGACCTAGATGACCCGGCCACCATCGAGGGAGTGGCAAAAATCGTCGAGACTGCTGATCGTTTGGCACTACTACGCGCGTTATCTGAAGCCGATGGTGTTTCAACTGGGGCCACGTCTTGGGGGCCTTGGAAGGCGCAACTTGTAGAGCAACTGTCCGCTCGGGTTGCCAATTTACTCAACGGAGTCGAGGAACTGTCCGAGCGCTCGAGCTTTCCTAACGCTGAGCAGCGGCTCCTCATGCAAAGACCCGGGATTCATATTTCGGTTGAGGGTGAGCGGATAACGGTGGTATGCCCCGATCGCCTTGGAGTGTTCTTTCGGGTAGCGGGAGCACTAGCGCTTCATGATCTTGATGTGATCGGGGCGAATGTGTACTCAGAGAACGGAGTAGCACTCGATGAGTTCCAAGTGACGGTGGGCGGATCGGGGGTGTTGCCCTGGGATGACGTTCGCACCGATATTTTGAAGTCACTCGAGGGCCGTCTTGCTGTTCAGGCACGCCTCGAGGATCGGATTCGCCGAACTAGGCGACGGCCTCGTCAAGGGCCAAGTCAATTCCCTTCTCGAGTCAGATTCGATAATGACGCCACCGTCGGTGCAACCGTGCTCGAGGCAGTGGGTCCAGACCGCATCGGCCTGCTCTATGGGCTTACTCGAGCGCTTGCAGACCTTGACTTGAACGTCTCGTCGGCAAAGATCCACACCATGGGCGATGATGTTATCGATACTTTCTATCTCACCCTCGCAAATGGCGGCCAAGTGCAAGATTCAGAACACCAAGCCGAGATCCGACGTGCGCTGATGCATGTGCTTGAGCCTTCGGTTTAAGCACTGCCTATGTTCGTTCTGATTCTTTCCTTTGCGGTGGTAGCCGGATTGCTCTTTGCGCTGGCTCCGCTACTAGGAAGACGAGTCTTTTACGTTGCTGCCCTCGTTCCAGCGGTAGCGTTTATCTGGGGCGCGTTGGCCTATTCGAAGCTTTCGGTTTCAGGACCACTCACTGAGCAGGCAGCTTGGGTGCCACAGCTTGGCCTGACGCTTGGCCTTCGCTTTGATGGCTTTGCCTTTCTCATGCTTTCGCTTGTTGCAGGTGTTGGGTTTTTAGTCTTCGTGTATGCGGGGTCGTATTTCCATACAGAACCAATCATCGCCAGATTTGCCGCAACGCTGTTGTTGTTCTCTGGATCGATGCTGGGCTTGGTGCTGTCAGACAATTTGCTGGCGCTTTTCATGTTCTGGGAACTCACATCAATTACCTCGTATTTCTTGATCAGTATTGAAGACAACAAAGCTGCTGCGCGCTCGGGTGCTCTACAGGCTCTGCTGATTACCTCAATGGGTGGCCTCGCCATGTTGGGCGGGTTCGTGTTGCTCGGTGAAGCAGCAGGGACCTACTCAATGGTCGAACTACTAGCTCGACCGCCATCGGGATCCGTAGTGAACGTTGCCCTGCTGCTCGTGCTAATCGGTGCGTTTACAAAGTCCGCCCAAGTGCCGTTTCATACTTGGCTACCGCGTGCCATGAATGCACCCACCCCGGTGAGCTCATATCTGCATTCGGCAACCATGGTCACTGCCGGGGTGTACCTAGTCGCCCGTTTCACGCCGGCCTTTGCGAACTACACCCCGTGGCGTCCTCTGGTGATTACCGTTGGTTTGGCCACGATGTTGATCGGGGCATATAGATCCTTGCGGCAACATGACCTGAAGCTGCTGCTGGCCTACGGAACAATCAGCCAGCTTGGGTTGATGATGTTGCTATTTGGTGTGGGTACCAAGGAGTCGATCTTTGCTGGCTGCACGCTGTTGCTCGCGCACGGAATCTTCAAAGCCGCACTCTTCATGCTCGTAGGAATTATTGACCATCAGACTCATACCCGAGACCTGAGAGTGCTTGGTGGCCTGCGTGCACAGTGGCCGGTTGTGGCAGTCATTGCAGGAATCGTCGCCGCGTCAATGGCTGGAATCCCAACCATGTTCGGGTTCTTGGCAAAAGAGGAGGCACTAGCTGCATTAGGGGAAACCGGTTTTGCTTGGGGAGTGCTAGTGCTTTTTGGAGTGGTGATTGGCTCCAGTCTGACTGTTGCCTACAGCGTCCGCTTTGTGTGGGGTGCGTTTGGCCCACGGCAGGTCAGCATGATTCGAGATCAGGATTATGTGGGCAATGAAGCCCTAGGGGAACTGGCACCAAAACCTTCGAAGATGTTTCTGGCTCCCGTTGTTGTTCTCGCAGCGCTAACCCTGCTTTTCGGCCTGCTTCCATCGCTCATTGACCCGATGATTGCTCAGGCATATGAGTCGATTGTGGGGAAAACAGCCGATCACCATCTGGCGTTGTGGCATGGCTTTACTCAAGCTCTTGTGCTCTCGGCCGTGGCCATTGGTGCGGGTTTTGCATTGTTCTGGTGGCGACAGAGGATCGAGAAGCTTCAAGACTCTGTTCCTCAGTTGCCGAGTGCTCAGCGCGGCTACGACCGCACCCTCAAGGGGCTTTTAGAAGGTGCAGATGCAGTGACTGGCTTTGTGCAGCACGGGTCTTTGCCCATCTATTTAGGTGTCATCTTGCTCACGATGATTGTGCTGCCCGGGGTTCCACTGTTGAGCGACGCTGTGATGCCAGAGGTGTGGTTTGCGGACTCCCCAATGCAGATAGTGGTTGGGTTCATCATGATTGTCTGCGCGTTCGCAGCAGCTATGGCTCGCCGACGGTTCGCTGCAGTGTTGCTCGTCGGTGCTGTTGGTTATGGAATGGCCGCGCTGTTTGTCATCCAAGGGGCACCCGATCTGGCCATCACTCAGTTGCTCATTGAGACCTTGGGTATCGCAGTGTTTGTTCTGGCCTTCCGGCACCTGCCGGCAGACTTTGTCCGGCCCAAATTGCTTGGCAGTCAAGGTGTCCGGATTGCAGTTGCGGTACTCGCAGGATTGTTTGTCTTTGGCTTCACGCTGGTTGCAATCGGCGCAAGAACCGAGCCAAGTATCTCGGGCGAGTACCTTGACAAAGCCTATTCGCAGGGCGGTGGCAACAACGTAGTGAACGTAATTGTGGTGGACTTCCGCGGCTTTGACACCATGGGAGAAATCGTGGTTCTGGCAGTAGCTGCGCTCGGGGTAGCTGCGATCGTTCGAGCGAAAAAGACGCCCGCCGAGTCCAAGGTTGAGCCCAGCAGAACCGAGATGAAATCATGACCCATCGGCGGTCTCTCATCCTTGATCTCTGTGTGCAAGCCGAGTTTCACACGCTGTTGTTGCTCTCGTTGTACTTGTTGTTCGCTGGCCATAATCAGCCCGGCGGAGGGTTCGCCGGCGGCCTAGTTGCCTCATGCGCATTCGGCCTGCGATATGTGGCCGGTGGCGGACAAGCACTGAGCCGAAGCATCTCGATTCCCGCAACCACCTTTCTAGGAGTCGGCATGTTGTTCGCCATCCTGACGGGTTGCGTTTCATTGTTGAGTGGCCATGAGTTTTTAGAAAGCGCCATCTTCTCTGTGGACCTCATGGTAATCGGCACGGTGAAAACCTCTTCAGTGTTGTTTTTCGACATTGGCGTGTACCTAGTTGTGCTTGGAATGTCGCTGCTGCTACTCGAACAACTTGGTGAGGCCGATGGAATGGACTCAGACGAGGTGCAGTCGTGAGCCTGTTGCCTGCACTGATCGTCGCTGTGTTGTTTTCCGTCGGTGTCTACCTGCTGTTGCAGCGCACACTGTCGCGAATCATCTTGGGCCTGGCATTGATGGGGCACTCGGCGAACCTGCTCTTGATGGTGGTTGGCGGTAGAGCCGGCAAAGCTCCCATCATCGGGGCATTCGGCCCCGAGGATGTTGTTGCCGATCCCCTTCCCCAGGCGCTTGCACTGACGGCCATTGTGATTAGCTTCGGCATCATTGCGTTCTTGTTGGCCCTTGCCTATCGCAGTTGGGTACTTACACAAGACGATGAGGTTGAAGATGACCTTGAGGATGCAAGAATCGCTCAGCTTGGTGAGGCAGAGATGCGCCGATGGTGGAGGCGATCTGAATGAGCGTTCTCCTTGTGCTTCCGGTTGTTCTGCCCCTGCTTGCGGCCGCTATCGCAATCATTGCTTATAACCACAGAACCCTGCAGCGAATCATCGCTGTGGGTGCTCTAGTCGCTGTTGTCATAGACGCAGCGCTGTTACTTGTGGCAGTGGAGCGAGACGGCGTGCAGTCAATACAGGTGGGTGCGTGGGCAGCGCCGATTGGAATCACGTTGGTAGTAGATATGTTCAGCGCTCTCATGCTGGCGATCAGTATGGTGACCGTGTTGAGCGTCTTGATCTATGCCATCGGCCAACCCGGCGCCGATCAAGACCAGCCGGTGTTTCATCCGGTCTACCTCGTGATGACAGCGGGAGTTGCGCTGTCATTTACTACCGGCGACTTGTTCAATTTGTTCGTTGCCTATGAAATCACTTTGGCAGCAAGCTATGTGCTGATCACCTTGGGTGGCCGGCGCGAACAAATCCGTTCCGGGATGACCTACATCATCATCAACTTGTTGGCATCAACATTGTTTGTCATTGGTATTGCGTGGGTCTATGCGGCAACAGGCACTGTCAACATGGCTGACCTTTCGGTCAAAATCGCACAGTTGCCTGCCGGTACCCAAACAGCGCTCTCAATGTTCTTGCTGGTGGTCTTTGGGATTAAGGCAGCAATATTTCCGCTTTTCTTCTGGCTACCCGACTCCTACCCGACAGCTCGCATGCCAGTTACTGCAGTCTTCGCCGGGCTCCTCACCAAGGTAGGGGTCTATTCCATTATCAGAACTCAAACCCTGCTGTTTCCCCAACATCGTCCTTCAACAATTCTGCTGGTCTGCGCAGGTTTCACCATGGTGATTGGTGTACTCGGCGCCATTGCCCAAAACGATATGAAAAGAATCTTGAGCTTTCATATTGTGAGCCAGATTGGGTACATGATCCTAGGCCTGGGCCTCTTTAGCGTTGCGGGCGTTGCGGGGACTGTGTTCTTTATTTTCCATCAGATTCCAGTCAAGACAGCGCTCTTTCTGGCTACTGGTTTAGTAGAAGAGAGCGCTGGCTCAACTGCGTTGAACCGAGTGGGGGGAATGATTCGCCGGACGCCCCTTGTTGCAGCACTCTTTGTCTTAGCTGCATTCAGTTTGGCTGGGATTCCCCCATTTTCGGGGTTTGTGGGCAAACTGGGAATTATCCAAGCTGGTTTTAGTGCAGGTGAGTACGCAATTGTTGGTGTCAGTTTGCTCGTCAGCCTGCTGACTCTCTTTTCGATGATCAAGATTTGGAACGGCGTCTTCTTGGGTACTGCAGAAGACCCCACCTTGCGTCTTGTCTCGGCTAGCGGTGACGCTAGGTTGAGAACTCCGGTACTGATGCGTGGTGCCACGGTTGCGCTCGTGGGGGTCACGCTTGCTGTGGCTGTGTTTGCCGGCCCGATTTTCAACTTATCTGAGCGTGCGGCACAGAGCCTGTTAGACCCAAGCGCATACATTGAGAAGGTGCTTGGATGATGGCGCGCGTGTTGATGATCCTTTGGCTCACTACGGTCTGGATTTTGTTGTGGGAAGACCCAAGCCCCGGTAATGCTCTAGCAGGGGCGCTGCTAGCCACCGCACTTGTGTTGTTATTTCCACTGGGGCCGACACAACACGGTGGAGTTCATCCAGTGTCTGTGGTGCGCTTTGGGCTCTGGTTTACCAAAGCTCTTCTCGTATCAAATCTGGGCGTGGCAAGAGAGGTTGTGCGGCCCCGGATTCAGGTAGAGCAGGGAATCGTTGCCGTGCCACTGCGGGCATGCTCGCCACTAGTCACTGCCTTTGTGGCCAATGCCATCACCCTGACCCCGGGGACTTTGACAGTAGACGTAAGGCCGCAAGCTTTTGGCAAGATCGGTAACGAACCCGTTGCTGGTCACCTACAGGTCCGCAACGGTGCCACCGTGGCACCGGTGCTCTATGTTCACTGCCTCAAAACTAGAGACCCCGCTCAGGTTCGAGCCGATGGCCTTGAACTCGAGGAGTATGTGGTCGCGGCATTTGGCTCCCCCGAGGATCGCCTAGCGATTCTGCAGCCAGCACCGGTCTGGCCGCCACCGGCGAGCCCCGCAGGGCCGGATGGGAGTCCCGCATGATTCTTGCTACAAATCTGGGATTTGCCCTGCTTTCTCTTGGAGCGCTGTTCACCCTTGCTCGCTTAGTTCAGGGCCCGTCCTTGGCTGACCGAGTAGTTGCAACCGACCTCCTGCTGACCCTTCTGGTGATGGGCATCGCCGTGCTCTCTGCTCGCACGGGCGAAGACACCTACTTGATTGTGATGGTGATCGTGGCCATGGTCGGGTTCTTCGGCACTGCAATGGTGGCTCGCTTCATCGAACGGCGCGGAGCATGACCGTGATCGAGGTGGTTTCTGCTGCACTTATCCTTGCAGGCTGCGCGCTGGGCTTACTCGGTGGCCTGGGTATCTACCGTCTTCCCGATGTGTTCGGCCGTATGCATGCCGCAACGAAGCCGCCAACCTTGGGCCTTGTACTTGTGGCCCTTGGAGCAATTCTTAGAGTCGATGCGGTTGCTGGTGCCACTTTGTTGGTACTAGTGATTCTTCTTCAGTTCCTAACAGCGCCGGTTGGCGCACATCTTGTTGCCCGCGCTGCGTATGAGTCAGGCGACCAACTTCATGAAGAGACCGTCATTGATGAACTCAGCCAAGCCGATCCGCCGGAGATGTTTCCCTAGGCCCGAGTTGCTGTAAATCCTGCTACTGCTCTCGAAGAAACTGCTCAACTTCCTCCACGAAGCCATCAGCAGATTGGACTGAATTGGCATTCAGGTCATGCTGTTGTTCAAGATGGCTGACGTAGTCACTTGTTGTTTCGTCTTCCCCAACGAGCGCTGTGATCTCTTGTTCATACTCTGCGGCAGCGCCCATAAGGCTCGTTGAGTCGAGCGTAAGTTGCGCTACCTCAGTGGCACGATGAACAAGTGCTAGCGCAGCTTTGGGGGAAGGCGCTGACGGGACATAGGCAGGAACTGCCGCCCAGAGCGAGGCTGAGTCAATCTGAGCGCTCACACACTCGGTGTGGAGAACTCCAACAATGCCCGTTGGCCCCTCATAGTGAGCCTGATCAAGATTGAACTTCTCGATCACTGCTTGGTCATAGGCGTTGCCAAACACGGGTGTTGGGCGAGTGTGGGCAACATCAGCGAGCAGCGAGCCCAAGGTCATCACCATGCTGCAGTCCAAGTCGGTTGCAACCTGCAAAATCTGCCGACAAAAGCTGCGCCACTTCAGCTGTGGTTCTACCCCTCGCATGAGGATCACCCCTCCGGGTGCATCTTGTGGAGTTGCCCACGAAAAGCTGTTTTTAGGCCAGTCGATCGTCCTGCGAAGGCCACCTAGGCTTCGAACCTTTGGTCGTGCTGCAGTGAAGTCGTAGAACTCTTCAGGGTCGATCTGGGCAAACTCTTGAGCTTGGAGCTTCTCCGAGAGGTAGTCCACAGCTGAGGTTGCAGCGTCAGCAGCGTCATTCCAGCCCTCGAAGGCAACAATCATTACTGGTCGATCTCCCGCCGGGCGATCCGTCCACAACAGATGGCTCATTGGGATCACGGTATCGCCCACCGTGCTGGCTTCCACCGGGACTGAGGATGAATCTGGCTGTTCGGCCAAGCCCTTGGGCGCGCGTGGCCTACTTGTGGGCGTAGCATTCGCACATGATTGAAGTTGAGGAGTGCTGCGAGGTTACGAGTGATTTGATTGAGGCTCTGGAGCGACTGATCCCTCAGCTTTCGGCCTCTTCAGCGGTTCCGACCTCGGCTGAGCTTGAGGAAATGCTTGAGTCCGGAGCGAGTCATCTGCTTCTCGCACGTGACGAGGCCGGGCCGATTCTTGGATGCATGACGCTAGTGGTGTTTCGGATTCCTACTGGTGTGCGCGCATGGATTGAAGATGTTGTGGTCGATGCTGACGCCCGAGGCAAAGGCGTGGGAGAGGCGCTCAATTCTGCAGCGCTCGAACTTGCCGCAAGTCTTGGTGCAAAAACTGTTGACCTCACCTCTCGACCATCTCGAGAGGCAGCCAATCGCCTCTATCGCAGGCTCGGATTCGTCCAACGCGAGACGAATGTGTACCGCTGGTCACCCAAGGACTGACGGACCGAGAGTGCCGCTCGAGTTCTCGTTACCGCCGCTCCGGGTGGTCGTCGTCGGATGAGGAGCTTCCTGCCCTTGGACTCGGGTGCGACGGCCGTAGGGTCGTTCTGGTGATCACACCCTTGCGACCATCATCGCAGGACGTTGAGAGCTACGTCGCTGCGCGAACGGATGCTGACCCGACCGCGCGGCCCACGCCGGTGCCTCCTAGAGGATTCAGAGCAGAGCGGTTCACCAAGATGATCGGTACCGATCGTGCCGACTTCCGCATTGCGTCAGAAGGCTTGGAGGTTTGGGCCGCTCACCGGGGTTCTGGAGTCGAGGTGTTCCCGGTTGGAGCGAAACTGCTCGCTGGCTCGACCGTCGGAATCCGGACTCGCCAGCTCGGTCTGTGGGTCGTGGCCGCGTGCCGGGGGTCGCGCTCGTCAGGGTCGTAGCTCCTCTGACCAGGGAACTGCAGCGGCGTGCCACTGAGGCTTACCTCGACGCGTTGCACCGCTACGTGCTGGCCAGGCGCTGAAGCCGCAGCCGGCCCTGCCATGCGGAAGGCGGAGCCATCTGGTCGATCGCAGGTGTTTCACATTTTTCCGGTAGACGAATGTGTACCAGTTCCAGCGCAAGGGCTGACCTGCCGAGATGTGCTCGGCGTTAGCAGCCGAACACGAGCAGCGCGCCGACTCCAAGCTCGATAGCGCAGCCTGCAATGTTCTCCTTGGATGCGTTCCGGTCGACGGCCACCGACGCCACTCGAGCAGCGAAGGCTCCGAGCCACGCCGCCCCGAGCACGAGCGCAGCGTCGGCTGAACCAATGACGAGTACCGCACAGCCCGCTCCGATGAAGAGTCCTCCGTACGTGGCGCGGAACTCGGAGACGCCGAGAGGCCCCAGGAGCTCGAGGCCTATGACGCGACTCACACGCTTCGGCCAGATCAGGCCGAGCAACCCGGCGACGATGGACGCGGTCGCCCCGAGGACGGCAGGAACGCTCATGGCAATGGAAACACGCGCTCTGCGGCGCTCATTCCCGGGACGCGCGGAACCACCCACATGGTAGACATAGGTTAAACCTCTGTCGTATCCTGCATAGATGGAGCGATCAACCGATTCCGCGGAAGCCCAACTCTTGCGGTTGGGGCTGACTCTTCCGGAACCACTCCCGCCATTCGGTGAGTACGTGCCTGCAGTGCGCTCCGGGCGGCAGCTCTGGGTGGGCGGACACTTTGGAACGCACGCGGATGGCTCGATCTTCACTGGCAAGGTCGGCGAATCGGTGTCCGTCGAGGCGGCCTGCGGAGCGGCCCGATCGGCTGCGATCAACTTGCTCGCCACGGTCCGGGCCGAGCTCGGTTCGCTCGACGAGGTGTCACAGATCGTTCGCGTATGTGGCGTCGTTAACTCGACACCTGATTTCAGCGGGCAGACCGGCGTCATCGATGCCGCTTCAAGCGTGTTCGTCGAGGTCTTCGGTGACCGTGGGCGACATGCCCGACTGGCGGTCGGAGTTGCCGCGCTGCCAGGCGACCTCGTGCTCGAGATCGAAGCCGTCCTCGATATTGCCGAACGGGTTGCGGCACCCGAAGCCGGGGAAGCGTGAGTATGGCGGCCAACGAGCTCGACTTCCAGTTTGGCGGCCGTCTGTCGCTCGATCTCACTTGGACGCTCCGATACCGGTCCGTTGCTCCGACCGAACTGCTCGCAGCCCCGCGCGATCTTGGTCGTTGGATCACCGAGGCAGTTGCGCCTGTCAGCGAACCGCTGACCGCGCCCGACCTGGCGTCGGCGGTCGAGTTGCGGGAAGCGATCTACGCCGGGGCCACGGCTCGCCTCGGCGGCACGGATATCGTCCGTGGGGATCGGGAGACCATTAACGACTTCGCTGCCCGGCCAGCGCCGTTTCGCTCGCTGGTGGGGCATGCGGTTGCAACGTCGCACCTTCGGCCAGGAGCGGAGGTGGAATGCGCACTGGCAGTAGTCGCCCTCGACGCCGTGGAGCTTCTGGCTTCCGCCGATGGTCGGCTTCGTCTGTGCGAGGGAGCGGGCTGCTCACTCGTGTTCTACGACTCCTCGCGTCCCGGGACTCGCCGCTGGTGCTCCACCGAGCGGTGCGGGAACCGGGTCAACACCACGACCTATCGCCGGCGCCTTGCCGTCAAGAAACCCAACACCTGAGAGGACCGACATGCTGAGCATGAAGCCAAACTGCGAGTGCTGCGATCGCGACCTGGACCCGTCCGGTACCGACGCTCGAATCTGTTCGTTCGAGTGCACCTGGTGTTCCGACTGTGACGAGCACCTCGGTGGCGCATGCCCCAACTGCGGTGGGTCGCTGGTGCAGCGTCCGTCTCGTGAGGCAGGGCTGCTCGAGGGCTTTCCGGCGTCGGCAGAACGCGCACCGGCCTCCCACGCCTGTCCCTGAGGGCTGGAACAGCGCCTCCACCTTTTTCAGGGAGACGAATGTCTACCGCTGGTCACCCAAAGGCTGAAGGACCGCAGTTCAGGGAAAGAAGCGGAATTCCCGTCGACGCTCTTGATCACCTCGGGGTAGCCTTTCACCATGAGTCCGCTTCGGGAACTTGTCGAGTCGAAGCGTGATGAGATCACCGAGGTGGTCCGTCGGCACAAGGGGTGCACAGTCGCGGTCTTCGGCTCGGTCGCGCGCGGTGACGACGGTCCTCGCAGCGACATCGACTTTTTAGTCGAGTTCGAGGCCGACAGCTCACTGTTCGACCTCCTGCACATCAGCGAGGAACTCGAGGGGCTGCTCGGAGTGCAGGTTGACGTCGTGTCTTCCGGCGGGCTGAAGGACCGCGACGAGCACATCCGCCGTGAGGCAGTGCTGCTGTGAGCCGCGGCGATGCCGATCGTATCGCCGACATCCTTGACGCTGCACGGGAACTAGCTGCCGCCGTCGAAGTGGGCAACCAAAGTTCGTGGCTAGTCCGCTCAGAGTGCGTGCAGCTGAGCGTCTGCTCGAGATAATTGGCGAGGCGAGCAACCAGCTTTCCGAGGAGTTCACCGCCGCCCACGCGGACGTGCCATGGAGCGATGTGGTCGCGCTTCGGATCTTGCTTGCGCACCACTACCACCGGGTCGATGTCGATCAGGTCTGGAAGATTGCCACGACGGCAGTCCCTGACCTAGTGCGCGATCTCGACGCCGGTTGATTCCGGCCCCTTTCAAGTTCAACTTTCTACGGTAGACAAATGTCTATCGCTGGTCACCGAAGGGCTGAGCTCCGCTGGCCGCCTGGCCCGCGCCTACTCGCTGACGGGGACTGTGCTGCGAGG
>JBIKPA010000055.1:0-13776 GCA_044357715.1 Microthrixaceae bacterium
GTTTGTCGTTGTTCACGCTGCGAACTGCAACATCGACGGTACCCTCAAATGCAGTACTGCTACCTCGAAGCGTCACGGGCGACTTCAGAATTGCATCTTTTTCCGGCGCAGTCGGCGAGATTGAATCAGTCACTGCACCGAGAACTGACCAAGAACCATCTTCTTCCAACTGACGAAGCAGCACCGTAGTGATTGGACCAGTCGCAGTTGCGCGTATGCCAACCTCTCCTGATCGAGCGTCACCAGCTTGAAACTCACCGACGAGTGGGTCGATAAACCCTACAAAATCAGTGGCAAACCCAACCGCGGCCTGCACAGGATCGGTGTAGGTCACAGAGCCACCCTCAGGAGGCCAGACTGCACCCTGAGAGGTACTTACAACCGAGGCCTGCTCGCCACAACTCGCTGCCGAGCCCAGAAGCGTCGCTAGCAAGACAGTCGCTAGCAAGACAGTGGCGAGCAGAGGCCTCTTACGAGTCGTCGGAGCCGGAGTTCCCGTGACCCGAGTTAGAGCCGCCCCTGCCCGAATTGTCCTCCGAATCAGTTGCATCTTCTTGACGGTCTTGGCTGCGGTCACGGTCACCTCCATGGTCATCATTTTGGTCATCAATTGTGACAGATGGAGAACTCGAACTCGGGGAACTTGAGTGGTGGTTACTGTCGTCCGGACCGCTGTGATGGCCGCTGTCATCAGGCCTGCCTAGAGGTGGTAGCGAGTTCGTTGGTCCTTCGCTAACACCTGGCTCTGGAGCTCTAGGGAAATCTCCTCTGCCCTGATCGGGGGTTCCGTCGTCATCTGAAATTGGAGTAGTCCCAAGAGATTCTGGAACCGGCGATGCTGATACTGCGGTTGTTGAAGTTGTAGAAGTGGAACTCGGTGCCGTGGTTGAGGCACTCGAAGTACTTGAAGTTGTTGTGCTTGATGCAGTAGCTGATGTCCTCGCTGAGACGCCCGCTTTTGCTCCGACTGCTGTCACACCAATCAGGAGAACTCCTATCGCTACCACCGCAGCGGTGCCGCCAGTCCCTAGATGCTTGATCACTCTGTTCAGTTTGTTCATAACTGATTCCCCGGTTCGGTTGGAAACTGCTTCCGTTAAGCAAGTGAGTTAGACACGTTCAGAGAGCAACAAAGGTTTGGGTTTCAGAGACTTTTTGTAAATAAAGTTTTTATGGGCTGACTCTGAGCCGGCCATTCTCGACTCGTGCCTTGATCGTTGAGTTGCTCGACCCCGATCCGCCGCCATCTCTTCGAAAGCGCACTTCAATCTCTGTGGGCGAATTCTGCTCACGCCGCTCGAGTTCCCAACCCGCACTCGGAGCGGTAGCTAGCACTTGAACACTCGAGGCGGTCCACAGAACTGTCGCTGTTCCGCCCTCTGCCGACAACGTGGTCGTGCCACCAGCAGGGGGGACTGCTGGTTGGGTAATCGGAGGCTGTGTAACCGCTGGCTGGGGAACCGAGTCGGGCACAGCTACCGGAGCGGATACAGGTGAATCAGAGCCAATATTTGTTTCAGTTGGCGGAGAACCTCCAGAATAGGCCGCCCCGGATCCGTCGCTCGGAACGGTGCTGACTGAGAACCCATCTGAACTGACTTCACTATCCGGGTTATTCGGCAGGGGGCTATTCGGCCGGGGGCTATCTGGCAGCGTGTTGTCTGGCAGCGAGGAAACTGGCACCTCGGTAATTAGTTCTTCCCTAGTCTGCTCGCGGAGCGAATCATCAGCTACATCCACAATCTGTCGGCTCGCAGTACCTGAGAGTGCTGACGCTCCTACCACCACCACAAGCAGCGCTGCAGCCATCGAGGCCGTTGCTGTGACAAGTTGACGGTTGCGGCGAGCCCGCCGGAATCGCGGCTGCAACTGCTCCAAGTCACGCCGAGCACCAGTTTGGAAATACTCACCTGATTGAAAGCGGTTTCGGAGTTCTTCATCGAACTGATCTTGAGGGCTCATGGTGCACCTTCTCGATAGGGGTCGTCAGACTCGGTGGAGCCGGCGGAGGGGGCAGGCTGCAGAATGTTTCGTAGTCGTTCCCGGGCCTGATGGAGGTGGTACTTCACTGCTCCGGCACTCAGCGATAGTGCTGCCGATACCTCGATTACCGACATGTCATCTAGATAATGCAGAACCACAACGGCGCGTTGTTGCGGGCTGAGTTCGGCAACCGCTCCGGCTAACTCGCTGTCATGGAATTGCATTGAGTCCGACACCTGCTGTGCCATACGGCTCAGCGGTTGCGGTCGCATACCAAGCTTGACTATTGCTCGCCGGTTGCGGAGGCGCCGGCGATGCACATCCGTGGCGCGGTGGATTGCTACCCGTCGGACCCAACCAAGTGGATCCTCTAGTTGCCCGACCTTTCGCCACCTCACGTAAGCGCGCTCAAAAGCGTCGGCTACACAATCTGCAGCAACTTCGTGGTCTCCGCAGATGTACGAAACTGAACGCACAAGTCTGACGTACCCTGCAAGAAAGAGCGCGTCGAACTCACTCGGCGCTACCTCCGCTTGGCTCTCAACTCCATTTGCTGACCATTCCAATACAGCCATTCAACACCTAGACACGCCAGAGCGGCCTAAAAGGTTTGGGTTGGACTCAGAAAACTTTCGGGTGTTCAAGCCCTGCACCGCTCTGCTGTGGATGGGTACACCACTGAGCAGGTACAGTGTGTCCTTCGTTGGAGAGGTGCCGGAGTCCGGTCGATCGGGCCTCCCTGCTAAGGAGGTGTGGGGGCAACCTCACCGTGGGTTCGAATCCCACCCTCTCCGCCATATGAGTCTGGCGTCAGCTTCGGCGGGCGTCAGACTCAACTCGGTTGGATTCGGTCGAATATCGACCAGATTCGTCCGAGTTGCTACAGTCATCAACTCCAAGCGTTCGTAGCTCAATTGGATAGAGCATCTGACTACGGATCAGAAGGTTGTGGGTTCAAGTCCCGCCGAGCGCACCATGTGATGAAACCCCCGCCACCGCGGGGGTTTCGTCTCTCTCCACACCCCCGCCACGCACCGAGGCTGTTGTTTTAAGTTCAGGTCGGTTTGCACTAGGCTTTGTCGATCTGCCGCCCTGGGGTAACCCTCCCCCCTGCATAGGTATGACTGCGAGTTGGAACGATGGAACCGACAATCTGGTCACAAAGTCGAACAAGAACCCTGATCGACCGCGGTTCGGCCGCTTTGCTTGCTTTGTTGACACTTCCGCTGCTGCTGCCTTGCTTAGCGATCTCTGCTGTCAGGTTCCGCGCCAATCCGGTCTTTCGACAGGAGCGAGTCGGCTTGAATCAAACGACTTTCCTACTGCCAAAGATCCGCTCACTGCCAGCGACTACCTCGAGCACCCTCGACAAATACGCTCTAAATTCCGTCACCTACGGGAAGTGGACTCGTCTTCTCAGGCGCAGCCATCTTGACGAACTTCCCCAACTCTGGGCAGTAGCAGCCGGACATATGTCTCTCGTAGGTCCCCGTCCAGAGATGGTTGGGTTATCAAGCACCTTTGATCGTGACTTTGTTGCGATGCGCACCTCGGTTCTGCCGGGAATCACCGGCTCCTGGCAAATCAGTGAAGCGGCTGCTGAGTTGATCAATGAATCCCCCGAATTTGATCGGATTTACGTAGAGTCGGCATCCCCAAGACTTGACTGGTGGATTGTGCGCCGCACACTCACGAACTTCGCTTCGGGTGAACCAGCAACACTGGTGGAGCTGAAAGAAAAAGTAGAGCGAACCCATGGTGAAGTGAATTCGGTAGTGCAAGATCAGTCCGTTGCCTAGCGGGTCTTCTACTCCTGCAGTTCGTTGCTGCAGTATCAGGATTGACTGCATCGACCTTGAAGAAGCAGTCGCCCAGATCGTCTCCCTAGCAGCGGGTCTTCGGGGGAGCGGGCCAAGTTCTCATGGATTCGCGGTACATCTTTGCAATGCGTGGACTCTTGCCTACGGGCTCGGCGACCCAGCGCACGCAGATCGGGTGGACTCGGGCGACCTCAATCTCGCCGATGGGATGCCCCTCGTTTGGCTAGCAAAGAGCTTTGGGATGCCCATCAGGAATCGCGTTTACGGGCCAGACTTAATGAGCGGGGTCCTTGACCAAGGGCGTGGCAGCGGGCTTCGCCATTACCTGTATGGGACCACAGAAGAGACCCTTCAGCGCCTTGAAAAGAGCATTGAGAATCGCTTCCCGGGAGCACAGATTGTTGGCCGCGAGTCGCCACCGTTTCGCCCATCAACGCGGATCGAGGAGCAATCCCTAGCTACAAGAATCGCTGAGAGTCGTGCGGATGTGGTGTGGGTAGGCCTCGGCACTCCGCAACAAGACGAACTCGTTCATCGCCTCCGGCCGCAGGTTGCTGCAGTACTCGTACCTGTTGGTGCTGCCTTTGATTTTTTGGCTGGCAACAAGTCTCAGGCACCCGATTGGATGCAACAGCGGGGCTTGGAGTGGCTGTTCCGGCTCTGTAGTGAACCAAAGCGACTGTGGCGCCGTTACCTCATCGGCAACCTGCGCTTTATCTTCGGTAGCGCTCCTGACTTTCTTTCCGCTCGGCGACATGGTCCCGTCGCCCCACGCGTGGTCCGACCGTGGAGTGCAGCTTGGGATGTTACGAGCGATAGAACTCGCACACCTCGGGCCGATGGTGATGTACAACCAGACAGTGAGCTCAATGCAGACTTGCTTGCATCCCTTTGGCTGGATCGAACTGACCTACCGGGCTCTCTGCATGCCTATGGATCGAAGAACCTCGCTGAGCAGTTCGCCCTCGAAGGTTCTGCAGCAGAGCACCTGAGTCAAACGACGAACCTCTCCGAGAAAGAACTGTCGCGAACTGCGCTTCAGTTGCTGCTGAATGAGTGCAATGATTCAGATCTCACTGACCAACTCAGGTTGATGCAAGCAAGGCAACGGTAGATCTCGATGACACACACTCAGAAGCGAGTCCTAGTCACAGGTGCCGCAGGCATGCTCGGGTCGCATATCGTCGAAATGTTACTGGCACGCGGTGATGCAGTAGTGGGCGTAGACAACTTCCTCACCGGATCCAAAGCAAACCTTGCCGAAGCGTTCAGTCATGCCAACTTTGAGTTTCTCGAGGCAGATATCTCCTCTGGAATCGACTTCACAGGCAGCCTCGATGCTGTGCTGCATCTGGCCTCGCCCGCATCGCCGCTGCACTTTAGGACCATGCCACTTGATATTCTGCGCGTTGGATCAATCGGCACCCTCAACGCGTTAGACCTTGCTGACCGCACGGGTGCAACCTACTTGTATGCGTCTAGCAGCGAGGTCTACGGCGAGCCGGAGGTGCACCCACAGTCGGAGTCCTACCTCGGCAACGTCAATACCCTCGGTGAACGAAGTTGCTACGACGAAACCAAGCGCTTTGGCGAGGCCGCAGCAGATACCTACCGTAGAGCTCGCAGTCTCGACATCCGAATCGTTCGAATCTTCAATACATACGGCCCAAGGAATCGTGCAGATGACGGAAGGGTTGTGCCCAACTTCATCACTCAGGCCCTAGCAAATCAACCACTCAGCATCTACGGAGATGGTTCTCAAACTCGTAGCTACTGCTATGTCGAGGATCAGGCCGCTGGGATTGTGTTGCTCTTGGACAGCAATGTGACGGGACCGGTAAACATTGGAAACCCAACTGAGTACACAGTGCTTCAACTCGCTGAGATGATTCTGACCATGACGGGTTCAACTGCAGGAGTGAAGTTGCTTCCGCTTCCGCAGAATGACCCCGTCCGGCGCAGGCCAGACATCACCCGGGCGCAGGAACTACTCGGATGGGAACCAACTGTTGAATTACAAGACGGACTGGCCCGAACTATTGATTATTTTCGAGCAATCATTGCAGGCAACCGCTAGATCGGGTATAGAGTATGGGTTCTTACGAAAGGCAGTGCGCACCCATGAACAAATCATTCGCATCCGCAAGCATCAAGGTCGTAGTAGCGACAGCCGGTCTTGCAGTAGTACTTATGCTTTCTGCCGGAACGGCTTCGGCTCAGTACAATGTCCCGGCCACGGTCACGGCAAGTACCACAACCCCTACCGCAGGTGGTCCCATCACCCTTACGGCACAGGGGTTCGGCCCAGGTACCAACGTTGCGTTCAGCGTTGAGTCAACTCCTCAGGCCTTGGGCTCAGCAGTAGCAAACGCCAGCGGTGTTGCAACGCTGGTCACCACTCTTCCCGCCAACCTTTCTCCAGGTGCCCACACGATTCGCGCTGTCGGGGTTGACGCCGCTGGAGCGCCACTCAACGTGACTACCACCATCACCGTTGCTGCCGCTGGGGCCACCACAACCACCACCGCAGCAGGAACCAGCCCAACTGGCTTGGCAGCTACCGGATCAAGCAGCTCAGGTCTCTTGCGCATTGGCGTAGTCGTTGCAGTGCTCGGTGGATTGTTGCTTCTTGCAGGCAAGCGCTCTACCCAATCAGCCTGATCGTTCACCTTCCGTACGTACAGCGCTCTAGGTGAATGAAGACCTAGTAGTCCGCCGGCCGCCGGTTGGCAGTAGTTCGAAGAGCAGCCGGCCCGCTGTTGCAGCAGTGGTTGCTCTAAGTGCCACCATGGCCTTTTTGGTCGGCAGTGATCCCACGGCAAGCGCTTGGTTTAATTTCGTGTTGCTCGCAGTGACTGGTGCGGTCATTGCTTTGGCAGCAAGCCGGGCCAGCGCCTCATCGCTTATTTGGATGAGCGCAGTAGCGACTCTTGCAGCAGTTCCGTCTTGGTGGGCGGTTCTAGCTGCGGGAAGTCTTGCACTCGCATTATTGTCAGCGGCATTTGAATCTGCTGTTTGGGTTCGTGCGCTGATAGGTGCGCTGGCTTGTCAGGCACTTCTCCGCCTTCCGCCGATTGGCCCCTTTGGCACGTGCTCAGCAATCGCTGCAATAGCTATGGTGCCAGTACTTATCTCTGGCTACCGCCACTGCAACCGCGTGAACAAGCGAAAATGGCAACTCGTTGGTCTGGCTTCTTTTGTTGCAGTTGTGATTGCCGGCACCGCCTCGGGCTTGGCTACTCTTCGTGCTGCACCGCAACTCACTCAGGGTGCCAAAGCAGCACGCAGCGCAATAGAGCAATCCTCACAAGATGAGGCTCAGGTCACGCTCGCAAAACTAGAAAACGCAGAATCGCTGTTTTCGCAAGCGCAGAACGGCCTAGGTTCGTGGTGGGTTAAGCCTGGCCTTGCCATACCAGTCTTAGGCCAACATGTTCGGGCCGCATCAACTGCTGCAACTGCTGGCGAATCGCTTTCTCAAACTGCTGCAGCCACCGCAAGAAAGCTCGATGGCACTCAAAGTCTCGTTACCGATGGCCAAGTAGATGTCAGTTTGCTGAACACCTATTTGCCCATTGCTCAACAAGCCGCACAAGAGCTTCAGACCGCTCAGCGCAGTGTCTCAAACTTAGCTAGCGGGTGGCTGGTTCCGCCGGTTCGCAACCAGCTTCTCTCGCTCAGCGAAGAGTTAGGTTCTGCTGCGCCTGCGGCAGAGACAACTGCACAGGTGCTCGCAAGCGCCGATGGCCTGCTCGGGGTAGACGGGCCAAGGACCTATCTAGTGCTTGCCACAAACCCTTCCGAGACACGTGAACTTGGCGGATTTGTAGGAGGCTTTGTACTCCTCCAGGTTTCGAACGGCCGAGTCGAAATTCTCCAGTCTGGTAAGGCTAGCGAACTCAACGATGCCCTTGCTCTGGCTGCACCAACAATCGGCACTGCCGAATTTGCCGATATTTATGGCCGCTATCAGATGGACAGGTACTTCAATAACGTCACCGCTAGCGCTGATTTTCCTACGGATGCTGAAGCTGCGCGTGACGCATTCGCTGCCGCCACAGGCACACAAGTAGACGGTGTCATTCTGGCTGATCCGACGGCAGTGGCTGCGCTACTAGAGCTCACGGGACCAGTGGATGTTCCCGCCGCCGAGCGAACCCTTGATGCGAAGACAGTAGAGAAATATTTACACTCTGAACAGTATGTTCAGTTTGAACAGGATTCTTCTGGTCGCACTGATGTGCTCGTCGACGTAGCACGATCAGTGACCGAGGCGCTGTTCACCCGACCACTTCCGGGCCCTTCCAAAATTGTCTCTACGTTGGCACCCGCCGTTCGCGGTGGTCATCTCATGATGGTCTCGTTCGACCCCCAAGAAAATCGGGCACTTGCCGCAACGGGAATCTCCGGCGAGTTCGGAACCACACCGGGACATGACTTCTTGTCAGTCCGGGGCTTTAACGCCAACGCCAACAAGATCGATTCATTTCTTTATCGCTCAATCGACTACAACGCTCAGTTCGATCCGGTTACGGGTTCAGTCAAGGCTGTTGCTGTTGTCAAACTCAGAAATGCTGCTCCAACTACTGCGCTACCGCCGATTGTCATTGGAAACGCAAGCATCCCGGCTGGGAATAATCGCATGGTTTTGGCAGTTCATTCCGCGCTTGTTCTTGAGGAGCTTCGAATAGACGGAGTAGTGACCGCTGTTGAGACTCACAAGGAGTTCGGCGGATTTTCTTACCGGGTGATCACTGCAGTTCCAGCGGGTGCGACGCATGAATTGAGCTATTCGTTCGCCGGCCGTATCAACCCCGGAACCGACTATCACCTAGATATCTCGGCTCAGCCGATGGTAAATGCCGATACCTACGCGGTCACCGTGACCGATGGTGAGGAGTTCAAAGCTGTCGCTTCAAACCGATTGGATATCGTCGACGGTAAGGCCACTGCTCAAGTCCCTGCACAGTGGAGAACCCCCATCAGCGTCCATTTCGCGAAGAACTAGCCGTTGGCTGAACTTCCCGGCCAACGGGGCAAAGCTGCAGAGAGTAGAATCAGGTACTTATGCCCGAAGCAACTAATGAACCAACGAATGGGATTCGTGATGCAATTGCCGTTGCTCGACGACGTAAGTGGCTGATCCTTGTCTGCGTGGTGACTGTAGTCCTTACATCGGTGGTGGCGACGAGCCTGCAGACCCCTAGATATAAGGCAGAGTCTGATCTGCTCATTCGCCAAGGAAGCAGCTCGGCTTTACTCAACCCAGAGGCCGTGCAATCGGCCCAAAATTCGCGACCCCTGATGGAGAACGAACTCGGCTTGGCACGCAGCCTCCGAGTTCTTGAAGCGGCCACCAAGACTTTGGGCTTTGAACCAGCTGTCACCATCGCTGCAAATACAGAGTCCGACATCATGACGATTACGGCCACGAGCACCAATGCAAAGGCGTCGGCAGCTATTGCAAATGCTTATGCGGCGGCTTTTATTGATGTTCGACGGGCTTCGCTAGTAGACGAATACGTTGGTGCCGCAAAGACGATTCAGACCCAAGCCGACCAGATTGATCAGAAGGTTGGATCGCTTCAAGCTGAGCGAGATAATGCAATCGCCGCGCTTCCGCGGAGCTTCTCCCAAGGCGAAGAGGCCGACCGAATTACAGAGTCCTACGCCACGCGACTCGCTGCGCTTGACCTTGAGCGCACCCGCCTCAATCAGATCTCCGCAAACCTAGATCTTTCAGCCGAACTCCTTCAAGGCGGTGGTGCTTCTATCATCAGCAAGGCAACAGTTCCTACATCTCCTTATGCGCCAAAGATGCTGAATAACGTAGCGATTGCAGTTCTGTTAGGTCTGCTGCTCGGTGCAGCTATGGCGCTGCTGTTCGAGAACTTGGACACTTCCCTGCGCACCGAGGAGCAACTCAAGACGGTGTCTGGGCTTGATGTACTTGCTGTCATACCGCTCTATGACGGAGACACGAAAGGTGAAGAGATGTCTGTGATTAGCAGCACAGACCCGACTTCACACCCAGCTGAGGCCTATCGAAGTCTTCGTACTGCTATTCAGTTCCTTGCAATTGATCGGCCGATCCGGACCGTACAGATGACAAGCCCTCGGCCAGGCGACGGAAAAACTACAACTGCTGCAAACTTCGCTGTTGCAGTAGCGCGAGCGGGCAAACGCGTTGTTCTAGTGGATTGCGATCTTCGCAACCCACGGGTTCATCGTTGCTTTGGCCTGAGCAACGAACACGGGTTCACCTCTTTACTCCTTGGTGAAGGAACCTTTGAAGGCGTAGGTCAAAGAATTCCCGGGGAGCCGAACCTGTTAGTAGTTCCCTCTGGGCCAATTCCCCCAGATCCTTCTGAACTGCTCTCTGGCAAGCGGGCCCAAGCGCTACTTGCCAGCATGGCCGAGGTTGCCGACTTAGTGGTGATTGACTCGCCACCAGTGCTTGCAGTCTCCGACCCGCTCGTCCTGTCCTCAGTTGCAGATGGTGTCATTCTTGTGGCGTCTGTAGGCAATTCTGATCGAAACCAGATCGCAAAAGCTCTCAGCCAACTCCGACAAGTGGATTCCCCCCTTATTGGAGCAGTTCTGAATCGCTTCAAGGGAGACAGCAGCACCTACGGTTACGGGTACGGCTACGGATACGGTGTGAAAAATACTCAGGAAGCAGCGAAGAAGACGGCAAAGAAAACTGCAAACGAGCCTGAGGCAGCCTCACCCAGCTTGATCAGTTCCAACGATAACAACTAGTTCTGCACCGTCAGGGTCAATGGCCGGCGGATCAAGAAGTGGCATCACTGCTGCCGTGTCTAACCCCAAACTCAGAGCTAGTGCTTCTGCTTCAGCGCTGTAAGGCTCTGCAAAATAGACTGCTGTGGCCGCAAAATCGTTGTTTTTGGCATCCGTTGGCGGACGCATTTTATAGCCTTGCTCAGAGAGGCGGTCGGATACTTTTCCTGCAGCGCCCGAAATACGGGTCCCATTACCAACCCGAACGGTCAACTCGTTCGGAGGCTTCGCCACAAAAATCGGAACCGAGACGGTCGTTGTACTACTTGATGTCGTTGTAGTGCTTGCAGGAGGGGCGCTAGTGGTAGTGCTCTCGATTGTTGTTGTAGGGAGTGCATCGATACTTTCGCTGCGAAGTCCTGGGAACCCGGAAATCGCAAACCCGGCAACTGCCGATACGCCAATAGCTAGCGCCCACAAACCCTTCTCACCGCGTTGTTGCATAGGGGTCGAAGTTTAGGGCATTGAACTAGCAGTGCCCCACATGCTGCGTGCAAAACGGGAGCACAGTTCATCAAGTTGTTGAGCGCAGGTGTCGAATTGTGTCGAACTACCCCCGTAGGGGTCGGCCACATCGAGATTCGTTGAGGACATCACTCCTTGAGCAGTCCGGCCCTCGTTCAGATCTTCGATCCACTCCTCAAGTGCCAGTTCACCTCGGGGACCAACTTCTCGAGTGCGGCTCAGAATCTCTTTCAGAGTAAACGTGCGCTGGAACAACTCACGTTGGCCATTCACGACCGCCGGAATATGCGCTGCTTCCATCGTAAGAACAAGAGATGCATGTTCAGCTAGATCAGCTAGGGGCTGACTGAAGTGATCGGACACATCAAGGCCCAAGGCTGCAAGTGCTGCAACTGAACCTGGCGCTGCTGGCAGGTTTTGCCGAGCGAGTACTCCTGCCGAGACCACCTGAACAGCGATCTCACGCTGCTCTGCTTCTCGTTGCAGCAACCGTTCAGCCATGGGAGAGCGGCAGATATTGGCAGTGCACACAACTAGAATTGAATCAACCAAGTTGGTCCAGATACCAAGAATACGTGTCTTCAATTCCCTGATGCAGCGGTATAGACGCGTGCCAGCCAAGCTCATCGAGGCGGCCTGAGTCGAGCAGTTTGCGAGGGGTGCCATCGGGTTTCGTGGAGTCAAACACAATCTGCGCTTCGGGATACACAATCTGCGCAATGACTTGGGCAAGCTCACCAATCGAAATTTCTTTACCTGCACCGACGTTGATCGGCCCCGGATCATTGAAATGATCAAGCAAGAACAAACAAGCGTCAGCAAGGTCATCTACATGCAGAAACTCTCTCAGTGGGGTACCTGATCCCCAGATAGCCACCGACTCGGCGCCGGCAAGCTTGGCCTGATGGAACCGTTGGATCATCGCCGGGAGGACATGGCTCGACTCTGGATCGAAATTGTCATTAATGCCATACAGGTTGGTAGGCATCGCCGAAATAAAGTTGCAGCCGTACTGGGTACGATACGCATCGCACATCTTGATGCCAGCGATCTTTGCAATGGCATATGCCTCGTTGGTGGGCTCAAGCGGGCCGGTCAGCAGTTCATCTTCTGTAATGGGCTGCGTTGCAAGGCGCGGGTAGATGCAGGAACTTCCTAAGTACAGAAGCTTCTCCACCCCAACCTGTCGAGCTGACTCCACAACCGTTGCATGGATCATTAAATTGTCGTAGAGGAACTCGGCTGGCCTCGTGGAGTTAGCGAGAATCCCGCCCACCGTCCCAGCCGCCAAAATTACGTACCGAGGTTGGTTCCTCCGAAACCACTCGTCGACTGCTGCCTGATTCCGAAGGTCGAGTTCTTCCCGGCCTGCAACAAGCACTTGGGTAAACCCATCGGCCGTGAGCCGTCGAACCAGCGCCGAACCCACTAGACCTCGGTGTCCAGCCACGAATATCGGTGCTGACCGATCGATTCCTACAGGAGTCTCGCTGTTGATCAAAGTCTCGCTCACGAAGATGAGTTTAGATCATTCTCCTTCGGCTGATTCCCCGGAAGTAGCTGACTCGGCTCGGGTGGAACGTCCCGATCGCAACTCGTAACGGTCCCTCACTCCCGATGCCGAGCAGGCACCATCATTTTTGGCAGATGCTTGCTCTAATTCGGCATCTAACAATGGGCTTGCAGCGCTGAACACTCCCCATGGGCTCTCACACCCGGGGACTACCCAAGCGTGGCTCATCCAGCCTTTTGAACCGTCGCTCTTTAGTCCACCGATAGCAGCGCACTCCTCTGCAGTCAGCGTTGAATCGCCAATAACGCCAACTCCGGGCTTGTTGCATAACCCCACATGGCGGTGTGAGTGGTCATTCGCTCCAGTGAAGCCTTGGCTTGGCTCGGCTTGGCCCGGCTGAATCATGTAGTAGCTCAGGCCAACGACCCGAGCATCAGGGCTGTTTCCGTCATAGAGAATCATCTCTGGCTGGTCAATCTGGAATTTTCCGTCAACGATGCCGAACTTCATGTAATGCGCCGCAATACCCGGTACGTAGAACGTCACTCGCTCCCAGCCTGCCGCCATGGCATCTGCAGCAGTTGGGTATTTGAGCGCAGTTGCTCGGGCTAGTGACAGCTCTGCGTCCAAGGTGTCGCACTGCTTCTGATCCACCATTGCAGTCCACGGTTGCGGGCCGGCGTGGCCGCCGTGGCCTTCGTTGTCCGATGGAGCAGCAGAAGAACTAGCGTGACCATGGCCTCCACCAGCGCCACCAGAAGTCGCCATGTTGCCCATCCATCGAGTCCACGCTTCGTAATCGGCGGGCGTCGCATCCGACAAACTCACAATCAAACCGGCCGCTGCGCCCTCTCCGCCAGAACTCAGCGAAGTAGCTGAGATCAACTTATCTAGCCCCTCGGAACCACGCCCTTGCATGGGGTCCTCTCCAGCCACCATCTGATTGAGCGTCGGTGCAGCAGTTACCTGCATGGTCCCGCCGCCGTAGGTATCGACTCCTAGTTTGGCTGCATCATCCCAGTAGGACTGCGGATTAAACCCCAAATCACAACGGGCAAGGTCAATAGCGGCCATCTGAGCTACATGCGCTGCCCCAGAGGTTCCCCCTGAAGAACCATGATCTGCATG
This sequence comes from Microthrixaceae bacterium, assembly GCA_044357715.1. Taxonomy (GTDB): domain Bacteria; phylum Actinomycetota; class Acidimicrobiia; order Acidimicrobiales; family Microtrichaceae; genus IMCC26207. The sequence goes on from JBIKPA010000055.1 coordinate 13,711, forward strand.
GCCGTCCATGACCCCAGCAGCGGTCCCCTCTGCATGAGTGCCATGAGAAGACGCATCGGGGCTCAC
>JBIKPA010000056.1:0-13618 GCA_044357715.1 Microthrixaceae bacterium
AAGAGATGGATGCCAACTATGCCGGCGACGAGCTTGAAGTTGCCTTCAACCCCGAGTATCTGATCGACGGGCTAGAGGTTACTCCTGGCGATGAGGTGTCGCTCGAGACAGTAGATGGGCTCAAGCCAGCCCTGCTGCGACCAGTGGATTCGAATGACTTCTTGTATTTGCTCATGCCAGTTCGGGTTACCTGAGTCTGATTTCGAGCAGAAAACGTGCATCTTCGTCACTTGTGGCTCAAGGATTTTCGCTCATATGAGTCAGTCAATCTTGAGTTGACATCGGGGATCTGCGCTGTTCTAGGACCAAACGGTGTTGGCAAGTCCAATCTGCTCGAAGCAGTCTCGTATTTAGCACTCCTGGAATCCTTCCGAGGTGCTCCAACCGAGGCCATGATCCTCAACGGTGCACCTCAAGCAGTAGTGCGAGGCGAAGTGGTTGAAGAGCAGCGTGAGCAACTCATCGAAGCTGAACTTTTGCGTACTGGTCGCAATCGAGTGTTAGTCAACAAACAGCGAATTAGCCGTAACAGCGACCTCAATACAACATTCAGAGTGAGTGTGTTCTCGCCGAATGATCTAGAGATGGTGAAAGGCGGACCGGTAGGGCGACGCAACTATTTGGATCAGTTGTTAGTAACTTTGGATTCGAAGCATCACAGCATCCGATCAGATTTTGATAAGTCATTACGCCAACGAAACGCCTTATTAAAACAATGCCGTGGGCGCCTCGATGATGCGGCCAAGTTCACTCTCGAGGTTTGGGATACCAAACTCATCCAGAGCGGTGAACGACTCGCTGATTTAAGAGATCAACTTGTCGATCAACTGAATCCCTTGGTGCGACAGGCCTATACGGAGGTTGCATTCGATCGGGCAGCCACTTCGTTGACGTACGAGGCCCCCTGGAGAAAAGTCGGTCTCGAAGAGGCGCTCCACCAGGTTCGAGATGATGAAATTCGCAGGGGGGTAACACTGGTTGGTCCTCATCGAGATGACCTGTATTTGGGACTCAACGAGATGGCAGCGCGAACCCACGCCTCGCAAGGTGAGCAACGATCAATCGCCCTCGCCCTTCGACTTGCGGCGCATCGACTGGTGTTGCTCGTCACCGGTTCAGCCCCGGTGCTCTTACTCGACGACGTATTTTCTGAGCTGGATCCACTACGTTCAGCTGCATTGTTGCGGTCGCTACCAGAGGGACAGACCTTACTTTCGACAGCATCGGGGTTGCCTCCCGAAATAACCGCTGATCAAGAAATCCACATAGCCGCAGGAACAGCTCAGATTCCCGATGCGCGGACTAAGGTTTGACATGTCTTGGGAGCCACTTTCCTCGTCGACAGATCACACGCACGACATCGCTGAAACGATCCAAATTCTCCACCGCCGCCTAGGGCTAGCTTGTTCGGATGTGCTCAGCACATTGGAAGAGAACTGGGTGGGGTTGTTGGGAGCGGAGCTGGCAACGCACTGTACGTTGGAGTCAGTTCATAATCAGACCCTGATTATTTTGGTTGATGATCCTGCTATTGCGGATCATCTGAAGTGGAGTCGAGCCGAACTACTCGGCGCAGCAAATGCCCTTACCGGAGGGCAAAATTTCATTGATTTAAAAATCAAGGTGCAGCGTTAGATCTCTGGTGTGAGCAAATTGCCTAGGAGCCTTGACTAACCGGGGTCCGGTGCCCCAAAAACGGTCTGATAAGGGTCTGCGTAGGTGGTATGCTAATTGTTCGACACATTAAAAATTTCACCAGTTCTTCCACAGGTTGTCCACAGGCGGAAAATTGGTCAAATAAGCAGTGTCAGTATGCTACTTAGCTGCCCGGAGGCAAGGCTTGTCCCCAGAATTCAATGACTACGGTGCCGACGCGATTCAGGTACTTGAAGGTCTCGAAGCTGTACGTAAACGCCCTGGAATGTATATAGGTTCCACTGGGCCTGCTGGGCTGCACCATATGGTGTACGAGGTAGTCGATAACTCTGTTGACGAAGCAATGGCGGGGCATGCCACCTCAATTCAGGTTCGACTCCTGCCCGATGGAGGCTGTGAAGTTCGAGACGACGGTCGGGGCATCCCGGTTGATCAGTCGAACTCGGACCCAGAACTCAAAGCAGCTGAGGTTGTGTTGACAGTTCTGCACGCCGGGGGGAAGTTCGGAGGCAGCGGATACAAGGTTTCTGGCGGGTTGCACGGCGTAGGAATCTCTGTGGTCAATGCATTATCCCAGCGCGTAGAAGTCGAGATTGATCGAGGGGGGACCACCTATCGGATGGTCTTTGCTGACGGCGGGAAGCTTATCGAGAGGCTCGCACCGTTCAAAGACTCGGAACTAAACGAAGACGGTCAGCCCCGAACCGGCACAACGGTGCGCTTTTGGCCAGATCCAACAATCTTCGTCGAGGGGATTGTTTTTCGAGCCGCCACGCTGACGGAACGCTTTCAGATGATGGCCTTCTTGAATGCAGGCCTCGAGATCAGCTTTGCAGACGAACGCCCAGAGCAGAACCCAGAAAAGATGGTCTACTGCTATGAGGGTGGCATTAAGGACTTTGTTCGGCATGTCAATGCTGCAAAAGAAGCACTCTTCAGCGATGTTGGCTACTTAAAGCAATCAGAAGAGACCGAGAACAGTTCTATGGAGTTCGAGGTGGCTTTCCAATGGAACACCGGTTACAACTCCGATGGGTTGCACTCCTTTGCCAACGGCATCAGCACGATCGAAGGCGGGATGCACGAAGAGGGGTTCAAAAAATCGCTCACCAATACAATCAACAAGTATGCAAGGGATCACCAGTTCCTGAAAGAAAAAGACATCAACCTGCAAGGCGAAGATATCCGCGAGGGTCTGACAGCAATCATTTCCGTAAAATTGACTGACCCACAGTTCGAAGGCCAAACCAAAGCCAAACTTGGCAATGTTCCCATGCGGTCTCTCGTAGAAAGAGCAACGAACGACAAGCTTGCCGAGTGGCTCGAGGAACACCCATCGGAAGCAAAGCGTGTTCTGCAAAAAGCTGTTCAGGCGGGCCGCGCTCGCGAAGCCGCTCGAAATGCGAGAGATGCCACCCGGCGCAAGTCTGCACTTGATGGGGCTGGCCTGCCTGGGAAGTTGGCAGATTGTGCATCGAAGGATCCCCGAGAGTCCGAGTTGTACATCGTCGAAGGTAACTCCGCTGGCGGCTCGGCAAAGGACGCTCGTAACCCAGCCACGATGGCGATTTTGCCGATTCGAGGCAAGATCCTCAACGTAGAGCGAGCTCGCCTAGACAAAATGCTGAAGAACACAGAGGTACAAGCGCTGATTTCTGCAATCGGCGCTGGGGTAGGGGAGGAGTACGACTTAGACAAGATTCGGTATCACAAGATTGTTCTCATGTGCGACGCCGATGTTGACGGAAGCCATATTCGTACCCTGCTGCTGACCTTCTTCTTCCGGCAGATGCGCCCGCTCATTGAAGGTGGACACATCTTTATTGCGCAACCGCCATTGTTTTCTACAGAGGTTGGTCGCAACAAGATCTATCTCAAAGACGATGCGGCGAAATCAACCTTCATTGCTGAACACCCCAATCATAAGAACGAGTTTCAACGCCTCAAGGGTCTTGGCGAAATGGATGCCGAAGAACTCTGGGCGACGACGATGGACCCAGCGCGGCGAACCTTGTTGCAGATCTCTGTAGAACAGGCAGTCATTGCTGATGAGGTGTTCTCCATCCTCATGGGTGACGACGTTGAGAGCCGTAAGCATTTCATCCAGACAAACGCCTCAGATGTGCGTTTCTTAGATATCTAACTGAACAACACCGGAGTTTGACTGTATGAGCGATGACACTCCCGTAGATGGAACTGTGCCTGGCACAACCTTTGGGCGGATAGAGCCAATAGAGATCCAACAAGAGATGGAGCAGTCCTTCTTGGACTACGCCATATCCGTCATCGTCGGCCGAGCGCTTCCCGATGCAAGAGATGGGTTAAAACCCGTTCATCGTCGTATTTTGTGGGCAATGCACGAGGCTGGGCTGCGACCAGATCGAAACCACCGGAAATGTGCCACGGTGGTTGGCGATGTGCTTGGCAAGTATCACCCGCACGGGGACCAGTCGGTCTACGACGCCTTGGTGCGTATGGGCCAAGACTTTTCGTTGCGCCACCCGCTCATTGATCCACACGGGAACTTCGGCTCGCCATCTGATCCACCTGCTGCCTATCGGTATACCGAGTGTCGTCTGACTCCACTTGCTATGCATATGTTGGCGGGAATTGATGAAAACACTGTTGACTTCTCACCCAATTTCGATGGCTCCACTGAAGAACCCAACGTTCTCCCAGGTAGATTCCCAAACCTATTAGTCAACGGTAGCCAAGGTATTGCTGTTGGAATGGCAACAAACATACCCCCACATAATTTGGGTGAAGTGATCGATGCAACCCTGCACCTGATTGATAATCCCGATGCAACACCAGATGACCTGATGGAGTTTGTGAAAGGTCCAGACTTCCCGACGGGTGCTCAGATCATGGGCAGGGCGGGTTTGATCTCTGCCATCCGAACTGGTCGTGGATCGATCAAGATGCGCGCGAAGGCAGAGATTGAAGAGGGTCCCAAGGGCGACCGCATCGTGGTGACAGAAATTCCCTACCAAACCTCGGTCGAGACGATCGAGGAAAAAATCGCTGAGCTTGCTAACGCTCGGGTTATTGAGGGTGTGCGAGAGATCCGAAATGAGCGATCCAGAGGCGTAACCCGACTGGTCATCGAACTCAAACGAGATACTCCAGCCAATGTGCTGCTCAATAATTTGTACAAGCACACGCCGCTGCAGACCACCTTTGCTACCAACTTCGTGGCGCTCGTGGATGGAGTTCCGCGAACACTGAACCTTCGTGAAGCGTTGGTGCATTACATCGATCACCAAGTTGAGGTCATTACTCGTCGCACGCAGTTCCGTTTAGACAAAGCCCAGCGACGAGCACATATTGTTGAAGGGTTCCTGAAAGCCCTTGATCTGATCGATCAGATCATTGCAACGATTCGTGCCTCTGCCGATCGATCTGCGGCAATACTTGCCTTGCAGGGCGAGGGTTTTGAGTTCAGCGAGATTCAGGCAACCGAGATTGTGGACATGCGTCTGTCCACACTGACGCGGCTCGGCCGTGAGCGCCTTGAAGAAGAGATGGCAACGCTTCGCGAGACCATTCAATTTCTACAAAATATCCTTGCCAATGACACCGTCTTGCGACAGGTGATCAAAGACGAGATGACCGAAATCCGCGACGAGTTCGCCACGCCACGCAAGACAACCTTGGAACACGATGACGGCGACCTAGAAATAGAAGACCTCATCGATGACGAAGAGGTAGTGGTTGTGATGACAGCGCGTGGCTATGTAAAGACCGTTGCTGCAGATACGTTCCGGACACAAGCCCGTGGTGGAAGAGGTGTGGCTGGAGCCCGGTTGAAGGATGAGGATTACATCACAGACCTCATCTTTACTTCGGCCCACGCGTTCTTATTGTTCTTTTCGAATAAGGGCAAGGTGTACCGACTCAAAGCGCATCGCATACCCATGCGAGACCGAACTGCCCAAGGCCTTGCGATTGTGAACTTATTGCAGTTGGATCAAGACGAAAAGATACAAACCATCATAGATACGCGTGATTATGAATCGCACCGATATTTGATGTTCGTGACTCGCAACGGGATTGTTAAGAAGACGATGTTCAACGCCTATGACAGCTCACGGCAAGCGGGCCTCATTGCAATCAACCTGCGAGACGGTGACGAGCTTGTTCGCGTCATGCCTACCTCTGAAGAAGACGAGATCATGGTGATTTCTGAAACTGGGCAGGGGATTCGTTTTAGCGAAAGTGATATTCGCCCCACCGGCAGGACGGCTAGTGGAGTTCGAGGCATGCGCTTAAGGGCGAATGATGCAGTTGTGGGCGCAGATTCGATTGCAGCCCCGTCTGTGGTCCCGAACTCTGTGGTCCCGAGCGAAGAGACGGACCAAGAACCCGCCTTGGCGTCGCAGACCCTGCGACTGCTCACCATTACTGACGGTGGTTACGGCAAACGTACCGAGATTGAAGAGTTCAACAAACAGCGTCGAGGTGGGCAAGGAGTGCGTGCGCACAAGATGCACGCCGCGCGCGGCAAAGTGGTGACTGGCTTCTTAGTTGGTGACGATGACCACTTGTTGATGATTAACGACGCCGGAGTAGTGATCCGCACGAAGGTCTCGAGCATTTCAGTACAAGGTCGAACAGCTTCTGGGGTTCGAGTCATGAACCTAGATGGCGATAGCAAGGTAGCCGCTGTGGCCCGGGTTCTTTCCGGGGCAGACGCTGATGACGCTGATGACGCCGAGTCTGATGAAACCGGAACCGACGCCGGCGAAGCAACAGAGACCAATCAGTCTGATTTGGAATGAACCGCCAGGTGCGCTCTGAACGCGGATCAGTTCTGCCCATGATGCTCGTGATTTGTTGCTTGAGCACCGTGTGCATTGTTGGTCTTGTTCACATCGGCGAAGCAGCAGTGAACCGTGCTCGGGCGGATGCTGTAGCTGATGTTGTAGCCCTAGCAGCAGTAGGCCACGGCAGTGACGGCGCCGAGCAGGTGAGCCAAGCATCGGGCTCATCGCTTCTGAGTGTTCGCCAATTTGGGGCAACAGCAGTGCAGGTAGAGGTGATGCTGAGTGGTGTGCGCTCCACTGCGGCAGCTGATGCAGTTGGAGATGAGTTGTCGCAACAAGCTGGCAGCAACGGTAATCCCGGGTCCGAGTTCAAGCCTCGGTAGGATGAGACAGTGAGCGATACTTCCCAGGCCCAGAAAGAACAAAGCGCCGCAGTTGAGCCTGAGGGAGTAAACCGTCGGCTTGGTTATCGCCGTCAACGATTTGAAGCCCGCAAGGTTCGGCGCTTAGTCCGCCACGTAGACCCGTGGTCGATCCTTAAACTCTCCTTGCTGTTGGCTTTGTGCTTATGGTTGATGCTGATGATCGCAGCAGTGATTTTGTGGACTGTTGCAAGCAACGCCGGCACAATCTCGAGTATTGAAAACTTCGTGAACTCCTCGCTCTCGCTTCAGGATTGGGCACTTGACGGCGAATTTATCTTCCGGCAATTTGGTTTGGTTAGTCTGCTGTGGTGCCTTGGGTTGGCCGCAGCGGTGGTGATATCTACGCTGGTTTTCAACCTCATTAGCGACATTATCGGTGGAGTTTGGATCTCTGTGATCGAAGAGGAATCTGCTCGTCCGGTCCGCGAATCGAATCAGTAGTAGTACCTCCGCTAGTGTGACCGTTCTCTGTGAGAGCCGGAACGGATCTGACAACACAGAGGGGCTATAGCTCAGTTGGTTAGAGCGCACCCCTGATAAGGGTGAGGTCGCTGGTTCGACTCCAGCTAGCCCCACGCAGTTTGTAGTAGTACTCCTGAGGAGGAAAGTATGCGTGGTCTGCAACGAGCAGTGCTCGCTTTGGGCTTGGGACTGTTGGTCAGTCTGGTGGTTCGATTCCTCGGCGGAGACCCCACGCCACCTTCCACTGGTGGGTGGCGCGAACTCGAAGGTTCAGAGCTCAGGTGAGTGCCCGACGAATAGCGGTAATTGGTGCAGGGATTCTGGGGGCGCGAATCACACGAGAGTTGCTCGGCCCGCGGGCCTTCGGTCGCGAGCAGGCAGTGCGTGTCACCACCGTGAGCCGTCGACCTGATCGACTGACGGTGCTGAGGAATTCATTTGGCAATGAGGTTCAAATGTTGAGCGATCAGACTGGCGGCGCTCTACTAGATGAAGATGTAACTACGGTCATTGTTGCTCGTTCCGCAGGGGAGCAGTTTGCTGTGGCCCGTGAACAACTCGTCGCTGGTCGTGATGTGATCACCACCTCTGATGACCCTGTTGAGGTTCAACAACTCCTTGAGATGGGTCCGCTTGCGGCGTCGTTAGGGCGTACCTTGGTTGTCGGTGCGGCATTTGCACCCGGGTTGTCGTGTCTGTTGGCAAGTCATGCTTCTGTGCTGTTGGACCGAGTAGATGAGATCCACATAGCTCGACAGGGTGCTGCGGGGCCGGGTTGTGCTTCGCAACGATTGCGAGCCTTGCGCGGTACGGCTACAGATTGGCGTGACGGGGAATGGCTCAAGAGACCAGGGTTTTCCGGCCGGGAGCTTTGCTGGTTTCCCGATCCGATCGGGGCTCGTGACTGTTATCGAGCGGCACTTGCGGATCCGTTTTTGTTAGTTCCAGCATTTTCTGAGGTGACTCGGGTAACGGCGCGGCTTGCGGCCACTCGAAGAGACCGAGCGTTGGCCCCTTTTCCGGTCTGGCTACCTGCTCCAGCAGAGGGAGGAATAGGTGCAGTTCGAGTAGAACTTCGCGGCGTTCGAGCTGGTCAGCGTGAATGGGTGGTCTACGGGGCATTGGACCGTCCTGCAGTCGCCGCAGCTGCAACAGCAGCGGTGACGGCCCTCTGGGTTGATTCTGGTGGTGCAGCGCCTGGTGCAACTGGTCTGGCGGGGTTAGGCGCAACTAGCGAGTTGCTGGGGGAGTTAGCTCTGCGTGGTGTGCGTGCTGCGGTATTTGAAGGGTCGCAGGGATCTTCTGTGGAAAGAACCCAAAGAAATTAGTGAAAGATGCTCAGGTTGAGGCCCAAGCTGCCGATATATCTCACCAAGAGTGATAAAAACCCCACTTTCCGTATGTTTCGGGCAGTGAAAGAAATTTGTTGGGAATTTCTTGGAAAATCGCTCAAGTTACGCGCGCCTACTTGCCGATACCCCTAGTGCCGACGTTCGGCACGGAGGAGATTCAGTCATGGGCGAAACACTGACACAGCAGCAAGTCACAGCACTTATCGAGGAGCACCTACCACTGGTGAGTCACGTGGTGTTCCAAGTGGCGGTGAACTTTCCGCGACATGTTGAGCGCGAAGAGCTTGCACGTGCTGGGGCTCTTGGGTTGGTTGAAGCCGCCAAACGCTTTGATGAGTCCCGAGGAGTTCCCTTCAACCGTTTTGCTGCGCAGCGAATCCGTGGAGCGATTATCGATGCAGTGCGGGCAGCCGATTGGGCCCCACGCTCAGTGAGGGCATTAGCTCGGAGTCTGGATAAGGCGGAACTTGAGCTTGCAAATCGTCTTGGACGTGCACCATCGGTTGCAGAGACTGCAACCGAACTTGGGATTTCACGTGCCGAGCTTGACCGGCTTCGTGATCGGATGTTCCGGTCGGTTGTTCTTGCGTTTGATTCCTTGCTCGGCTCATCTGATGGCGAAGAACTCACTTTGGTGGATGTGCTCACAGATAGTTCAGTCGTTGAGCCATCGGAAGAACTTGAGGCTCGCGAACTCCGTGCCTACCTTCGAGATGCAGTGCATCTCCTTCCTGAGCGTCACAGAATTGTTGTGGTGGGGTACTTCATAGAGGAACGTACCTCAACAGAGTTGGCCACCTTCATGGGAGTCACGGAATCACGGGTCTCTCAGATGCGCAGCGAGGCACTCGCCATGCTCAGAGATGGCATCGAGGCGCAATACTCAGAAGATGAGACCGAAGCAACGGGCTTGATCGCTCGCCGTCGGGCTCAATATGCATCATCAATCTCTGCTGCATCTGGCTGTGGTGATCGCATCGCCCGCGTTGCCGAGGATGCAGAGTTAATCCTTGCCTAGATAGTTTTGGTGAGAACTAGCGCTGTTAGGGATGCAAGAGGTTTACGAACTGCTCGTGAAGTAACCCGTTAGAGGCGATCGCCGAGTACACAGCAGTGGTACTCGTGTTATCGGTTCCGTCCATATTGAGAGCAGCGGATCCGTTCCGAGCGGTCAGCACACCGCCAGCCTCGGGGATAATCACCGTGAGTGGGGCAATGTCCCACCAAGCTAGAACAGGGTCCATCATTGCTTCTATGCGCCCCGTGGCTACAAGGGCGTAGCCGTAGGCATCACCCCAGGTACGAAGGCGAGGCCCCGCCTGGGTGACCTTGCTAAACATGTCAGGGGTCCACATATGGAAGCCCGTGCAAGATAAGTAGCTTCCGTCGAGTTCTTCACGATCAGAGACACGACACGGTGTTCCGTTCACGAAACACCCAACACCGCGTCCCGCATAGATCGTTTCGCCAAGGGCTGGAAGATTGATAATGCCAATTGCTGGGCCGTGCTCATCCTCGAGGTACAACAAGTTCGAGTAGGTGCCAACCCCATGAGTGAATGCTTTGGTGCCGTCGATGGGGTCAATGACCCAGCCTCGGCCAGAACTACCAATGCGATCGGCTTCTTCTTCGCCTTGGATCCCATCGAGTGGAAAGGCATCAGCGATGAGTTCTCGAAGGAGCCGTTCTGCCGCTCGATCTGCTTGCGTCACAGGGGTTCCATCCCCCTTCGCATCAATGGCGAGGTCGGGATTATTGAACCATTCCAAGGTGAGGGCACCCGCTTGCTGAGTCCATGCAACGGCGGTTTCGAGTAGTGCGAGATCAATATCAGTCATTACAGAGTTCTCTCCGTTAGGGAGTGGCCAGCAAGTCACATACCGTATCGTTCACAGGGTGCCGCTGTCGCAGGTACTTCTTAGCCCCCGGAGAACTTGTGGACCTACGAACCATCCTTGAACTATCAGATCACGGCCCCGATACCTTTGTTGGCATCGGGCCGCAATACCCGTGGGGAGGACTCTACGGAGGCCAAATTGTGGCTCAAGCTCTCAGCGCTGCAACTAGAACAGTTGAGGATGAGGATCTACATGTGCACTCTCTGCGCGCCTACTTCATTCGTAGAGGGGATCACAATGAGCCAGTGCGTTATGAGGTTGATCGCATTCGCAATGGCCGGTCTTTTGCGACGCGTCGAGTAGTTGCTCGACAGCCAGTGGGAGCCATCTTGAACCTAGAGGCAAGCTTTCAACGCCTCGAGGTTTCTGATGATATTGAGACTGTCTCGCTACCCCCAGACATTCCAGTTCCGTCAGATCTTGATCAGGACTCTTGGAGCCCGGTGTTTGAGCGAGCATTCGTCCCCGCAGATGCAATAACAGCAGGAGGCCGCGATGGTTCGGGTCGCGCAGCAGCCTGGCTCAAAGTCTCACAGGAACTGCCAGAAACAGGACCACTTCACGCCGGAGGACTCGCGTATCTTTCTGATGATCTCCCCACTGATGCTGTGGTTCGCGCTCACCCCGTGAGACGTGAGCCAGATGATGTGCTGCATAAGGTGCTCTTTACGGCCTCACTTGATCACACCATCTGGTTTCACCGGCCTTTTCGGGCCGATGAGTGGCAGTTACACGATTTCACCTGCCACACCTTCGTTGGCGGTCGCGGGCTTGCAATCGGGCATGTCTTTGCCCTCGACGGTGCTCACCTTGCCACGATTGCTCAAGAAGTGCTGTTAAGAGACACTCGAGAGCGTTCCTCGTAAGGCAGTCCAGTCCGGTTGTAGCTGTAGCGACATCAGAATCAGGCTCGTTCATCTTCTGTACAGATTGGTTCACTAAACGTTTTCCTCCTTGGAGGGTCACGCTTCACCTTCGTGTTCCAGCATCTAGCACGTGGCGCTGACATCCCCCGATACTCAAGCGCTCGAGGAGCAGGTCCCTCGAGCTATTGCGCGAACGGTGACTCGTGGCGATCGCATTTTTCGTGCGATCTGCGCTAGTGCTGCCGCCGTAAGCCTCTTCATCATCGGTGGCACAGCGCTGTTCTTGGGAATTAAGGCAATTCCGGCATTGCAGACGGCTGGGTTGGTCTCGTTCTTTACAACTAGCGTTTGGAACCCAACCGTTGGAGACTTTGGAGTTTTAGGCCTACTCGTTGGCACGGTGATCATTGCAACGGTTTCGCTCGCAGTTGCTGTTCCACTAGCGGTCGGATTGGCCCTATTTATCAATGAGTATTCACCAGCGCGAATTCGTCGGCTGCTGACATCCTCGGTGGACCTGCTTGCAGCGATGCCGAGCATTGTCTTTGGAATGTGGGGGTTCTTTGCTCTGCAAGCCCCACTCGTGGGAGTCGCCGCTTGGTTGAATCTGCACCTCAGTGCGATTCCGTTCTTCCGTCTCTCCGAGCCGGATGCTCCGCTGCTTCGTTCGAGTTTTATTGTCGGCACCGTGGTTGCTTTGATGATTGTGCCGATCATCACTTCGGTTTCTCGTGATGTGATGGCGCAATGCCCACGATCACAATGTGAAGCGGCCTTAGCTCTGGGTGGTTCGCGTTGGGGAATGATCAAGGAAGTGCTGCTCCCGTTCGGCAAAGCGGGAATTACCGGTGCAATTTTGCTTGGCTTCGGTCGGGCACTCGGAGAGACAATTGCTGTGGCGCTCATCATTGCGTTCACCGTTCAAGCGAACCCCTATGTGCTTGAACAGGGCGGCGGTTCCATTGCCTCGCTGATTGCAATCAAGTTCCCCGAGGCCCAGGACTTAGAGATCTCGGCGCTCATCGCAGCCGGCCTAGCCCTTTTTGGTATGACGCTTCTGGTCAATCTTGGTGCTCGAGCGATTGTTCGCCGAACACAGATAGCGGCTTGAGGGAGTTGTCAGATGAGCCTTCTTGAAGAACGTCCGCTCGACGAAACAACAGTAGAAGACCTGCAAAACGAACCCCAGACCGATGAGCAGGTTCCCTTTCGGCCGCGTGCTCTCGTTCGTAGCGAGCGGGTAGAGATCATGTTGGCAGCAGCTGCTGGTATCACTGGCAGTGGAGTCATGTGCCTCCTGTTCGACTGGACACATGTGCTGACCTTTGCAATCTGGGCGCTGCTGGTTTTCTTGGTCGCGATTTATCTTCTGGCTCGTGACAGCCAAAGCCCAATAGTTGCAACTGATCGTTTGGTCACCACAATGGTTTGGACGAGTGGTGGCATCGCCGTAGCGGTCTTGGTCTGGATGCTCGGCTATGTGGTGGTGAAGGGAATCGCCGGGCTGAACTTTGAGTATTTGAGTTCAGACCTATCGAAGGTTGGACCGCTCGATGATGGTGGGGGTGTGTTTCACGCCATTGTCGGGACGCTGGAGCAGATGTTGATTGCATCGGTATTGAGTATCCCGATTGCCATCTTGACAGCGGTGTACCTGCATGAGATTCGCGGCCGCCTGTCTGGGATCGTGCGCTTTGTGATCGACGCGATGAGCGGCCTACCTTCGATTGTCGCAGGTCTCTTTATCTACACGGTTTGGGTGCTCCAAGGGCAGGGTCCTTCTGGGTTGGCAGCCGGTCTTGCTCTTGCGATTTTGATGATTCCCACGGTCACGCGTACTGCGGAAGAAATGCTCAAGACGATTGACGATGGTTTACGTGAGTCAGCCCTAGCTCTTGGCGCGCCGCAATGGCGCAGTGTGATGCAGGTAGTTCTGCCAACGGCTCGGTCAGGGTTGATTACTGCTTCTATCTTGGGAGTTGCTCGAGCAGTGGGTGAAACAGCACCAGTGCTCCTGACTGCATTTGGCAGTTCTTCGGTCAACTGGAGCCCCGTGAACGGCCCTCAAGCAAACCTACCGCTGTACATCTATCAGTTGCTTCGTCAACCTAACCCGGCGCAGATTGCGCGGGCCTGGTCTGGGGCGTTGGTTCTGGTTTTGCTTGTGCTCATTTTGTTCGTGCTAGCCCGAGT
>JBIKPA010000057.1:0-13591 GCA_044357715.1 Microthrixaceae bacterium
TTCAGCCTGGTCTACAACAGCGACGACCCAGAACTCGAACGCGTGCAGCACGAAGTGGCTGCGCTGTTTCTTCATGAAAACGCTCTCAACCCGTTTCGATACAAGACTCTGCTGCGGATGGAAAGTGAGATCCTCGGCATGGCGAAGGCGCTCTTCCATGCAGGTCAGGCTGCGCTGACATCGGGTGGGACTGAGTCGATCTTCCTAGCTGTGATGACTGCACGTGAAAGGGCGTTCGCTCAGGGCATTAGTTCTCCAACTCTTGTATGTGCTGAGACTGCGCACCCCGCTTTCGCTAAGGCTTGTCATTACCTTGGTGTGGAGATGATTCGCACAAAGGTCTCGGCTGATGGCCGAGCCAACCCCGAGGCTATGCAGGATGCAATCAGCGATAGAACTGCACTAGTAGTGGTTTCTGCCCCTTGTTATCCGTTTGGGGTGATCGACCCGATCGTCGAGGTTGCGGCGCTCGCTGAAAGTCGTGGCGTGTTGTGTCACGTTGATGCATGCCTCGGGGGCTACTTGCTGCCCTTCTGGGAGGCACTCGGTCAAACCGTCCCGCCATGGGACTTCCGCGTGCCGGGCGTAACCTCGATGTCTGCTGACATTCATAAATATGGTTACGCCTTTAAGGGTGCATCTACGGTCATGTACCGGGATCGTGACCTGTATCAGCTGCAGATATTCATGTATGACTCCTGGCCAGGCGGGCTGTACGCCTCGTCTACAGCGGCCGGAACTCGGCCGGGCTCCCCGATTGCGGGTGCCTGGGCCACGATGAACCACCTTGGCATAGAGGGGTACATGCGCTTGGGGCAGCGGGTGCTGAACGCTACCAACGGACTGAGAGATGGAATCAACTCAGTTGACGGTCTGAAAGTGACCTCAAACCCAGATATGTCCCTGTTTGAGTTTGGGATAGATCCCCTTGCTGATAGCGGCGACATGAGTATCGAAGCCATCGGCGATGTCATGGATGATCGCGGGTGGAACCTTGATCGTCAGCAAGGCGGATTGCACATCATGACATCTCCCGGCCACGACAAGATCGTCGAGACTTTTCTCTCTGATCTAGATTTTGCCGTGACGAATCATGGCGATGCACGCGGTGAAGAGCACATGTATGGCGGAGTCGTATCGTCTTGAGTCACCGAATAACTGAGTTTGGCAACTAGCTTGTTCTGAGTCGGCTGCGGCAATTACAGACAGAACGCGCCGGATCTGCTTGAACCGTTGAGACAGAAATAATGGAGTGGGTAGTGATCGAAGAGATTGACGTCGATAGGTTGAGTGCATTGCTAGAAGAAGGTGTCGTCGTCATCGACGTTCGAATGCCAGATGAGTACGAACAGGGGCACGTTCCGGGGGCAATTTTGATCCCACTTCCCGAACTGCCCGAGCGGCTCGGAGAGCTCCCTGATGAAGAGACGGGTTATGTGATTTGCCATCTAGGCGGTCGCAGCATGAAGGCCTGTGAATTTCTAGAGACCCAGGGTTATGCCATGGTGAATGTGGCCGGCGGTACTCAGGCTTGGATTGAATCTGGCAGAAATACGGTCTCTGGGTTTGATCTCGGCTGACTTTATGGCGGCTTCAGCGGGATCAGGTTTTGAACTAATCGAAGATGACGCAGCTTTCGCTGAGCTTGTGCGGCGGGTCTCTTCTGAGCCCCGCTACGCGATAGATACAGAGTTCCACCGCGAACGGACCTACTTTCCGCAGGTCGCACTCGTGCAGATCGCCGATAGTCATGGCATTGCCCTTGTGGACGCGCTCAAGGTTGACCTACATCCCTTTGCCGCAGTGCTAGAGGGGGAGGGGCTCGCAGTGATGCACGCTGCTCGCCAAGATATGGAAGTCATGGAGAGGTCCTGTGGAACGATTCCGCTGCGCTTACTTGATACACAGATCGCTGCGGGTTTCTTGGGGTACACCAGCCCCTCGCTCTCTACCTTGCTAGAACGAGAACTCGATGTCATTGCGCCGAAAGCAGATCGTCTCACTGATTGGCTTCGACGGCCATTAGGAGATGCACAGCTGACCTACGCAGCTAGCGATGTAGCTCACCTCCTTGAGTTGTCAGCGCAGTTGATGGGGCGAATCGATACCCGTGGGCGCACCGCTTGGGTGGATGCAGCATGTGAGGAACTCCGAACTGAAGATCGCGGCCCAAGAAACCCAGAAGATGCCTGGCGTCGAATCAAAGAAGTTCGCCATCTGCGCGGGGCGTCATTGGCAATAGCGCAGGCAGTTGCAGCTTGGCGCGAGGCGAAGGCAATCGAGACTGATCAGACTCCTCGGTTCGTGTTATCTGACCTAGGGGTCGTTGGTGTGGCAGCGGCAGTTCCAAGCACTGTTGAGGAGATTCGCTCACTCCGAGGAGTCGAGGGCCGGAATCTACGATCAGGGATGGCGGAAGAACTGCTTGTCGTGGTACATGACTCCCGTGCGAATACTCCCAGCCGAGCTCCGGTTTCGCATTCCCCCGAGATGCCTTCGGAACTGAAGCCGGCCCTGCCACTTGTGAGTGCGTGGGTTAGCCAGCGCGCTCGTGAGTTAGAACTCGAAACCTCGCTTCTCGCAACTCGGTCAGACCTTGAGGATTTACTCCGAGGAGTGCCTGATGCTCGTTTGACTCTCGGTTGGCGTGCCGAACTAGTGGGGGAGCCCATCCGGCAATTAGTCAGTGGCGAGGCTACGTTGGCCTTTGATCGCAAGGTTGGGCTCCTACTGGAGCCAAGAAAACCTTAGGCTAGTAGAGCGCCGACTCCGACGACGAGTAGGACTGCAGCCCCCACGGCGGCAAATCGCAGGTCTCCCCGACGAGTCCAACGTTGCACAAACCAAAGCACTCGCCCAAGCGGAATAGCTATCAGAAATCCAACTAGAACGAGGCCAAGTTTTTCTGCAGCTGCGGGGGGCAGCAAGAGGGTTAGTACCGCTAGCAGGCCTACAAGAATTACTGCTCGCTTGAGCCAAACAGAGAGCGCAAAGAATCGATTTGGACCGTGAACGGGCCTAGGAAATCTCTCCTCACTGCTGGTTGGCGTGTCATGGTTCACCAAGAACCACCGATCACCACAACCGCTACAACGACAAGCAACGATCCAGTCACCTTGCGAACGGTACTGGCCTGAAGTAGCGACTGCAGCCGAGCCCCGATGAAGCCACCAATTAACGCGCCTGCGACCACAGCCGCTGCAGGACGCACTTCGATTCGGCCTTGGATGCCATAAATCAACAACGCAGTAGAAGCAGTAATTCCAGACACAAACGTCGAGGTTGCCGCAGCTACCTTGACGGGAACTTTCATGACTTCGCTCATCGTAGGGGTCTTCAAGAAGCCTCCGCCCACTCCCGCAAGACCAGAAACAATTCCGGTAAATACCGAAATTCCTAAGCCGTAACCAACGTGCTTTGCCTGATAGGGAACAACCGCCTCGTTGAGTGTGTAGGTGCCGCCGAGCGTTCCCGGCCACTCGCCAGATGGCTCATCATCAAAAAGCCCAACAGGTTGATTGCGGATTCCCTTCCGAAAAATTGCGGCAACTGCTCCCAGCAGTGCGGCAGTTCCGAGAATCCTTGCGAGCCATTGTTCAGAGACTGAGGCAGACAGAAGTGCTCCGCAGACTGTACCTATTGACGCAAAGAGCTCTACTGATAACCCGAGTCTGTGGTGTACGACTCCGTCGTCTAACTGCCGAGATGCCGCTGCTAGCGATCCGGCAGCCACAGAGAGCATTCCGAGGGGGGCCGCAAGGCGAGGCTCCACGTTGCTGAGCAACAGCACTGGCACCAATAGGGTCGCTCCGCCGATTCCGCCAATAGCCCCGACCAACGCGCAAACAGTGCCCAGTAATCCCAGAACCAGGATGGGCGGCACTATGCGCCTCTGAAAGCTTCGAGGAGCCAGACTGCCGTTAGGGAAGCTGCATGAAAACCCCCACGGCGTTGTCCCCGAGTGACCAGCACATGGCCCTGCTGAGACAGCGAATTTTGCATCGACTTCCTCGTCAGAAATTGGCTTTCAGTAAATTCATGCACTCTGAGGTTGCATTCTAGCTATGAGCCGCGCGCATGATCTCACCCTAGGCGCTACACTTGCGCAGTCAGTCAACCATGACGGGGAGTCCCACCGTGAAGAAGGGTCGGCACCGCAGATACGAAGAGGCACGTGCTTTGAAGCGCGGGCCAGACCTTGATATTGAGGCACTCTTCACTGATCTCGAAGGTGAACCAATAGTTCAATCCGCAGTAGTAGAGCAAGATCTCGATGATGACATCGAGGTAGATCTTGGCGTTGACGCGGGTGAGGATCAGGTTCAAGAAGAAGATCTCTACGATGCGGACTCCTCCGACCCTGAATCTTCGTCTGAGTTGGACTAAGCCATCTCGAGCCCGCTCAGGCCGTATCGAAGTTCTTGGCGCCGGCCGGTTTGCATCTCGGTGGCCTCAACAAGTTGAAGTAACTCAGCGTGGTGTTCGCTTCTTGTCTTGTCGACGAGTGAATCTAGGATTTCGGTGTTCTTAGAAAAAGGGTCAAGAGCTAGTTTCCGTAACTCCAACAGGGGTTGGAGTCTGTTGCTCCGGCTAGACCTTGTGACCCTCGAGCGCTCTCGCTGGCTTGGCTCATCTGTGCGGATCCCGGCAAGCCGAGGATCTGACAACCATCTCTTGGCCAAATCTGCCACTCGAGTGATGTGAGCTTGGTCAACTCTCATGCGTTGAGCCAGTTCAGGGTCCAAGCAGCGAAGTGCAAGCTCAGCCCGGCTCAGGGATAAAACCGAGCTCGCGAGCATGCGATTTTCGGGAGAATCAAAACTTCGAGATAGAACCGAACACACAAAGATATCTTCGTTGCCAAGCGCACTCGCTCTAGCAGTAACAGTCTCTGACCACAGGACCGGGCCTCGAACAGCATTTATGCAGCGCTGCGAAACAGGGACGGTGGAGCGCTTCATTGAACCCACCGTCTGGTCGAGGTGAAAAAGGAATTCCCACGCTTCCTCTGTAGACGCAATGGTGACCGAAATGATGTCCTCAGCCTGAGAGACGTTGATGTCAAGTAGTACTGCTGCGAACAGTGCAGAGTCTGGAGCAGGGAATCTTCGTGACCACAAAGCAACAGTAGGGCTTGTCATTGCAGCAGATTCCGTTGAGCGAGTAGTGGCATCTTGAGGCATCAAGAAAGCAGGTCTTCCCCTAGAAGTTCTGAGATCACGCGACGCGCTTCGACCTGTTCTTGGGGGTCAAGTTTCTCCGAGATCAGGCCAAGCAAGCGGACACCTTGGCGATGATCTATCCCTTCAAACTGGGGCAAAAAATATGCGTAGAACATTTCGTACAAAAGACGTGACTCACTGATGTCATCTTGGGCCCGGCGTTGGGCGTATCTGGCAGCATCAACGTATATTGCCGGCCCAAGCTCCTTGAGAGTGCGAAGTGGCAGTAGCTTGCGTATCACCTCTCTTGGCCCTGCAAGCAGTTGCTCATAGACGGCATCGCTTGGAGTGCCGACCTCTATAAAGGCAAATCTCCGCATCAACGCATACGACATGTCAAAGAGCAGGTGCTTGTCCATGGCATTCATCGTTGCGATGATTCTCCAACTCGCAGGAACCCTGATCGGGTCGGTTCCTTCTGGCGAATCAGCCCCGTGCGGCACTAGAGAGATCGGCTTAACCTGACCTGACCGGCGGAAGGGAAGAACCACAGGAGCGCCCGAAAGCACCGTGAAAAGCTGACCAAATGCACGATCAAAATTTGAGCGATTCAGTTCGTCAATGACTAGCCACTTCCCAGCCTCGATGGCTTCAACAAAGAGTCCGGGTCGAAAGATCAGCCCCTCTGCTGAGGGCTGGAGGCCGCCGATTGTCTCGAAAGTAGTCCACTCGGAAGTAGCTGTTGTTGGCTGGTAACCGGTACACATCAGTGCGTGGCGAGCCTGCTCAGCCGCTAGGTATGCAAGTGTCGTTTTTCCAGTCCCTGGAGGCCCCGTCAAAATGACGTGCTTGCCTGAATCAATCGCTGCAACTAGTTGATCCACGACAAACTCGGGAAAGAACATCCCGCTAGCCACCGCAGCTGCGGTTAAGTCTGCTGATGAAAACGATGCCATGAAGCGATTATCGACTCAGATAGCGCTGTGCTTGAGATCTGATCTCTTCGGGTCGGGGTTCGACTCGGTGAGGTTTTGGGCCTACAGGGTGGTATTTCTTCGAACTGCAGGGTGAGGGACCCAAGTTGCTGGCTGGGCTTCACTAAAAGCCTCTAAGAGCTTTTCGTATACTTCGGCTCCGATGAGTCGGATGATCTCCTCACTCAGGGTGACAAGAACCGAATCAGCACCTACAAAGGCTTCTGGGCTTTCGGTGCACCACCAGTGAAACTCGTTGCCGCCCTCTCCCCAGTCTCTACGCATCCACTCCCGTAGCGTCCATGTTGTGTGGCCAACCTCATCGATTTGATGCGAGAGTCGAAGCGGCAGTTGCCAGCAGACCTCTGGTTTCCAATCCAAGAAACTCTCCCCAGCTTCGACTGCGCCAACGTGTAGCGCGCAACCGGAGCCAGTATGAAAATCGCTTCGATTCAAAAAGATGCAGGCATCGGCGTGCACTCGCGTCATGGATTCTCCGGCCTTGTTCTTTTGGAACGGCCCGCCAAGCTGTTCAGCGACATCTTTCAATTGCCATTGTTCGGCGGTGAGACGAGCAGCCGCCTTACGAACACGCTTGCGGTCCGGCGAGTCGGCAAAGTGCGCACCGTGAGAACAGCAGCCTTGGCCAAGCTCTGTTGCGTCCTCATCTAAAATTCCTTTGCAGCCCTTTCCAAAGATGCAACTCCAGTTACTTCTGAGGAAGCTCGCGTCGAAGAGGTAGGTGTCGCCATCAAACTCAAAGGACACCCATTCTCGTAGAGAGGGATCGGGTGAGGTATGAGCAGTGGTGAGCACGGCACCAACAGTACCCACCATTGACGTTATCTGGAACTACCTTGTCGGAATGGCGAGCCCGTCAGTAGTTCCAGCCGAGACAAAGATCGAACTGAGCGATGGCAACGCTTCTGTTCACGTTGCTGATGCGGCATTCGAGATGCTCTACCCGATTGCTGTCGGGCTCGGCCGGCGAATCCTTGATCGCGATGGCCTCAACTTGAGCCACTCGCGACCGCTGGCAGAGGACCTAGCTATTCAGGTTTTTGTTCAACTGCCCACAAAGCTCGTACCTGATCAGAAGTCGCTTTCTCGGATTTGTCGACTTGTGACGGATGGGTGTCTTGAGGCATTGCTGGGGGATGAGTCCTGGGTTTCAGTGTCGCCTGAGTTGCTCCCTGCCGAGACGGGTTTCTCGGGCGAGTTGCCGCTACGCGAGTTGGAGGCCACCTTGTGCGAGATGCGCCGTTCCGATCGACGGGTTGGCCTTGTGGTGCTTGCAGCGGGGCTCACCCCGAGTCAGGCAGCCTCGGTGCTCGGCATTGGTTTGGATACTGCACTGAGCTCTATGAACCGGATCGCTCAGCGGCTGCATGATCGCCAGGTTCTTGGTCTTGGCCCAAAGTTCGGGGCTGACCGATCATGACATCAGCCTCGGGCAAAGGTGCTCAACTAGCCGACCTCGGCGCTGATTCGAAAGAACTGCAGTCCTTGTTTCTGCAAAGTCTTGCTGAGCCAGAAGTGAATACAACTGCGGCGGCGACACGGATTTCTGAGTTGCGCGGAGCGCGCAGATCGCGCCGTAAAATGCTGGGAGTGAGCGCTGCAGCAATTTTGTTGCTAGCCGCAGTTGGTTCTGTGTTGCTCCTGAAGGACTCAACTCCCGAGTCGGTTCTAGCGGATAAGTCCGAGGAATCACCGCTGCGGTCAACCACAACTACAAGTTCCGTAATACCCACTTCTGTAGCGGTCACGACAAGCCCGACTGCGCCTCCTCTGACCGTTCCAGTCGCCGCACCCACTCCCGCTGTTCGAGCAGTAGCTGGTGAATCTTCCCTAATCGTTCCCCCCACCACTGTCGCTGCAGTTCAGAATCAGCCAATGACGGCAGAACTCATTGTGTCTACGAATCAGATTGCAGCTGGTTCGGTGATTGAGGCAAAGATGCGATGGTCCGATCCCGACTTAGCAACCGGCTACTCGGCTCCGCATCAGGTAGAGAGTTGGGGAGACCCACTTGTTTCAGTCGCAGTACCACCAACGCAGAATCAGCCATGCGACTCTGCAGGCGGACCTGCTCAAGGTGAGACAGTCTCACGCTTTAGTTACAGCACTCCGGGGCAGTACCTGCTGAAGATGACGCTTGATACTTGCGGGGGTCAGGGAAGCTACGCGGAGCGAGTTGAGCGAACTCAGATCATCACCGTGCTTCCCCCTCGCTACGTAAACCCCACTCTCGATGACTCTCAAGACATCGCCGGTCAGGCCTTTGCAGTGTCGCTCTCTTCGATTCCTGGATCTGCGCCATTCCCAGCTTTAAGTAGCGCCAAAGCAGAGTTCTTCCCAACTGACACTGCACCATTGCCGCTACCTGTGCGAGTCAACTCCGAGGTGCAACAGTTCACAGTCTCTGGAACTGCTTCTGTATTTGTAGTTCCGTCCGATACAGCGGGCAGTATTCGAGTGAGATTTGTAGATGCATCCTTATGCGCCGAGACCCAGCCGTTTGCCGCGATACCTCCAGGATCGACTGCGCCGGTTCTGCAACTTCTTGCAGTTCCGTGCACCTAGACCGCCTGAGTTTTTAGGCCCTGAACTTGATGCCAGAGCAGTTTTCGGGCTGTCTTTCGACCAGAACCGCTGTCTCTAGACCAGCACCGTGGAGTCGCTAGCCTCTTCTACACGACCGTACAAAGTGGTTCGCTGTTCTAGTTTGCGCCCCAGTGGTTCTACTAGGTTGCGAAAATCTTCAGGGGTGATATCAGTACCGTGACTAGCGCCTGCGGCGCGAGAGATGTTCTCGTCCATGAGGGTTCCGCCAAGGTCGTTCACCCCTGCCTGCAGCAGTTGAGCTATTCCTTCTAGGCCAAGCTTGACCCATGACCCCTGAATGTTGTCGATGTAGCCGTTGTAGGTGATTCTTGCTACGGCATGCATCAGGAGGACCTCGCGAAATGTTGGGCCGCGTCTTGAGTTGCGCTGCAGGTACAACGGAGTGGCCATATGAACAAATGGCAGTCCGACGAACTCCGTAAAGCCGCCGGTCTCTTTTTGAAGCGCTCGAGTCACAAGCAAATGGCGCGCCCAGCTCACTGGGTGTTCGATGGACCCAAACATGATGGTCACGTTTGAACGAAGGCCAAGCGAGTGGGCAATTCGGTGCGCTTCAAGCCATTCCTCGGTGTTTATCTTGTCAGGGCACAAAACGGCGCGAACCTCATCGTCGAGTATCTCGGCAGCGGTACCAGGAAGGGATCGTAAACCGGCATCCATCAAACGTTGCAGGTACATATCTAGAGGCTCGCCGAGCCGCTTCGCCCCTTCGGTTACCTCAAGAGCGGTAAAGGCATGAAGATGCATCTCGGGCACAGCTTCCTTTACTGCCCGACACACATCGATGTAGTAATCGCCGTCAAAGCTGGGGTGGATTCCGCCTACCAAACAGACTTCAGTTGCTCCTACTTCATGGGCCTCGCGAACCCGACCCTGCATATCTTCCAAGGTGAGCAAATAGGGGGTTCCACGCAAGTTCAAGCTCAGTGGACCTTTTGAGAATCCGCAGAATTTGCACTTAAAGGTGCAGACGTTTGTGTAGTTGATATTTCGGTTCTTGACGTAGGTGACAGTATCTCCCACCGCACGGCGACGCAGTTCGTCAGCGACCTCTGCCACAGCAGCCACCTCGGGGCCTCGTGCAGAAAACAGCGACAGTATCTCTGCTTGTTCAACCTCTTGGCCGAGCAACACACCTTCAAGCACTTCGTGCACGGCGCCACGCTGTAGTGAATGGCTAGTGGTGTTGGGAACAAGAATCCGCGGTGAGACAGAAGCCCCGGAGTACCAAGCTGTTGAGTTCTCTTCGCGCGGGGCAATACTGATCACCTCGGCCCCAGTTCCAGCGTCTCGATTGGCCGTCATCTTTTCTGGGAAAATGGCGCCCGGATCATCCCTGCCGAGTGACTCCGCATCTGATCGGTCCATGACTGCAAACCGCAAGCTCGCATCTAAGAAACGCTCGGGTTGTTGCGCCCACTCGGGGTAGATGGTGAGGCGTGGGGCCAAAGCAAAGCCAGCGTTGAGCGAGACTGCTTCCAAGCGCTCCAGTTCAGGCCACGGCCGCTCCGGGTTGACGTGATCGGCTGTGATTGGCGAGACACCACCCCAGTCGTCAATCCCGGCATCGAGGAGTTTTGCGAAGTCCTCGGACAGGTTCGGCGGAGCTTGCAGGTGCACCTCGGTTGGAAGGATGAGACGCGCAAGGGCAAGAGCCTCGAGGTACTCATCTTGTGGGCAGGGCGGAGACTTATGCATCGAAGTGCCCTGCTTGGGAAGAAAGTTCTGCACAATGACTTCTTGGATATGGCCGTGGCGTCGATGCGAGTCCGCAATTGCAACGAGTGCTCGCACACGGTCGCTTCTTGACTCCCCAATGCCAACCAGAATTCCTGTAGTAAACGGAATCTGTAGGCGACCGGCTGCTTCAAGGGTGAGCAGGCGACGTTCAGGAGTCTTATCAGGCGACCCAAGGTGACAGCTCAGATCTGGGTTGAGAGATTCAATCATCATTCCCTGCGACGGAGAGACCGTGCGGAGTGTTGCGAGTTCTGCCTCAGAGAGCGCACCGGCATTTGCATGTGGCAACAATCCGGTTTTCTCTAGAACAAGTGCGCACATTGCGGCGAGGTACTCAACAGTTGTTTTGTAACCGTGTTCACTCAGCCATGCTGCGGCTACGGGGTAGCGCAGTTCGGGCCGCTCTCCAAGAGTGAAAAGCGCTTCATGGCATCCAGCTTGTGCGCCTTGTCTGGCAATAGCGAGCACTTCCGCTGCACTCAGAAATGGGGCTTCTACTCGCGCTGGCGGCTGAGCGAATGTGCAGTAGCCGCACTTGTCCTGGCAGAGCTTGGTGAGCGGAATGAAGACCTTGGGTGAGTACGTGACACGGGTTCCCGTTCTGCTATCTCGGAGACTTGCCGCTTGTTGCATCAACTCTGAGAGCGGAAGCATCAGAAGTTCGTTATGCAGGCTCATGAGTCTGCACTTCCGGGGCGACTGCTGATCTGACTTGGACTGAACGCTTCCTCGCAGGTCCAGCAGTAAAAACTCATATCGATCTCGGTTGCGCATGGCTCGTGTACTAAAAGCCGCGGCGGGCCGTCAGCTCCTGAGAGCCACCGGTCACCCCATTGCATGAGTGAGACCAAAATCGGAGAGAGCTCCATTCCCATTGGTGTGAGCCGATACTCGAATCGTTCAGGGCGCTGCTGGTACTGGCGCTTTACCAATACCCCGTGTTCAACAAGTGACCGAAGTCGATCGGCGAGGATTGCTCGCGGAATCTCGAGATCCTTGCGAAGGTCGTCAAACCTGCGAATACCTCGAAACGAATCTCTCAGGATCAGGATTGTCCAACGGTCGCGAACGATCTCTAGCGCTGCCTCGATAGAGCACCCTGGAGCTCGTTGCTCGAGTTTCTCGGATTCTTGATGTAGATCCTGATCCCGAAGCTGGTCCTGATGCCGCTCTCGAGATTGCTGTTGTACCGAATCTGATTTACTCAGGGTTGCGCTCATCTCGGAAAGCTAGCTGAGTTCAGATTACGAACCAACTTGGTTCAGATTCTGAACTAGCTATTTTCGAAGTTCATCGCAACGCAGTTCGAGTACCTGAAGCAACTCAACGAAGCTCTTTTCGAACGCTTGAACCCCTTCAGTTTCAAGAACACTTGCAACATCGTCAAGGTCGACAAGGTTCCCGAGTCGCTGCCAAGTCCGTTGTGCTTCATCAGGGTTTGCATCCACGGTGCGCTCGACTGTTCCGTGATCATTGAAGGCTCGAAGAGTGGCATCGGGCAGAGTATTCACGCTGTTCGGGCCAATAAGGCTATCAACGTACAGCGTGTCTTTGAGTGCCGGATTCTTGGTAGACGTTGAGGCCCAAAGTGGTCGCTGAACCCGTGCACCGCGTGCCACCAAGCGATCCCATCGGCTTGCACTGAACGTGTTCAAGAACGCTGCGTATGCGAGTTGGCCTTGGGTGACTGCTGCGGTGCCGAGTAGTTCTAGGGCCTCGGTGGTTCCAACTGCGCGTAGACGAGCATCAACTTCGGTATCGACTCGACTGATAAAGAAACTGCCAACAGAGTTGATATGGGCTAGGTCATCGATGCCATTGGACAGAGCCGCCTCTAAGCCCGCAAGGTAGGACTCCATCACCCCTGCATAGCGTTCGAGACTGAAAATGAGGGTCACGTTGACACTTGTGCCCTCGGCGATCATCTGTGTAATGGCAGGTAACCCTTCTTGGGTGGCCGGAATCTTGACCAACAAGTTGGGCTGGTTGACGCGATCCCACAATGAACGGGCTTGTGCCTCTGTGGCCGCTGTGTCTCGTGCGAGCAGTGGACTGACCTCGAGTGAAACAAACCCATCTGCACCATCCGATGCATCAAACAGTGGCCGCAGCAGACCGAGAGCCGCGTTGATGTCTTCCAACACGAGTTCCCAGTAAGAATCCTCGATGGTGACTCCACTATTGACTAGCTGTGCCAACTGATCGGTATATGCCTCACTTGTCTCAATTGCCTTCTGGAAGATTGAAGGGTTTGAGGTGATTCCTCGAACACCAGCATCGATCCACTGCTGGATCTCTCCAGAAAGCAACCACTCGCGCTTGAGGTTGTCTAACCATGGGCTCTGGCCTTGATGCTCGAACAACTCATGCAGCTTTGACATGGCCGACACTCTACGCGGCTGTCTTGGGCGCGATTTCTCTTGTGGTGAAGATTGCCAAGAGTTGCGATGCAGCCGCTGCTCAGTATGTTGCTCAGCTGCTTAGCTGCTCGGTATCGGGGAACTCAGAGTTGTTCGCGGACAACCTGCGCAACATGCGTTGGATTGATGCCGAATTCATCTAGTACTCGACTGCCAGGGGCAGAGGCTCCGAATCTGTCGATTCCAACACTCGCTGTTGCATACCTAGACCAGCCCAGAGTAACCCCAGCTTCTACTGAAACCGTGGGCAGTCCCGAGGGCAGCACCGATGAGCGGTACTGCTCGTCTTGGGCCTCAAAGAGCTCCCAACTTGGCAGGGAGACCACTCGTACAGAAATTCCCTCGGCAGAAAGAATCTGCGCAGCCTCGACGGCCACTGCCACCTCGGTGCCTGTCGCAAGCAGAATCGCTGCGGGGTCGGGCGAGTCCACAAGGATGTAGCCACCTTGAGCGACTCCGTCGGTTGCAAGCTCTTTGGTTCCCATCAGCACTGGCGTGTTTTGGCGGCTCAGGATCAGTGCATACGGTCCATCTCCTTCGATGATGACCTTCCAAGCCGCGGCTACTTCGTTCCCATCCGCTGGCCGCAAAAGCGTGAGTTGAGGGATGAGCCGCAAGGACATGATCTGCTCAACTGGCTGATGTGTTGGGCCATCTTCGCCTACTC
>JBIKPA010000058.1:0-13489 GCA_044357715.1 Microthrixaceae bacterium
AGACCGTTGCCTATAGCTGCGCTGCTCGTATCCAACTTGCGCTGTATCACCCATTGACGCAACACAATCCCTGCTCCGCCTACGCCAAGTAGAGCAACGATCCAGTAGTACGCATTGGAGATCCAAACCAGCAAAGAGCGCTGCCCGGACGAGAGATGAGCATCTTCGCCATAGGACTCCCAAGCGGAAACGGCATCTGCGTCATGGCTCAAGGTGATGCGGAGCTTTTTGTAGCTCAGCTCAGGAATCTCACCGGGATGAGCTGCAATCCACCGAAGCGTTCGCGATCTCAGTTCCCGATCACGAGCAAGTTCTACGTCAGGGCCATCGGTATAATTCCCTTCGGTAGCGCATTCCGGAGTAATGCTGAATCCCCCAGTGGCGCCATCATGGAACCCAATACATAGGTTGTCTCCGGTATTGGTTGACATCGGGACAAACCCCTTCAACACAACAGCGTTCCGAAGAGTCCAAGGTAGTACTGCAATCAGCATCCCGACTAGAAGTAGCCCCAAGCCGCGCAGCGCTGATCGCCATCCAAAGCCACTCATCAACCACGCTAAAGCAGCGGCAGGCAGGACCATTGCAACCGACTGAGGTCGCACCAGCGTGCACAAAGCAGTGGACAGAATAACAACGAAGACGACTGCTCCTGAGCGGCCAATGTGCGGCGATTGAAGTCTGAGCGTCCAAGTGCACAGCGCTGCTAGAAGAACACAAAAACAGCACAAGTAGAGCGACTCAGAAAGCACTAATCCCGAATGAATAATCAGGTTTGGCCAAAGGGCAAAAAGCAGTCCCGCTACAACTCCCAGCCAGACACCGCGCCGGATTCGACACCCAGCAACAACGAGCGCTGCGGCAGCAACGCCGCCGAGCACAGCTTGGGTCAGGCCAAGAATCAGAACTAGGTGCGATCCCTGACCGAGAAATTCGGCAACTCTCTGAACGCCGGCTACAAAGAAGGGGTAGCCGGGCGGGTAGTACGCAGTTGGTCGACCCAACAATGATGTGTAGCCGTTCCCATCGGCAATCGAGGCGGCCGCCTGCAGGTATATGGATGGATCAGAAAGCCCAACCGGAACACGAGAGGCCAGCAGCACCCAGATTGCGCGCACAACTGCCGCAAATGCCCCAACCAAGACCGCCGCTGTTGTTTCACTCGACCCAATTTGAGGCGTGGTGGCTAGATTCTCTGATTCATCGGCTCTCTCAGAGTAAGAAACACCACTGCCGCTTTTAGCCGAAGGCATCCCGTTAAGTTAGTTGCTGAGCTAGCAGAGCACGGGGAACGAGCGAGTGCAGGTATCCTCTGCATCCAACCATGACTGATGCTTCAACGAACCGCTTACGTGGTTGGATATCAAGTTGCCGTTTACCTACCGGGGTAATCCTGCTCGCTCTGGTGAGCTACGTACCTCTGCTATTGACCAAGCCCGGCATGGTCGGTGCCGATACCAAGACCTACTTGTATCTCGACCCCGGTCGGCTTTTGGCAAGGGCCCCATACATGTGGGACCCCAACATTGGCTTGGGCACGGTCACGCATCAAAATATCGGCTACCTGTGGCCGATGGGGCCTTACTACTTCGTGATGCAGTCTCTTGGCCTGCCCGATTGGGTGGCGCAGCGCATCTGGTTGGGTTCGATCATCTTATTTGCCGGCCTTGGAATGCGCTTCATGCTGAAGGAGTTGCGCTGGCGTTCCGCCGGGGTGACCGTTGCATCATTCGCATATGCGCTGAGCCCCTACCTGATCAACTATGGGGCAAGAATCTCGGTGATACTGCTTCCGTTCGCTGGGCTGCCGTGGCTGATCGGGCTTGCGGCACGGTCACTACGCCGGAGTGATTGGCGCACACCCGCACTGTTCGCACTTGTCACGCTCACCGTGGGCGGAGTGAACGCAACCTCGCTCTTGTTGGTCATGGTTGCTCCCATGTTGTGGTTTGTATACGCCACGTTTGTCGAACGAGAGGTCACCTTTGTCCGCGCTCTGAAGACTGCAGGCAAAATCACCCTCCTGACAGTCATTACCTCCGTTTGGTGGATGGTCGGACTCATGACGCAGGGAGCTCATGGCATTCCGATTCTTCGCTACACCGAAACCTATGAGACCGTTGCGAACGCAGCGCTTGCACCTGAACTACTCCGAGGTTTGGGGTACTGGTTTTTCTACGGCACCGATGGTCTCGGCGCTTGGACTCAGGCATCACGGGCGTACATCGAATCACCGCTGCTCCTAGCCCTCTCTTTTCTTCTCCCACTTCTTGCTGTCGCTTCAGCTGTACTGACCCGCTTCCGGCACCGAATTTTCTTTGCATCAGTTGTCCTCATTGGTCTTGTCATTGGGGTTGGGTCTCATCCGTGGGACTCTCCATCTCCCTATGGTGGAATCTTCAAAGCCTTTACGCAGGGAGATCTTGGGCTGTCGTTCCGATCGACACCACGAGCAGTTCCCCTCATTGCTTTAGGTATGTCTGTGTTTCTTGGTGCGGGAATTGCCGCACTGAGTTCTTGGCGGCCGCAATGGCACCGCTTTGCAGCGGGCTTCCTCATACTGCTGATCTGTCTGAACCAGCTTCCTCTGTTCTTGGGGCAGATGGTTGATCGCAACCTAAAGCGCAGCGAGCAGGTGCCCGAGTATTGGAACGAGGCCGCAGATGCGCTCGATGCAGGGGATCGAGATACCCGAGTACTCGAAGTGCCCGGAACCGATTTTGCATCGTACCGTTGGGGTAACACTGTCGATCCGATTACACCAGGGCTCACTGATCGAGAGTATGCGGCCCGCGAGTTGATTCCCTACGGCTCCCCCGCTTCAGCAAATTTCTTAAATGATTTTGATTTGCCCTTTCAGGCGGGCCGCGTCGAACCTTCGGCTATCGCTCCGTTAGCTCGGCTCTTGGGAGTGGGCGACATTTTACTCAGGGCCGATTTACAACATGAGCGGTTCCGCACCCCAAGGCCCCGGGTCACCTATCAACAACTCAAAGATGCCTCGGGTATCGACCTCTTTGCACAGTTCGGCAAGGTGGCACCCAACACGCCTACAAGCGAACTGCCGCTAGATGACGAACTCGAGTTCAATTCCCCGAACAACCTGCCCGACCCTGCGCCCGTTACGTTGTTTCGAGTAGAGGATTCTCGCCCCATTTTGCGAACAGTGCAGGCTGACAGCCCGACGCTACTAGCCGGAAATGCTGCTGGCCTCGTTAGTTTTGCAGCCTCTGGGGGTCTTCAGGTTGACCGGCCGATCCTGTATTCAGCCTCTTACGCGGACGATAATGCTGCCCTCCAACAAGAAATCGCCGAGCCGGGCGCTGAACTCATCATCACAGATACCAACCGAAAACAGGCCCGGCGTTGGGGCGCCGTTCGCGACAACGACGGCTACACCGAACGCGCTGGCGAAGTGCCACTCGTGAAAGACAACACCGATAACCGCCTTGAAGTCTTCCCTGATCAGGGCGATGAGCAGCGAACTGTGGTTGAGCAACGCGGTGGCGCAACCGTGGCAGCGTCCACCTACGGAAACGGGGTGACCTACACAGCCGGAGACAGGGCAGCCAACGCACTCGACGCAGACCCAGCTACAGCTTGGCGAGTAGCAGCGTTTGCCGATCCTGTGGGCGAGTTCCTGGAAATCTCGCTTGACCAACCTACAACTGCCGATTTCATCACCCTGTTACAGGTTCAAGGTGGCGCAAATCGCTATATCACCGAGCTCGACCTCAGCTTTGATGGTGCTGACCCAATCCCGGTAACCCTTGACGAATCATCGCAGCAGGCCGGCGGTCAGCGAATCGACTTCCCGAAGCGCAGCTTCAAGCGCTTGCGTCTTACGATCGAGGCAACTGATCGTGGCGAGATGGTCACGTATCGCGGAACCTCTGGAGTTGGCTTTGCAGAGGTCAGCATCCCCGGACTCGGGCCGATCACCGAAGTAGTTCGCCCCCCAACTGACCTTTTGGCAGCCGCAGGAACAGATTCGCTCAGCCAACAGCTCAGCTATGTGTTCGCTCGCCGAGCCTCGAACCCTGGTGATGTCATTGCATCCGATGAGGAAGTAACTATGCGTCGCATCGTTACGGGTCCCGTTCCTAGATTCTTTACCCCTTTTGGGCGAGTTCGCATGACTGCTTCTCTTGCCGATGAACGCGTGGATCAGATCATTGGATTACCCGACGCAACCCAAGGCGGAGTGACTGCAACATCATCGGCCCGTCTGCCTGATGACCCTGGCTCGCGCGCATCTACAGCAGTAGATGGCGATTTGAATACTGCCTACCAAACTCCGGTGAACGGACCGCTGCAATGGGTTCAATACACCTACCCGCAGCCAGTCACCATCAACGAGTTGTCACTCGCAGTCATTGCTGACGGCAAACATTCGATACCAAGCGAGATGTCGATTTCTGCAGATGGTGCTGCACCAGTCAAGATCAGCCTTCCCCGCACTTCCCTTGGCGCTGGCGCATCGAGGGGAACAACTCGCCGACTTGGAGCAACAACGCCACCAATCACTGGGACGAGCTTTCGAATCGCTATCGATGCTGTTCACGAGGCGACCTCGACTGACTGGTTTGGCGGCCAGCGAACCGTTCTTCCGGTCGGGCTCGCAGAGATTTCCCTGCCGATAGTTCGCTCCCCGCGCCTTGATACAGACCTGCCAAGCACATGCCGCTCAGACCTTGCCGTGGTTGGCAATCAGGCTGTTGGGCTGGAAGTAGTAGGAACAGTCGGTGCTGCACTCTCAAGCTCGTCACTAACCTTGCGGGCTTGCCCCTCCGCTGCAGAGGCCCTTGCGCTTCCTGCAGGCGAGTCACTGCTGCAGACCTCGCCGGGTGCTGTTACCGGCTTTGATGTGGACATGATGATGCTGTCCTCCGCTCCAGGAGGCGGCGCTGGTATTGACACCCTGCAGAGTCCGCCAGATGCGGGGCCAACACCGCCTGTGTCTACGACGGAGCGCACGGGTCGCAACACGTACGAGGTTGCAACCACCTCGGCCAAGCAGCCCTACTGGGTAGTGCTTGGGCAAAGCTACGGGCCGGGCTGGTCTGCGAGGACAACTGATGGCACTGACCTCGGAACTCCAACTCTGATCAATGGTTACGCAAACGGCTGGCGAGTTGACCCCGCCAAGGTTGGCGAGAACGCGACCGTGCGTATCGTCTGGACTCCTCAACGACTGGTTTGGATCGGACTTGCGTTGTCAGCCCTTGGAGTCCTTGCTTGCCTCGTTCTGGTCATCTTCGGCGGTCGCCACAGGAGGAAGCCCGAGTCAAGCAGCGACGCAGCAGAGGATCTTCCTGAGATGGCACCTCGCTATAGCTCTGCTGTTCATGCTGACGGCCCACCCCTCAGTCTGAAACTTGCTGTTGTGACCACGCTTTGTGCCGCTCTGTTGGCGTTCGTGGTTGCCGGCCCCTGGGTGGCGCTCCTTGTAGCCGCTCTCACGTTGCTTGCTTCGCTGCTGGGTCGGGGGCAGTTGCTCTTGCGCCTAGCAACAGTCGGCGTGCTCGGCGCCGCCTTCGCCTTTATCGTGCTCAAGCAGGGGCTGAATGGGTACCGCTTGGACTTTGACTGGGCAAGGTGGTTCGAAACCACCCATAGTTGGGGCCTGCTCGCAATAGTGCTTCTCGCAGTAGACGTAGCCGTAGATGGCCTCCGAACAACCTCAGATACTCAAACGAAGTCGACAGACGCGTCTACAGCGGAAAATCCACAGACTGTGTCGGATGTGAGCAGCAAAGAGGATTGAGCTCTAGCGCTTGGGGTGCTCGGCTACAGCAATGAGTACCAAGGTGGACTCATCGATGTTTTCGGTGGTGAAAAACTCGGCATCGGTGATGCCCGATTGCCCACCTACTTGCTCGGTATTGGTAAAGCGATAGGCCACTCGTCGGCCAGTTGCATGCAGCCAAACAAAAGCTGAGCGAGGCAATTTGTGACGCAGACCCAACGGATCGAGTCGAAGAAGTTTGTTTGCCATAGCGCGGCGCTTCTCGAAGTCGGCTTTGACTTCCGGAGTTGCATCAAGGCCCATGACGGTCACGGTGTTGAAATGCCGACTCAGCATGGCTTCTAGATCTTCTGGAGAGAACAGGTACACGTGGTAAGGGTTCTCAAAGTCGGCAGGCTCATTGGGGGTCAAAAAGAATGCTCGACCGTCATCAGAGAGAACTCTCGCAACTTCGGCCACGTGGAACTCGGGCTCGACAAAGTGCTCGATCAGGTGCGAGGAACAGACATCATCGAAAGAGCCAGTTCGTAGGGGGAGCTTTGCGCCGTCGCTACAGACTGTTCGCAGGTCAACATCAGGATGAAGCTTCACTGCGCTTGCCGCGGTTTCTTGGTCGTAGTCCACACCAATGAGCATGCGATCCTCTGCGGCAAACCCCGCGGTGCCATCAGCTAGGCCGCAGCCAAGGTCCAACATTCGTCCCGACCCCACCCGAGCGCGAACCTCTCGGTACCCCGCAGCGTGTAACGCCAATAGCGAATCTGGTGTTTGGCCTTCCATAGGCCGTTCTCCGGTGAGCTTCAAAGGTCCTCCGCATGTCTACTAGTGACCGGGAGATAGTCTAGGTGCCAACATCAGTTCCTCTCGTGAGCCTGCACTTCTGCTGGCCACAGTCAGCCTCTGGAGATCCAACTCGTGCAGACTCCGGTCGCAAGCGATGCAACAATCAAGGCAATATCGGAGTTGGCCGAATCAGCCGGACTAGAACACGTTCATATGTTGGGTTGGCGTGACCTTGACGACGATGAGGCCGGCGGATCAGAGGTTCACGCGCACAACATCGCCTCTATCTGGGCCCAAAGCGGTGTTCAGGTCACGATGCGTACCTCGGCCGCTGTGGGCCAGCCCAGCAGTACTGTTCGCGATGGCTACAAGGTGTCTCGCAAGGCTGGCCGATACGGGGTATTTCCAAGATCTGCTCTAGCAGAGATCACGGGCAAGCTCGGCCCCTGTGATGGTCTCATAGAAATCTGGAACGGCATGCCGTTTGGTTCGCCCATCTGGTGGCGTGGACCGCGAGCCATCTGGCTACACCATGTGCATGGGCCCATGTGGGCAATGACGTTGCCTGGGCCGGTGGCAAAGGTGGGCGTTGCAATAGAAGAGAAGATCGCTCCACCTTTTTACAGACATCAACCAATCGTCACGCTGTCTCCTTCTTCCAAGAAAGAACTTGTTGACGACCTTGGCTTTGATGCCGACCGGGTGAGCGTTATCACTCCCGGAGTGGATCCATTTTTTACCCCAGGCGAGACCCGCTCTGTGACTCCCCTTGCCGTGGCCGTTGGCCGACTCGCTCCGGTAAAAGATTTCCCAAGGCTGATTCGTATCATGGCGGGTGTTCGCAAGAACGTGCCCAATCTTGAGCTGGTCATTGTTGGAGAGGGATTCGAGCGCGACCTGATTCTTTCTACAATCGCTGAGCATCACGCCCAAGACTGGGTTCAACTAGCTGGGCGTGTCTCAGACGAAGAGCTTCGCTCGCTGTACCGACGGGCATGGGTTGCAGCTTCTGCATCTATTCGAGAGGGTTGGGGCATGACTCTTACCGAGGCTGCTGCCTGCGGTACTCCAACAGTGGCTACCAATATTTCTGGTCACGCTGATGCAGTAGAGGTTGGCCGAAGCGGCCTTCTCGCAACGACTGACGATGAGCTGATTCAGATCATGACGTCTGTGCTGACCAACACTGAATTGCGTAGCAAACTTCAGCAAGGTGCCCTAGATCGGGCAGCGGAGCTCACCTGGGAACATGCTGCGATTGCCAACTTTGAAGTTCTTGCAGCAGACGCTCACGCTCGAATGAAGAACCGTAGAAGGAAACCATGAACGAGTTTGTCCTAGGTGTGGATCTTGACGGCGTCTGCGCTGATTACACCACAGCGTTTCGCCGAATTGCCGCTATGGAAAGAGACGTTCAACTCGAATCGCTCACTACAGAGGTGAGTTGGGATTTTGCCGAGTGGGGTCTGGATCGGGCGTCGTTTTTGGAACTGCACCGAACCTCGGTGCAAGACCATCGAATGTTTCGAAATATGCCCGCCATTGATGGCGTGTCTGATGCCCTCTGGCGCTTGTCTGATGCAGGTGTGTGGATACGAATTGTCACCCATCGCCTTGTCACCAATTGGGGTCATGCGCTGATTGTCTCTGACACTGTTGACTGGCTTGACACTCATAGCATCCCGTATCGGGATATCTGTTTCTTAGGCCGTAAGCCAGAGGTTGAGGCTGACGCATATGTAGAAGATGCGCCCCACAATGTTGAAGCTCTGCGCGCCCGCGGTAACACCGTGATTGTTTTTGATCAGCCCTATAACCGCAACCTTGATGGCCTGAGAGCAAGTACATGGGCAGAAGTCGAAGCGATTGTTTCTGAGCTTGCAGCAAAGAAGGTGGGTAGCTTTGCGAATCAGCTACCTGGAGTCGATGCTGGGTCTGATCGCTTAGGAAGAAACCAGAAGCTGTAGCCCTGCGGCACAGTGTGCCTAGCCGTCGACGGCTGCACCATTGGAACCGTGCAGACTCGGGTCGAACTGGCTCGGCGGGGTAGCAATATTTGTGGGCGGTGGCCCAAATCTTCGGAGAACAAAATCTCGAAGGCCCATCATCCGTGCACGCGCATCGAAGATGATTGGTTGTGTTGAGGGCTTGCGCACTCCACGAACGGTTTGCACGATCGTGAACCATGCACGAATAAACGCGTGGTAGTTGCCGCTCATCTCTTGCACCAACAGCAAGGTGTTGCGGGTCTGTAAGTAATCGACAACTGCTAAGCCTGATCCGATGTGGATGTTCTGCACTCGGGCTCCACGAATCAGCCCGATACTCCACCCAGCGGCACGGGCTCGAAGTGCCAGATCGGCCTCTTCGCAGTAGGAGAAATAGCGTTCGTCGAACAGACCAATCTCCGCCAAGCATTCTCTTCGCAGCATCATCAGGGTGCCATGCGGGAACGCTGAGTCCTCCCATCTAGCTTCTGTCACCGAGTCTGAGTCTGCGATGCCCGGCAGCGATGCTGGCACCACCATCCCGCCGAAGTAAGGGTCAATCACTGGAGTCATGCCATCGCCAACATCAGCGCACATCAACCCCGCCATCGGTTGAGACTCGGCCGCCGCAAGCATGGCAGAAAGACATCCGGGGAACGGGTCGACGTCATGAGGTGCAAGTGCCACCCACTCGCCGTCGTCGGCAGTCTCCAAGAACTGCCGCAGACCCACATTCGCCCCTGGCCCGAATCCGGTATTCGCACCAACTTCAACAAGACTCACACGATCACTTCGCAACTGCACGCCATGGCGCAACGCGTCAACGGCCGCAGGGAGCGAACCGTTATCTACAACCGTGATTTTTACTGCAATCTCACGGTCCAAAAAGCGGTCGATGGTCTCAATGCAGGCCTGTACCTGGTTCCAATGAACAAGCACCACTCGCAGCGGAGTGGGTACAGACTGCAGGGTCACACGAGTGGGCGGTCAGTGGGCGCAACAGGTGCTGGTAGCGCTGTCTCGCCCATCAGATACTCGTCCACTGATGCAGCACAGGAGCGGCCTTCTGCAATCGCCCAAACAATCAGACTCTGCCCCCGACCGGCATCTCCGCAGACAAACACACCGGGAACAGAACTCGCCCAAGCCTCATCACGCTGCACATTGCCTCGAGGGTCAAGGTCGAGCTCAAACTGATCAAGCAGTCCGTTGGTCTCGGGGCCAGTAAAGCCCATGGCCAAAAGCACCAGATCTGCTTTGAGTTCAACCTCGGAACCCTCAACTGGCTCGAAGCTCATTCGACCATCGGTGACCACTTGTTCGACCTCTGCGTACCGCAACGCACGCACACGGCCATTGTCATCACCTAAGAACTCAATGGTGTTCACTGCAAACACGCGATCCCCGCCTTCTTCGTGAGCCGAAGACGTGCGGTAGATAAATGGCCAAGTTGGCCAAGGGTTTGCGCCGGGGCGGGCCTCGGGTGGTTGCGGCATGATCTCGAACTGATAGACCGCTTCGGCACCTTGACGATGCGAAGTTCCCAAGCAATCAGCGCCCGTGTCTCCCCCGCCAATAATGACCACATGCCTTCCAGCAGCCGAAATCTCGACCTCATCTACTGCCCAGTCACCCTCTTGTGCCTTGTTGGCCATCGGCAGGATTTCCATAGCCTGGTGGATGCCTTGCAGCTCACGACCGGGAATTGGAAGATCGCGAGCCAGCGTTGCGCCAGTGGCAACAACTACTGCATCGAAGTCTTCTTGAAGTTCAGCAACGGTGACGTCGACACCAACATTGATGTTCACACGGAACTCGGTTCCTTCTGCGCGCATCTGAGCCAGGCGACGGTCAAGCACACGCTTTTCCATCTTGAACTCTGGGATGCCGTAACGCAGCAAGCCGCCGATTCGGTCTGCACGCTCAAACACAATCACCGAGTGCCCTGCCCGAGTGAGCTGTTGCGCAACTGCAAGCCCTGCTGGCCCAGAGCCGATGACAGCCACTTTCTTGTCAGTCAAACGGCTAGGCCGCACTGCCTGGACCCAGCCTTGTTCCCATGCATGATCGATGATCGAAACTTCAACCTGCTTGATGGTGACTGGGTCGGAGTTGATACCCAAAACGCAGGCCGACTCACAAGGTGCGGGGCAGAGCCTGCCCGTGAACTCCGGGAAATTATTTGTTGCGTGAAGTCGCTCAATCGCCTCATGCCAGCGGTCTTTGTAGACCAGATCATTCCAGTCGGGGATGATGTTTCCTAAAGGACAACCGTTATTACAAAACGGGATTCCGCAGTCCATACAACGACTGGCCTGATCTTGAAGGTGCCCTTCGGGAAACTCCTCGTAGACCTCCTTCCAATCCAAGATTCGAACTGGGACAGGACGCCGTGTTGGCAGTTGGCGGTCGTGTTTTAAAAAGCCCTTCACGTCACCCATTACAGACTCGCCTCCATGACTGCTTCATCAACGTTTCTTCCCTCTGCTTCGGCTTTCTTGATGGCCAGCAGAACTCGCTTGTAATCCTTGGGCATCACTTTCTTAAATGCCTTCAGTGAATTATCCCAGTCGCCAAGAATCTGCGCTGCTCGAAGCGAGCCAGTCTCTGCCTGATGGCGTCCGATGACCTGCTTGAGGAACTCAATGTCGCTGTAATCCATCTCATCAAACGAAACCATCTCGTAGTTGACCCTGGTTCCAAACTCGCCATCTAGGTCATAGACATAGGCAATACCGCCAGACATCCCGGCACCAAAGTTTCGTCCAGTGGAGCCAAGCACCACCACACGACCACCAGTCATGTATTCGCATGCGTGGTCGCCGACACCTTCGACTACAGCAGTGGCGCCAGAGTTGCGCACGCAGAAACGCTCGCCGACCTTGCCGTTCAGGAAAAGCTCTCCGCGTGTTGCACCATAAAGAATGACGTTGCCGGCAATGATGTTGTCGGCAGCAACTAGGTCAGCATGGCTACCCTCGGGTGGCCGCACCACAATCCTTCCGCCAGACAAACCCTTGCCAACATAATCATTCGCATCGCCATGTAAACGCAGTGTGATTCCATGCGGTACGAACGCCCCAAAGCTGTTGCCTGCGGAACCATCAAAATCAATCACGATGGTGTCCTCAGGTAGGCCTGCTCCGCCATGCTTCTTGGTTACTTCATGGCCCAAAAGGGTTCCCACCGTGCGATTGACGTTGCGAATACCGACACGCAGGTGCACGGGCTGAGACTGCTCAATTGCCTGAGCGCACTCCGAGATCAGTGTCACGTCGAGTGCGGCTGCAAGCCCATGGTCTTGCTCGCGATGCCAGAACAAATGATCGCCCTCGCGAGGCTCCACAACTTGCAGAATTGGGCTGAGGTCAAGTCCTTCTGCCTTCCAATGACCAACGGCCTCTGCAGCGTCAATCACCTCTGCATGGCCAACGGCCTCTTCTAGGGTGCGGAAGCCAAGCTCGGCTAGCAACTCGCGCACCTCTTCAGCAATAAAGAGCATGAAGTTTTCTACAAACTCAGGCTTGCCAGAGAAGCGCTCCCGCAGGACTGGGTTCTGTGTGGCTATTCCCACCGGGCAGGTATCAAGGTGACACACGCGCATCATGATGCAACCCGAAACCACCAG
This sequence comes from Microthrixaceae bacterium, assembly GCA_044357715.1. Taxonomy (GTDB): domain Bacteria; phylum Actinomycetota; class Acidimicrobiia; order Acidimicrobiales; family Microtrichaceae; genus IMCC26207. The sequence continues at coordinate 12,149 of JBIKPA010000058.1, forward strand.
TGGCGCTGTGGCAAAGCCAAACTCTTCTGCCCCTAGCAGCGCGGCGATCATGACGTCTCTGCCGGTCTTCATCTGACCATCGGCCTGCACAACGATGCGATCACGTAGGCCGTTCAGGACCAACGTCTGCTGGGTCTCGGCTAGTCCAAGCTCCCATGGTGCACCAGCGTGTTTGAGCGAGGTCAGCGGACTTGCACCCGTTCCCCCGTCGTGACCAGAGATCAGCACCACATCGGCCTTCGCCTTTGCAACGCCAGCAGCCACGGTTCCAACTCCGACTTCAGAGACCAGCTTCACATGGACACGAGCCGCTGGGTTCGCGTTCTTCAGGTCATGAATCAGCTGAGCCAAATCTTCAATCGAGTAGATGTCGTGATGCGGGGGCGGAGAGATCAGTCCTACGCCGGGAGTTGAGTACCTAGTGCTAGCAATCCAGGGGTACACCTTGTGACCTGGAAGCTGACCGCCCTCGCCGGGCTTGGCGCCCTGAGCCATCTTGATCTGAATATCGTCTGCGTTGGTGAGGTATTGCGATGTCACCCCAAAGCGACCCGAGGCAACCTGCTTGATAGAGGATCGCTTTGAGTCACCGTTCGGCATTGGCAGGTAGCGGGCTGGGTCTTCGCCGCCCTCTCCGGTATTTGACTTAGCGCCTAAGCGGTTCATAGCGATTGCAAGATTCTCGTGCGACTCCGCCGAAATTGAGCCGTAGCTCATTGCGCCCGTAGAGAACCGCTTCACAATCTCGGTTACTGGCTCTACCTCATCAAGAGGAACCGGCGGGCGGTCGGAGTTCAGCCGGAACAAGCCCCGCAAAGTTGCCAAATTACGAGACTGGTCATCTACAAGCTGGGTGTATTCCTTAAACACGCTGTACTGGCCAGTGCGAGTGGAGTGCTGCAGCTTGAACACTGTCTTGGGGTTGAACAGGTGGTACTCACCCTCACGCCGCCACTGGTACTCACCGCCGTACTCCAAATCGCGATGCGCTTGCTCCTCTGGCCTGAGGGGGTAAGCCCGTGCGTGACGAATTCGTGTCTCTTCTGCAACTTGATCAAGTCCGATTCCGCCAAGCCTGCTCACTGTTCCGGTGAAGTACTCGTCTACGAGTTCGGCGCTGAGTCCGATGGCTTCAAAGATTTGAGCGCCGGTGTATGAGGCCACAGTCGAGATGCCCATCTTGGACATCACCTTGAGTACACCTTTGCCAACGGCCTTGATGTAGTTGTTCTGTGCAACCTCGAAATCGGTGATTGTTGTGTGACCCTTCAGCACAAGTTGCTCAATGGTGTCGAAGGCAAGGTATGGGTTGATTGCCGCTGCGCCGTAGCCAATGAGGAG
>JBIKPA010000059.1:0-13437 GCA_044357715.1 Microthrixaceae bacterium
CTAATAGGTCACCTAGAGCCTCTCGGAACCTCCTCGATATGGCCGGAAAACTGCCGGAACCCCTGCAATTGCAGGGGTTCCGTTCCGTCGGGCTGGGGAGATTCGAACTCCCGACCTCCTGACCCCCAGTCAGGCGCGCTAACCAAGCTGCGCCACAGCCCGTGGAGTTCGCCACTCTAGCCGAGGCAGGCGAGCCCTCTGGAATCCGAAATAATCCATGCAGGCTGAGTGAGGATTACCTACAATCCGAACATGTCACAGGGGTCGACATTTCTCTCTTGCCCAATTTGTGGCGCTCACGCGGCCGAGGACGTCTGGCAAGATGACGTCTGGCAACTTGTTCGCTGCGCAGACTGCTCAGTGGTCTACCTTGCGAATCCTCCCAATGAAGAAGAGCTTGCGGCACTGTATTCATTCGAGTCGGGATTTCACACTGAACTCCTTGATCAGTCAGCGGCTATTGAGGATGCCGACAGAACAGCGCAGCAACACTTAGCCGAACTTTCGAAGATAGTGACGGGTGGTTCGCTACTCGACGTTGGATGTTCCACCGGCAGATTTGTTGCGGCTGCGAAGCAAGCGGGGTTTGAAGCGCAAGGAGTGGAACTGAACCCTGATACTGCTGAGATTGCAAGAGGTAGCGGCCTCAACGTAACAACGGGCACATTGGCCGATGTGCAGGCAGAACAGCACCCATTTGATGCAATCACCATGTGGGACATCATCGAACATGTGCCAGACCCGATAGATGTTCTCTCAAGAGCACGTGAACTGCTCTCTGATGAGGGATGGCTCTGGCTGACCACTCCAAACATCGACGGACTCTTTCCGCAAACCTCGCTCCGCGTTGCAAATACTGTCGGCAAGTGGCCGCACCCAGAGCCCCCGTATCACCTCACGCAGTTCTCGGCACAGACAATCACCGATGCACTGCAGCGGTCTGGGTTTGATCAGGTAGTAGTGAAGCATCAGTGCATTCCCCTGAGCTATAGCTTTGGGTCAGCAAGGAAGATGCTGAGCGACCCTCGTCGCCTTGCGTACGCTGCAGCCTTTGCACCGCTCGCATTCTTAGGCCCACATGTTCACCGGGGAGACACCTTGCTTGTGGCTGCCAAACCTAGTCCGGCAGACGTAGGAGCGATTGACCTTCGCCAGCAAGAAACTGTTGCCGACATCACCGAGTCAGCAACCACTCCAGTCCTTGAAACGCCCGGTACCCCAAGTAGATCACGACAGCAATAAGTAGCAGCCAGAAATGCCAAGGAACCTTTGGATCCTTCTCTTCTTCCCTAGGTGGCGCATCTGACTGAATCAGCGTTGGAGCATCCTCTGGGTTTGCCACATGATGACCCTGTGGGCAGTCGCCGCTAGGGCTCAGCGTGGAGGGGGTATAGAAACGTTCGCAAGGTTCACAAAATGGCATAGCTGCAGCAAACCTCAGACTGGTGGAACACCGTGGCGGCGTGATGAGAAGTGTCGGTTCTTACCTGCGGCGCGCAACAACCGGTGATGGACCTCAGAGCGCAAGTCCTCCCAGTTCACGATTCCGTCGATGACTAACTCCGAGGCTAAGCGCAGCAGATCAACATCTTCTTCGTAGAGCCGGCGCTGTTCCAACACGAAGGCCTCACGCTCTTCGGGGTTCTCTATTGCAGCAATCTTGTTTGCAAAGACTGCGTTCACAGCGGCTTCTGGGCCCATCACTGCAATTTTTGCTGTGGGAAGGGCAAGAGTTGCTTCAGGCTCGAAGGCCGGACCGCTCATGGCGTACAACCCCGCACCGTAGGCCTTGCGTACGACCACCGAAATCTTTGGCACAGTTGCCTCTGACACAGCGGTGATCATCTTTGCGCCATGGCGGATGATTCCTTCTCGCTCCACCTGAGTACCAATCATGAACCCCGGCACGTCGGCCAAGAAAATTAACGGGACGTTGAACGCGTCACATAGCCAGATAAACCTGGCAGCTTTATCGGCGGAATCAGTGAAAATGACCCCGCCTTTGTGCATGGGGTTATTTGCCACGATTCCCACTGGTCGACCAACAAGAAGCCCAAACCCAATAAGCATCTCTGGGGCGAACAGTGCCTTGACCTCAAAGAAGGATTCGGCGTCGAGGAGCCCATCGAGCACATCGTGCATGTCGTAGCCCATGGACTCTTCGGCTGGAACAATCTGAGGGTTCAGTTCACGCGTTGGTTCGGTTGCCTCATAAACGGGAGGGTCTTCGGTCCATCGAGTCGGCAGATACGTCAGATACGCCCGAGCTTGCTCGATGGCATCCTCGTCATCTTCAGCAAGGTTGTCTCCGCAGCCAGAAATGGTGGCATGCATGCGAGCGCCGCCCGTTTCTTCCAATGTGGCTATCTCACCGATCACCATCTCTGCCATTCGGGGTGACCCCAGATACATCGAGGCATTTCCTTCGACCATGATCACGATGTCGGTAAACGCCGGAATGTAAGCGCCCCCTGCAGCTGACGGGCCAAACAGGCAACAGACTTGGGGAACCTTTCCAGAGAGTCTGACTTGGTTATAAAAAATCCTCCCTGCTCCGCGCCTGCCGGGAAACAACTCGACCTGATCAGTAATGCGCGCCCCAGCAGAATCAACGAGCCACACCACCGGAAGCTCATCGCGCAGCGCCGTCTCGGTCAGGCGCACAATCTTCTCAACCGTGCGCGCACCCCAAGAGCCGGCCTTAACCGTTGGGTCATTCGCCATGATGCACACCGGACGGCCATCAACAAGACCAACTCCTGTGACCACGCCATCGGCAGGAAGGTTCGGGTCCATGCCAGGCGCATAGGCACTATTCGCTAGCAGCTGGTCCTCGACAAAGCTGCCCTCATCGCACAGCAGCGCAATGCGATCGCGCACAAAAAGCTTGTTCTGCTTCGCTAGCTTCTCGCCACCCGCCTCAAGATTGCCTTGCAAGGCCCGAGCCGTAGCCCGCTCAACGCGATCTACCTGATTTTCCGTCATTGCCATCCGATCGAGATTGCCAAACTGCTTGTCTCTCTGTTCAGGAGGGACCTGACCAACTAGGAATCGATCGAGATGAGATCAACCGTGAACACCAGCGAATCGCCGGGAGCGGGTCCGCTATCTCCGTACGCCAAATCAGCAGGAATAACCAAGGTTCGCCGGCCACCCTCTTTCATACCAACTAGTCCGGTTCCCCAACCAGCAATCACCTGATCAAGGCCAAAGCTGATTGGCTCGCCTCGAGCCCAAGAGGAGTCAAAAACCTCGCCGGTCGTAGCTGCAGCGCCAACGTAGTGAACCGTGACGGTGTCACCTGGCTTCACCGCTTCTCCTGTACCGACCACATCATCGACAATGACGAGTTCCGTAACTGGCTCAGTGGCCTTGAGCGTTGGCTCGCCGCGCTCTTCTGCCGCTACGAGGAACTCGTTGAGTTCCCCTGCAGTCGTCTCGGTCGTTTCGGCTGCCGAGGTTGAAGACTCCGCAGTATCGGAATCGCTAGAACATGCTCCAAAGAGCGCAACCACACAACACAGTGAGACTGCTCCAAACCCTGAACGTACTGACTTATTCATCACACACTCCTACGCAGTTGCGGCGCTTAGCGCCAGGAAACATCAACGAGATCAACAGTAAAAACTAGGGTTTCGTTTGGTGCGATTCCTGCACCGGGAGGAGGGTTCGGCCCATATGCCATAGCCCCCGGAATCACGAGCGTGCGACGGCCGCCTACCTTCATGCCGAGCAAACCCTCACTCCAACCTTGGATGACGCCGTTGAGCGGAAAGCTAATGGGGGCACCGCGGTCCCAGGAGGCATCAAACTGACTCCCCGAGGATGCCGAAACACCTACATAGTGCGCCGTCACAGTTGCGCCGGCAGTGACTTCGTCACCCTCGCCAACAACCTCGTCGGTAATGACAAGTTCGGTGACTGCACCTGTTGCCGACAACTGCGGCTTGCCGCGTGCTTCGATCTGTTCTTGTACTTGACTCACGTGATACTCCTTGGCGAACTATCGCCCTTAGTGCTGCGAACTCCAGCTGAAGACTTCCAACGGCTTCCCATGCTAGAACCCTCAGTCGCCTCGGCGGCGAACCCGCAGCTTGATGGGTGTGGCTGGCAGGTGGAATTCGTCCCGGATCTGCCGCTCGATGTAGCGCAAGTAGCTAGCCGGAACGGTCTTATTGGTAAAGAGCGTAAACGTTGGTGGATCAGTTGCGCCTTGTGTGGCATAGAGAATCCGTCCGCCATGGGGTGCAGGTTGCGCCTGTTGCGCCCGACGAATGAGGTCATTGACCTTACGAGTCGGAATACGAGTCTCGTATTGCGAGATCGCCTCTCCGAGGGCTGGTAGCAGCCGATGTACTCCCCTGCCGTTCAACGCCGAGACTCGTAGCACTGCCGCATCGCCAAGAAAGTGCATCTTTTGACCCATTTGGTACAGCACGTCTTGGCGAGCCGCTTCATCAAGAAGCTCCCACTTATTGAGCACCACAATGATTGGGCAGCCCGCACCGTCAACTCGCTCGGCCAAACGCTGGTCTTGGTGCGTGATGCCCTCTGTTGCATCAATCACCAATAGGGCCACATTGGCCTTATCGACCGATTTGAGAGCCCGAACCATTGAGAAGTACTCAGTCCCATCGTCGATACGAGACTTTCGGCGCATACCTGCGGTGTCAATAAACCGCAGCGGCCCAACCTCGGTTTCCACCACGGTATCGACACTGTCTCGGGTAGTGCCAGGCATATCGTGCACCACTGCACGGTCCTCACCGATGAGTCGGTTAAACAACGTGGACTTACCCACGTTCGGTCGGCCGACCAGCGCTATCGAGGTGATGCCGTCGTCATTCTCGGCTGCAATCTCTTCTTCAGTCGGCGCCGGTTCAGGAAGGTACGAGATGATTTGATCCAACATGTCGCCAGTGCCGCGACCGTGAAGCGCAGAGATCGCTATCGGGTCGCCCAGACCAAGCGACATGAGTTCCCACACCTGAGCCTCGTGGCGTTGATCATCTACCTTGTTTGCGATCAGCAGAACAGGGGTAGTTACTTGACGCAACAACTCCCCCACATTTGCATCCTCATCCGTCACCCCAATTGCGGCATCGACCACAAAGAGAATCACATCAGCTTCCTTGATTGCCTGCTCAGACTGCAGGCTGACCTTCTTGTCGAGCGAGTTGCCGCCTGCCATCCAGCCGCCAGTGTCAACAAGGCGAAACTCGTAGCCCAACCATTCAGCGTCAACCTCTTTGCGGTCGCGGGTTACCCCAGACTTCTCCTCGACGATTGCGATTCGTCGACCGAGAATTCGATTCATCAACGTGGACTTACCAACGTTCGGCCGACCAACAATTGCAACAAGGGGTAGACGGTCAGTGCTCGTCATCGGGCATCCGTTTCTGAGCTAATAGGTCGAGATGTGGCGAAGGGTTCAAGAGCTTCCCGAAGCGCTAGGCCGTCGGTAGGGATAATTTCAACGGGGCGTGGCAAGTCTGCAGGGGTGAGACCATCTAGGAATCGCCCCTGAGAGAGACAAACATCTGGCAACAAATAACGATGCCCAACTGGTTCTTGGGCAAGTACTCGTTGCAAGTCCTGCCCGACTAGTAGGCCAGTTACCGAAATATTGCCGCCAAAGAACTGATTCTCGACCGCAATGATACGAACATCGGACCGCTCTAACTCGCTCACGAGCGGGGCCAGAACTTGAGCCCCATACTCGCCGGTAAGAATTCCCACTGGTGCAGTTCGCCGAGGCAGCAACTGTAAGAACTGATCGGTTCCGCCCGAGCTTGCTGAAGTACGAGGAGCTCGATACCCAACCGCCGGCGCCCCATCGACTGAGGCGAAAAAGCCAGGCTGCACACCGATTCCCTCCTCGGACTGCCCCTTGAACTCCATCTCGAATGCCCGAGCCATGCCGATGCCATCCTCGTGCATGGAAAAATCACCGTAGGTCTCAGCGCCGGGGAATGGAACACCGGCTAGCAAGTAGTACTCATCGGCAGCAAAAACCATGCGCCGACCCAGAGCAGCAAGAAAGACTTCTTGCCAATCATTCACGGTCTCAACAACGAAACGTGCTTCTTCTTGTGTATGTGCTCGCATTCGCGCTTCAGAGCTGTAGGCACTGACCCCAAGCGGAACTACAGCCACATCAAGAAGCTCTGGGTATTCATCAAGGACCCCACAGAGGGTGTCAACAAGTGCAGCCCCATCGTTGAGTCCGGGGCAGACAACTACTTGACCATGAACCTGAATCCGATGATCCAACAAAGCGCGCAACCATCGAAGACTCATAGCTCCGCGCCGGTTACGAAGCATCTCTGTTCGTAACTCTGGGTTCGTGGCATGGATGCTGACGTAGAGCGGAGAAAGCCCTTCAGTCACCACACGCTCCAAGTCGGCCTCAGTAAACCGGGTGAGCGTGGTGAAGTTTCCGTAGAGAAACGACAGCCGATAGTCGTCGTCTTTCAGGTACAAGCTACGCCGCATACCAGGGGGCAGTTGGTAAATGAAGCAGAACTCGCAATGGTTATCGCAGGTGCGGACCTCATCGAATACGGGAGAGTCAATCTCTATTCCGAGCGGAGTTCCGGGATCCTTGATGACGTCAAACGTCAGTTCAAAGCCGTCGCGCAACAAGTCAAGCGAGACCTCGGTCTCATCAGTAAGCACCCGATACTCAATAATGTCCCGCACTGCTCGGCCATCAACCGCAAGTACCTGATCTCCGGGAAGAATCCCAAGCAAATCAGCCGGAGATCCTGGAGTCACCGCAACAACTACGGCTACCGAGGATGAAGCGGCCAACGACGATGAAGCGGACACCACAGAGTCAGGCGCTTTGGTACTCGATTCGAGGGCTGAGGGGGATTGCATGACCTCGCAATGCTACTAGACGCCAACCCGATGGACCTCGGAGGCTTTTCCATGCAAAACTCATTGCTTCAATGGCGACGGGGAGAGTTGGGATGAAAACCACTACCAAGACCGCATATTCACTTCTTGCAGCAGTGATGATGACTGCTGCTGCATGCGTGCCCATGCCGCCAACTCCCGCTTCGGGACAGAGTCCAAACTCGGCTCCTCGTGCAGGCGAAGCAGCCTACGCAGAGCATGGGCCTTTTGAAGTTGGCGTAACCACGCTGCAAATGTCTGACCGCAAGGTCGAGGTCTGGTATCCAGTGGACCCTGAAGACATTGGCAATGCGCCACGTGATGCGTATTTCATTCGGGACTATGTCAGCACTGCATTCGATCAACTTCTCCCCGCAGAGGTCAACCCACCGTTTGTTACCGATGCAACCCGTGATGTTCCTGCAAGCGGGGCTGGCCCGTTTCCGCTTGTGCTGTTCTCACACGGGTTTGCGAGCTACCGGACACAGTCAACCGCTCTCACCACGCACCTTGCTAGCTGGGGGTTCATGGTCATCTCGCCGGACTACTTAGAACGCGGACTGCGCAGTGTCCTCGGAGAGCCTCCTGCTTCGCCACGCTCCGATACTGGTGTTGCAGACGAGGCAATTACGTTGCTGCGTTCGCAGAACCTTGCAGCTGGTGGCCCACTAGAGGGACGCGTGGACTCAAGTTCTGTGTACCCCACGGGGCATTCTGCTGGCGGTGGCACCTCGCTTCGCCTGCTTGAACGAGCAGACGTGCATTCCGTCATTCCCATGGCAGCCGGATACAACTTGTTGTCGCAACTAAATGGCAGCCTTACCCTGCCCGAAGGCAAGTCCATTGCTTGGATCGGTGGAGTGAAAGATGGAATCGCCGCAATTGCAGATATCCGTCGGGGTTTTGATTACACCCCGGGTGAGCGCAAGCTGATCGAGATTTCGGGAGCAGGGCACAACAATGCGTTCACCGATATCTGCGAGATTGGAGAGGGCGGCGTTGCCGCTCTTGCGCTCAGTACAGGAATTCCAATCCCAAGCTCGCTCTTGGCACTTGGAGACAACGGTTGCAAGGTGCCTCCGTTTCGGGATTCCCCCGATGTATGGCCCGAGGTTCGTCACTTCTTAACCGCGGAACTCCGATACCGGTCTGGGCTTGATGCACAACCAGTCGGCCTTGGCGACCAAGTACTGACAAGCTTCGACGATATTGCGCGCTACCGTCACAATCCATGAGTCTGGCCTATCAAGGGTCCTGTTCGAGATGAGAAGCATTCCGTGACAAGTCGCGTAGACAAAGTGTTACTCGCTGCACCCCGCGGATTTTGCGCAGGGGTAGAGATGGCCATCAAAGCCTTGGCTTGGATGGTGACTTCATTCGAAGGGCCGGTCTACTGCTACCACGAGATTGTTCATAACCAGCGGGTAGTTCGTCAGTTTCAAGACCTAGGCGTGGTGTTTGTAGACAGCATCTCAGATGTGCCCGAAGGCCGGCCGATCATGTTGTCTGCACATGGTTCGGCCCCAGAGGTAGTCGTCGCTGCTAGAGAGCGCGGAGGTTTCGTAGTTGATGCCGTGTGCCCACTTGTAACCAAAGTGCATCACGAGGTCAAGGTGCGCGCAGGGAAGGGCTACTCCATTGTCTATATCGGCCACGATGGCCATGAGGAGGCTGTGGGAACCATGGCCGTGGCGCCCGAGTCGGTTCACCGCGTTGAGTCCCTTGAAGAGGTAGCCGCTCTACCCGAATTTGAAACCCCCGTAGCCCTCCTAGCTCAAACCACGCTTTCGCATCGTGATTGGGAAGCCGTTGCAGATGCCACCCGTGACCGCTTCCCTGACATGTGGATGCCCGGCCACTCCGACTTGTGTTTTGCCACAACCAATCGGCAGTCGGCATTAATGCGCATTACAGATGCCTGTGATGCAATCATCGTGATTGGATCAGCGAACTCATCCAATACGGTGGCACTTGAAAAGTTGGCGCGATCAGCGGGATGCGACTTGGTGTACAGGATCAACGACCCCGAGGAGTTACCCGAGGGGTTGACCGGAGTTGTTGGCGTGACTGCTGGAGCGTCAGCGCCCGAGGAACTTGTCGAAGCAGTTCTTGAGCGTCTCGACCCGATCAACGGTGTCGAAGAGATTCGCATTACCGAAGAGGAAGAGTATTTTCCCCCGCCTCGCAACCTGCGCGAACTTCTGAGCGCACTCGATCAGATCGGAACCTTTGGCTTGGGTGGCGATGCAAGCAGCACCGTCAACTCAAGAGACCGAGACCTTTCTGCAAGTTCAGTCCTCAGCAGCTTGGCCTGAGCCTGCGTTCGGACTCGTGGCCGCATTGAACGAGTCTTGCAGTTCTTTTTTGATCTGCCCGGTTAAGTCAGTGACGCTGTGCCGTGGGACTCGACCCGTCAACGGCACATCGGGGTAAATCGGTTCTCCGATTACTACAGCAACGCGAAATGGTCGGGGGAACTTGGCTCCAGGCCGAAGAGCTTGTTCAGTCCCTGCAACTGCAACCGGCAGCACAGGGACCCGATAGCGACAAGCCACCCAAGCGGGGCCATTGTGAACACTTTGAATCATCGGACCCGACATGCGCTTGCCTTCGGGGAACATCAACAGCAAGTCGCCATGAGCGAGTACCTGCTCGCAGCATCGTAGCGAAGCGCGATCAGCATGCTCACGACTTACCGGGAATGACCCCATCATCTCCAGAAATCTCCCCAGGGAGCGATGTTCCCAAAGACTCTCTTTAGCCATGCAGCGAAGAATCCTTCTAGATGGAAGAGCTGCTCCTATCAGGAACGCGTCAAGGTTGGAGCGATGCACCCCAACAACAAGAAAGGGACCATCAAGTGGAATTCGCTCCCGGCCATGAACACTCAGTCGAAAGTAACTCCGAGCTAGCACCCTGACCAGAACGCGAATACCTGCGTGAATCAGACGCCCAGAGTGACTCATGGGAGCAACCTCATGTCGCTCCGTTCGAGGCGACTCTGCGAGGTCACTCCCGCTCAAATCCTGTTGCATCTCGGCGCTACAAGATCTGAGCGGGTTGCTCACGATTGGCTCTCCACGAGCGCCGCGAGCATTTCGACGACCTCATCAATCTCTATTGAAGATGTGTCAACGCTGATGGCCCCATCAGCCTCTACGAGTGGACTGTCTACCCGGCCCCGATCGGCGGCATCACGGCGTGCAATGTCTGCAGCAACTTGGTCATACTCCAAGTCCGTCATCTCTTTAGCTCTTCGCTGTGCACGGACCTCTGGGGATGCGGTTAGGAACACCTTGAGCACAGCATCGGGAAACACCACCGAGCCGATGTCTCTTCCTTCAATGACGCCGCCACCATGTTCAGTTGCCCAACTCCGCTGACGCGCACGCAGGTGCTCACGAACCACTGGGTTTGAGGCCACCATACTGACTGCTCGTGAAACCTCGGGGCCTCGGATCTCTAGCGTCGCATCAACTCCATCGACAATGACAACATCGCCATCAACCGACATCTCAACTGCTGCAGCTAAGCGGCCGACTGGCTCTGGGTCGGCGGGGTCGATCTGCCGGCGTATAGCGGCAAACGCTATGCAGCGATACATGGCACCCGTGTCTAGGTACGTCAGGCCGAGTCTCTCGGCTAGGCGTCGTCCTACTGTTGATTTTCCTGATCCTGCTGGGCCATCAATTGCAATTACTCGCACTGGATTCATCCTCCGATTTTTAGTGACTCTATCGGCATCATTCGCCACTCAAACCTCGAAGGCGTTCGAGTTCATTCCAAAAAGAGGGATAGGTCTTTGCCACACAGCCCGGGTCGGCGATGCGTATTCCTGGAACCCGCAGCCCAATCAGAGCAAAACTCATCGCCATTCGGTGGTCTTGATAGGTCTGCACCACTCCAGGCTGAGGCACACCGGGCCGAATCAGAAAGCCATCGGCTTCTTCAGCGGCATCAACGCCGAGTCGTTGCAGTTCTGTTACCACAGCGGAAATGCGATCAGTCTCCTTGGCTCGGATGAAACCAATACCGGTGACTCTTGTGGGTGAATCTGCAAACGGTGCAATCGCTGCCAAGGTTTGAGCAGTATCTGACATTTCGGCCATATCTACTTCGATTCCATGAAGGGTTCCGGTTCCAACTACTTGTGTTGATGTAGCGGTTCTTGTTACTTGCGCTCCCATTCGCTCAAGCAGATCAACAAATCCCAAGTCCCCCTGCATGGATCCGGTACCAAGTCCTTGGATCTTTACGCTTCCGCCAAGGAGTGCCGCAGCCGCAAAGAAATACGAGGCTGCCGATGCATCTGGCTCAACAGAAAATTCGCTCACCGCCCGATAACCTGTGGGTTGCACAGACATGCGCTGGTACTGCTCATGAGCGGTTTGTGCGCCGAAGGCTTCCATGACTTTTAGAGTCATCTCTACATAGGGCTGCGAGACAAGGTCACCGAGCATCTCTACTTGCAGACCCTCGTTCATCTCTGGGGCCGCAAGTAAAAGCCCCGACAAGAACTGACTACTGACGTCCCCGCGCAACTGAAGCGAACCGCCTACTAAACCCGCAGCCTCAATCTGCACCGGCAAATGGTCTGGCTCCCCCAAGGGCAACAGAACACACCCCAGAGCAGTCAGTGCGTCAAACATCTCGCCCATGGGACGAAGGCGGAGCGCTGCAGCTCCATCGAGCACAACTGTCGACCGACCAAGCGCTGCTACTGGTGCCACAAAGCGAGAGGTTGTTCCCGAGAGGCCTGCGTCTAGAACCGCACCCTGCACCTCTGGCGCTCCTCGCATACCGTCAATGGTGATGCGCTGAGCTGACGGCTCTGTTTGTATGCGCACTCCGAGTGCTGTGAGGCAACGGACCATTGCCTCTGTGTCTTCGGCAAATAACGCTCCGGTTAGCTTCGAGGTTCCCCTCGCCAGCGCAGCACAAATCAGCGCACGGTTGGTGATGCTCTTCGAACCAGGCGGCCTGAATTCAACCTCGAATGGTTGCGTAAGCGGCTGCACCTCAACCGAGTTCATGCACAGACACCACTCTGGACTGCGAACGAAGTGCATCAGCAAGTGAGGCAGCCCGATCGGCGTCAACTACCAATATGAGGCGTCCGCGCTGGTCACCAGCCGAATGTGCAACCTCTACGTCATAGACGTTGACTGACAATTCAGTAGCTAGGGCTGTAACCGCTGCTAGCTCTCCCGGTTGGTCAATGACCGATACTCGAATCTCTGCCAACTGCTCGGCCGCTGGCGCACCAGTAGGTAGCGAGCGACGAGCCTCTTGCGCAAAACGGAGCCGCTGCTCAAGAGCCTCTGAGTCTCCCTCAGCCACGATCTCCCGCATAGATTTCAGCGAGGCCAAAAGGTCATCAAGCACCCCCAAAATGGCATCGCGGTTATCGTGACAAATATCTAGCCACATTCCCGGATCGCCAGCAGCAATTCGAGTCATGTCTCTAAACCCGCCAGCAGCAAGACGAAGAACTGCCGAATGCTGCTCGGCTCTTGTCGCTGCAAGATCCATCAGACTCGCCGCCGTTAGGTGTGGTACATGCGAAACGGCAGCCACAAGATGATCATGTTGTGCAGGATCAAGGGTTAACACCTCGGCACCAAATGAACGGACCACAGAGTGAACAAGCGCTTGGGCCTCAGGGTTTGTGACTGCAGTGGGGGTCAGAACCCAAGTGGTTGCCTGAAAGAGATCTGATCGGGCACCCTCAACTCCAATTGCTTCAGAACCTGCCATGGGGTGACCGCCAACAAAGTTTGCATCTTGAACTGCGGCAACGAGTGGAGCCTTTACGCTACCCACATCAGTTACCACGCCTCCAGACCGAAGCGCTTCTTGTGCTGCACTTGCCACGCTACCTACGGGAACCGCCAGAAAGGTGATCTCAGCGGCGGGATCGCTGCCGACAGAGTTAATCACTCCGAGTTCTAATGCTCGCGCTGCACGAGCAGGGTCAATATCTGATCCCGTCACGAACCAGCCAGCATCCTGAAGAGCTAGAGCGACTGAACCGCCGATTAATCCGGTTCCAACTACTGCAGCGCGACGCTGTTCACCCGATGGCGTCATTCCGCGAGATCATCTCGAAGGGTGCGAGCCTCTTCTAAGTAGACATGGCGTAGCTCGTCTCGGGTCAGCTCAGTATTTGTGTGAATAAGCACCCGAATGCAAAGCGGCATCGAACCGTCGATGCTGAGTTCTTGTGCACAGATAAGTGGCACATCACCGAGACCCATCTGCCGAGCTGCAACAGCTGGAAAGACCGAGTGAATATCTGGGGTTGCTGTAAAGAGAATCGAGATGAGGTCGTCATGCGAAAGCGAGTTGCGCTCAATCATCTCGCCCAAAAGACGCTCAACCCGCTCAAGAAGATGGTCACGCTCATCAAAGTCAAGGGTGATTGCTCCTCGAAGGGCCAGAACGTGAATAGACATCCTCTTTACGTTAGCTGTCCTCACCGAGCTCATCGACCTCATCAGCCTCATCAGCCTCACCAGCCTGATCGACACTTACATG
>JBIKPA010000245.1:0-3864 GCA_044357715.1 Microthrixaceae bacterium
ATTCGCTAACGCAACCAAACCACCCGCACCCTGATCCGCAACAACACCCAACTCCACACCCAACCCAAAACCAGACCCAATACCTGCACCAGTATTAGACACACCAGCACCAGCCCCCGCAGCACCCGCACCCGCACCCGCAGCACCAGCACCGGTAGCGCCAGATCCGGCGGCACCAGCAGACACTCCACCGGCACCCGCAGCACCAGCAGACCCGGCGACACCAGCGGAACAGTTATCTGTGTCTGATTTGTTTGGATCTCTCGGATCGAACATGTGTTCTATATTGCGAACACCCTGTGACAGTGAAGCAACGAATTGAAGTTCCCAAGACTCTCGGCCGCTGCGATCCCTAAGGCTCGCACGAGACTATTCCCTGTTCACGCTCCGGCCACCTATTGAGCCGAGTATTCCTTAACGCTCTGCGGTGAGCAGGGCTTGCATCTGTTTGATCTCTGCTTGCTGAGTGTCGATAACCCCTTGAGCCAACTTGAGCGCAGCGGGATTTTTGCCCTCCTTGAGCTCAGTCTGGGCCATCCCAATTGCTCCTTCGTGATGAATAATCATTAGTTCGAGGTAGAGCTGATCGAGTTCAGCCCCAGTCGCCTGTGAAAGCTCGTTCATCTGTGACTCTGTCAACATGCCGTTCATGGCAGCACCGCCCATATCGGCACCGTCCATATCACCGCCGTCCATATCGTGGCCGTCCATCTCCCCGCCGCCGTCATCTGTAACGGTGTCACCGCCCATACCCCAATCCTTGAGCCAAGTTTTCATCTGTTCAATCTCTGGGGCCTGAGCATCACGCACTTGCCGGGCAATCGCCCGGACAGCTTCGTCTGACCCAGGGCTCGGATCGGGCTGAGCGAGGACCAGGTCCGACATCTCGACGGCTTCTTGATGATGCGGGATCATCCCGGTTACAAAGGCAACGTCGGCCGCATTATGCACCGTTGCAGATTTGCTCCCAGCAGGAGAGTTTGCGGTTGATGTCGAGGTTTCTTGGGAATCCTGCGCATTCGAGCAGCCACCAATGAACAGCATCAGGGTCAGGCCAAGGGTGACGTTCAGAACCACCAGCCTTACCGCTTTGAGCGCTTGCCTAGGCATGAAGTCTTTCACCATCATCACTCTACGGTTCGAGGCAGAGCTTCTGTGGGCAGGTCGCTGAGCGCGTTTAGGTGCAGATCTGCAGATTGCGCTGCACTTATGCTCCCGTGGTCATGCTCAGGAGCACCGCAATCGTGACATTCAGGCTCAAAAGTGGCGTGCGCAATGTTGAAACGTTCATGCAACATGACTCTCGCTGCGTCAGCCAGTTCCTGTGCCTGATGGAGATCGGTTCCATCTTCGAGCTCTAGGTGTGCAGTCAGCGCAGTGGCCTCGGAGTCGATTGCCCAGATATGAAGGTGATGAACGGAACGGATGCCTGTCATCGACTCAATCGCAGCAGTTACCTCGGCAGGATCGATCCCCTTCGGTGTGACCTCGAGCAGCACCATCACCGTGTCTTTCATGAGTCGCCAGACACCCACCAGAATGAGCCCGGAAATCAAGATGGAGGCAGCAGGATCCGCCCATTCGGCATTGAAGAAGTAGATCCCCGCAGCAGCCAAGATGACGCCAAGCGAACCGAGAGCATCGGCCACGAGATGCCAGAAAGCCGCACGAATATTTAGGTTGCTGCCACCACTGCGACTCAGGTACCAAGCGCTGCCACTATTAACCACAAGACCGAGAAACCCAATCGCGGCGAGCGGCAACGGGTCCAGCGTGTTCGGATTCGAGAATCTTCCGATTGCAGTGACCACCACCCAGCCGGTCAGAGCGAGCAGGACTGCCCCGTTCAGCAAGGCGCCCAGAATCTCGGCCCGAGCCAACCCGTAGCTCTGGCGAGGAGTGGCCGGACGAACAGCAAGGCTCTGGCCGATGAGTGCCACGATCAGAGCCACCACATCGCTGGCGTTGTGTAGGGAGTCAGCAAGCAGCGCCAGCGAACCGAGGATTAACCCAACGGCAACCTGAGCGCCTAGCAGCAGCGTGTTTGCACCAATGGCAAACAGCAGCGCATTCTTCTGCGCCCCACGAACATCATGGCCGTGGCTATGGCCGTGAGAGTGGCCGTGGCCGCTTGCGTCTGCATCTGCATCAGCATCCCTCTGAGCGGGGTGGACTTCCTGCTGCCCGCTTGTGTTCATGTATCGATGGTACTGCCGCCCACTCGTTACCCACTGCTCCGCTGTTGACAGCGCCCGACACGCCCTGGCCCTAGGTTGGCAGTTACTGCTCATCATCCCTGCGGAGAGCGAGGAGGAGTTCCCGCTCAGCAAGATCTCTCGGATATGCAGATACCTCCAAATATCCAAAATAGCTGGGTTAAATCGGTGAATATTCGCATTTACTGACGCAGATGCAACAGGTGCCATATCATTAGCCCGGTGCCAACCTATAAGCCCAGCCAAGTCGCCGAGATTTTGGGAGTGAGCCCCGACACTGTTCGCAGATGGTGTGAGGAGGGCAAATTGCAAAGCTCTGAGAGCAGCGGCCGAGGTCGAATTATTGATGGCCTCGACCTAGCGGCGTATCTGAGCACGCAGGGCGCCGCGTACGAACCAGAATCCGTTCTGCACCAATCGGCCCGAAACCGCTTCACGGGCATCATCACACGCGTCGAACGAGACAAGTTGGTAGCCATCGTAGAGATCCATTCCCCGCCGCATCGCCTGGTGTCGATGATGACCCGC
This sequence comes from Microthrixaceae bacterium, assembly GCA_044357715.1. Lineage (GTDB taxonomy): Bacteria > Actinomycetota > Acidimicrobiia > Acidimicrobiales > Microtrichaceae > IMCC26207. Next base: position 2,745 of record JBIKPA010000245.1, read on the forward strand.
GAGGCCGCGGATGAGCTCAATCTGCAACCCGGCGACCTAGCAACTGCGGCAGTCAAGTCAACCAACGTGGTCGTTGAGTTGCCACAGGCGTAGGGCGCAGATCCGACTCAGGCTGCAGAACCAGACAGAACTAGACAGAACCGTTGACTATGCGAACTCCACCTTCTACGAGCTACTCACAGCAGGCTGCACAGGTGATTCACCGACCGCGTCGCTCGCAGCGCTCCACTCGGCACGCAGTCAGGATCGCCACAGCGCGGCTCAGCAAACTCACGCTCAGCGCTGCACTGCTCAGAAACGTCACGCTCAGCGCTGCGCTGCTCAGCGCTGCGCTACTCGGCTCCGGATGCAGTTCGACCTCGGCTGACAGTCAAGCAGCAACCACGCAATCAGCGAACACTCAATCCACCAAGGCCTCGCAGGAGTTCTCGGGCAGCATCTTGGTCTCTGCAGCAGCGAGCCTGAATTCTTCGTTTACTCAGATCAGCAAGGCGTTTATGCAACAGCACCCCAAAGCCAAGGTCACGCTCAACTTCGGCTCCTCCGGCCAGATCGCAACCCAGATCCAACAGGGAGCTCCTGCTGATGTCGCAGCATTCGCAGATACTGCGCCGATGAATGCCCTAGAAGAAGCAAAGCTCGTTCTTGCACCATCGAAGATCTTTGCGAGGAATTCTCTGGCAATCCTGACCAAAGCGAACAATCCCCAGAACATCAGGTCGCTTGCGGACTTAACCAACGTTGGGACAATCTCGCTGTGCGTTCAGACTGCGCCCTGCGGCAAGTTCGCCGAGCAATCCCTGAACGCTGCTGGGGTGAGCATTGCGGAAACGAACGTAACCCGCGGGGCTGATGCGCAAGCCACCATGCGCGCTGTGACAGAGGGCGATGCCGAAGCAGGCATCGTCTATGCAACCGATGCCAGCCCCAACGCTTCTGTGGCTATTGAGCAGCGCTACAACCTCAACAATGAGTACCCAATCGCCGTGACCAAGTCGAGTTCGCAGAGACTGCTTGCTGCTGCGTTCGTGGACTACGTACTGTCAGCACCAGGGCAGAGCGTTCTGAGCCGAGCCGGATTCCTAGCCCCGTGATTGCGTCCTCCACAGAGCGCAGAGCA
>JBIKPA010000246.1:0-3861 GCA_044357715.1 Microthrixaceae bacterium
CGAGGGATTACTGCATTCATCGTCGATATGCATGCACCTGGGGTCGAGGTAAGACCTCTGCGACAGATGACTGGTGAGGCGGAGTTCAACGAGGTCTATCTCACCGATGTGCGCATTCCCGATTCGATGCGCCTTGACGATGTCGGCCGAGGCTGGGCTGTGTCGATTACCACGCTGATGAACGAGCGGGTTTCGATAGGAGGCGGCACGCCACCGCGTGGGTCTGGCCCAATTGCTCAGTTGCTTCAAACTTGGAAGAACCACGGAGAAGGCGACCCAATTCAGCGTGATCTTGTGACCAAACTTTGGATCGATGCAGAAGTGAACCGATTGACCAACATTCGTGCCTCACAGCTCCGCAAGGCTGGAACCCCTGGGCCCGAAGGGTCAGTTGCAAAGTTGGCAATGGCAGAGAACAACAAGGCGATCTATAGCTTGGCCCTCGACATCATGGGTGCTGCGGGAATGCTGTACGAGTCCTATGAGTTTGGTCGCCCACGACACGCTCTGTTCTCAGATGACATGTACAAGAATTTCCTTCGCGCACGAGCAAACTCAATAGAGGGGGGAACCTCGGAGGTGCTCAAAAACATTATCGGGGAACGAGTGTTAGGCCTTGCTGGAGACGTTCGCGTAGACAAAGTGGCCGCATGGAAAGACGTTCCGAGGAACTAACGAATCCCTTTCGTGGTGACCTCGTTGAGCGGACGAACCTGCGACCAACGCAGATGCTTCATGAACCCGCCTAGCCTGAAGCCATGGCACGTCGAACAAAGATTGTTGCAACTATCGGTCCAGCCTCGGATTCGGAGGTTGTGCTTCGTCAGATGATGGAGGCCGGAATGGATGTTGCCCGGCTTGGTCTTGCTCATGGAAGCATCGATGATTCTCTAGAGAGATTCAGACGTATTCGCTCTGTCGCAACTCAGATTGGCCGTCAGGTTGGGATTATGGTCGACCTTCCCGGGCCGAAGGTGCGCTTGGGGAGTTTTGGCGATTCAGCGGTGAATCTGGCCACGAATAGCACCGTGTTGCTGTATCCGGGACGCGATACGTCAGATTCCTCCGCTCTTGGCGTCGACTACGACAATCTGCTGTCCGACGTCCATGTTGGAGACCAGTTAGCAGTTGGAGATGGCAGCGTGACCCTTGTTGTCGAATCAGTAGATGCAGACTCGGCAACGGCGCGAATCACCCACGGTGGACCAGTGCAAGGTCGACCCGGTTTACATGTTCCTTCGGAACGACTCGGAATTTCTTCACCAACGCCCGATGACCTCATCAAGCTCGACGCTTTCTTGGAAGTGGGCGTGGACATGGTCGCATTCTCTTTTGTTCGCTCTGGTTCCGATATGCGTAAAGCCGGCACTGAACCGCACCCGATCGGACCACTACTTGTCGCAAAGATAGAGACGCGAGCAGCAGTAGAGAACATCCAGGGAATCATCGAGGCATCTGGGGCTCTCATGGTTGCTCGCGGTGATCTTGGCTCTGAGCTAGGTATTGAGGAACTGCCGCATGTCCAAAAGCAGATCATTCGGGAGTGCATTGCTCTCGGCAAGCCAGTCATCACCGCAACGCAGATGCTTGAGTCGATGGTTACTGCACCGTCGCCAACACGCGCAGAAGTAAGCGACGTTGCCAACGCCGTGTTCGATGGGACTTCCGCTGTCATGCTGTCAGCCGAAAGCGCAGTTGGGCACGACCCGGTGAACGCAGTGGCGACCATGGCACGCATCGCAGATCGGGCCGATCAGGACTTTGACTACGAGGCGTGGGCTCGGCGGATTCGCCTGCTACGAAGCGAGGCCCTAGGCGATGGGGCTGCACGGATCACTGATGCAATGACGGGGGCCACTTGGCGAGCGGCAACCGAAATGAATGTGGACGCAATCGTTTGTATCTCGGAGTCTGGATTTACGGTTCGTTCTATTGCCCGGTTCAGACCAAGTATGCCTTTGATTGCTTTCAGTCCACTTGAACAGACCTTGCGGCAACTCACACTCAGTTGGGGCGCGACACCATTGCTCGCTCCACACAGAGTTGAAAGTCTGGCAATGATGGATGAACTTGTGAACCTGGCCCGAGACTCAGGCTACGTGCGAACAGGCGACACAGTTGCGGTGCTTGCTGGCGGAAGCGGCGGAGACGGTCCTCAAGCAGCAGACGTGTTGCGCGTCATGAAGGTGACGTGACTCTGCTCCCCGCAGGAGATACCAGTACACCAGGTGGCCTCGCTGTGAGCGTTCGTCGGCGGCCCGAGGTTGACCCAGCGCTACCCACCGTGTTGTTTGTTCACGGGGCAATGGACCGCGGGGCAAGTTTTAGTCGTGTCATGCGCAGGTTGCCGGGATTCAATCTGCTTGCGCTAGATCGGCGGGGATATGCGGGTTCCTTGCCCGCTGGCATCTGCGCCTCGCTAGAGAATCATGTGGATGACCTTGTCGGAGTTATTGACTACAGCGGTGCTAGCTCGGTTGTGGTGATTGGGCACAGCTTGGGAGGGACTCTGGCACTTGGTCTAGCTGGTCGTGCGGATCCTCGAGTGAAGGGGATAGGTGTGTTTGAGGCCCCGATGCCATCTCTAGATAACTCGTATGCACTCGTAGGAGGAGGGGCGATCGAACGCGGCGAACAAGATGGGCCCGAGGCCGCTGCAGAGTTCTTCTACCGTTTGATGGTAGGAGAAGCCACATGGAGCCGTCTACGGGAGCGTGACCGCGCAGCACGTCGCTCGGAGGGACCCGCCCTGCTCGCAGAACTGCGTTCGCTGCGCACGCCCGGCTCCACTGACGACCCACGCAACATCTCGCTTCGCGTGATGCTGGGGGTGGGATCCGAAACTCGCAGCAGCATGGCGAAAAGCTCAAACCTGCTTCAGCTAGCCCTGCCCCGTTGCGAGCTGTTCGAGATCAAGGGGGCAGGTCACGGCGCACACCTTTCTCACGCAGATGAATTTGCTCGTTATGTGCAGTCATGTGTTGAATTCGCAACTCAACAGTGAACAACTAGCCGCGGGTACTCACCGAACGAGCCAGGCGCAGTTCTGAGCAGCGCAATTCAAGTCTCAGACACTGAGTACGATGGCGGCATGTCAGACGCACCCGTTCAACTCACACCTTCCGGCCCACCGCAGACCGTGTTATCTGCAGAGTCCCCGGAACTGCTCGCAGCGCTACAAGCGGCGCTTTCGCTACCCGTTCAGGACCGCCGAGCGGCCGTAGCCGAAATTGTTGCGAGTAACCCCCGGTTCCTTGATGGATGGGCACAGCTTGGTCGACTTGGTAGAGACGAGATTGAGAGCTATGCGTGCTACCGGGTTGGATACCACCGTGGGCTTGATCGGTTGCGGGCATCAGGGTGGAGGGGCAGCGGCTACGTGCGTTGGGAACATGAGACCAATCGCGGATTCTTGCGGGCTCTTGAAGGGCTCCGTGAGATGGCTGCAGCCATCGGCGAAGTAGACGAAGAGGAACGTTGCCGCCACTTTTTGTATCAGTGTGATCCCAGCCTGCCAGAGAACCTTTTCTAAAGAAGTTCTGAAAAACTAGCCGCCTCTGCTTCGGCTTTCTTTTGAGCGCGTCTACACTTCGAAGGTGTCTACAACAGAGGGTAATTTAGCTGTCAGTGCTGCAATACAGGGGATCCCCGCTCAGGGCGTTCAGGGGGATGAGCTGCTCGCTGCGCTGCGAATTGAGCGCACCGGAGATTTGGATTGGCGTGGTGGTAAGGCCTTCAGCCTGGTCTACAACAGCGACGACCCAGAACTCGAACGCGTGCAGCACGAAGTGGCTGCGCTGTTTCTTCATGAAAACGCTCTCAACCCGTTTCGATACAAGACTCTGCTGCGGATGGAAAGTG
>JBIKPA010000247.1:0-3839 GCA_044357715.1 Microthrixaceae bacterium
GTTCCACCCGAACCATTGATTGTTAGGTCCGAAAGTGTCGCACCAGAGGTTGTTGAGCTTGCGATGACTGACCCGTTCACAGTCGAGGTTCCTGATCGCGATGCAAACCCAGGCGCATAACCACCGCGCAAGGTCAGGTTATTGGTCAAGGTAAACCCAGCGCTATACGTCCCGCTGCTTGCCTGCACTACTGACTTTGAGCCTGCAACCGCATTGAGCATTGCCTGAGAGATTGAAGCGCAGGGCACCCCAATGGCTCCACAAGATCCAGAGTCCGCTCCACCTGTGGCTGCAACAAAGATGGTGTTTGCGATCTGCCCATCGGCACCATCGCAGTTGGAATCTATGCCAGCTACATCAAGTGGGTCAGCCGCAGCAGGGAAGATCGACGGGTTTAAGTCATTACAATCCGCGGGCGGCTGAAAACCGTCGGCGTCATCGTCGATGACAGCCGAGATAGTCAACGAAACTGGCACTGATGCAACACCGTTGTCATCGGTGACTACCAACGTGGCTGAGTAACTGCCGGCTGCATAGGTATGGCTAGGGTTCGCAACACTGCTCGTTCCACCATCGCCGAAGTCCCAGGCGTAGCTTGCAATATTGCCATCGGAGTCTGATGAGCTTGAACCGGTGAAGTTCACAACAAGTGGTCGCGCCCCGGACACAGGCGTAGCCGATGCAACTGCAGTGGGCGCAACATTTGCTGTAACTACGGTGACCACGGTGCTGGTATCAGTTGCACCAAAGTCATCGGTCACAGTCAGGGTGGCAGTAAACGAACCGGCAGAGCCATAGGTGTGCGTAGCTGATGCGGTGGTCTTATTTGCGCTGCCGTCACCAAAGTCCCAGTTGTAGCTCGCAATCGTTCCGTCTGAGTCTGTTGATCCGCTTGAAGAGAAACTCACCAAGACTGGTTCTTTGCCGCTGGTCGGTGTTGCCACCGCACTAGCAGTCGGCGCAAGGTTGGGCGTCACGGTAACAGTGGTGGTGGCAGTAGCGACTCCGCCAGCGTTATCAGTCAGCGTCAGCGTGGCTACGAACGATCCAGCAAGTGCATACGTATGGGTTGGGTTTGCAATAGCCGAGGTGTCGCCATCGCCGAAGTCCCAGTCATAAGAGGTAATCGTCCCGTCACTATCGCCTGATCCCAGCGAAGAGAAACTCACCGGAAGGCCTTGGCGAACACTCAAAGGAACAGCAGCTACAACTGCAGTTGGCGCAACGTTTGGAATGGCATCAGCTGTAACGCTCAGCGCTGAGGAGTCAGTTTCTCCTTCAGAATCTGCAACAGTGAGTGTTGCGGTATAGGACCCCGGGATGCTGTAGCTATAGGTGGGATTGGGGCTACTTGAGCTGTTTCCATCACCAAAATCCCAGGCATAGCTTGTGATCCCGCCATCGGTGTCGGCAGAGCCTGCAGAGCTAAAGAGGATGGTAAGCGGCACTTGCCCACCGGTGATGTTGGCGTTCGCCACTGCAGTCGGGCCAACATTTGCATTGACCTGAACCGCAACATCGGCAGTATCAGTTCCACCGTCGTCATCAGTAATAGTCAGGGTTGCGTTAAATGACCCTGCCGTCTCGAAGGTGTGATCAGGATTGGCCTCGGCAGAAACTGGGGTGCCGTCGCCAAAGTCCCAGCTATAGCTAGAAATTGTTCCATCGCTGTCAGCTGACCCGGCTGAGGAAAAGGTCACGAGCAGCGGACTCTTGCCAACCGAAGGGTTTGCCGAGGCCATCGCAGTGGGGGCCAGATTGGCAGGCGGGGTTGTTACGGTAATGACCGTCGTAACAAAGGCGCTCTTATTGCCGTTGTCGTACACGGTGAGCTTGGCACTGAAACTGCCAGCGGTGGTGTAGGTATGAGTGGCATCAGGAGTGCTCACCAACGGTGAGCCGTCGCCGAAGTTCCAGGAGTAGGTTGCAATACTGCCATCCGGGTCAGTAGACCCATCAGAGGAGAAAGCGACCACAAGCGGATAATCCCCCGATGTGGGCGTGGCCGAAACCACCGGGACCGGCGCCAGGTTCGAAGGGCCGGGCGCGACCATCGGAGAGCAGCCTGCGGCGAGCAAGGCCAAAAGTGCAATTGAACATAGCGAAACACGCCGAAATGACTTCAAGATCGACTCCCTCGGTTCAGCCCTCGCCCAGAGCAACAGAGCCTCAGGATTACCGAAACCCCTTGGAGTTGCAAGTATTTACTTCTGAATAGCCCTCAGTTTTAGGGGTTTTTGTCCTCTAGTGGGGTTTCTGCCTGACCGGCATGAACTAACTCGGGTTGGTGAGCTTCTAGAACTGCTTGAGCCAAGGCCTCATCCACCAACTCCACTGAGTCGCCGACCATCTCAACCTCAGAACCGGCTTTGACTCGCCCGCTCTGACGCGGCCGTTTCACACCCCAAATGATGTGAAGTTTCTCGAGCAAAAACAACACATACCAAGTGATGTCAATCTCCCACCACTTTGTTCCCTGCCGCGCCAAGTAGGCAACCTTGTGATGGTTGTTATGCCAGCCCTCACCCATGGTCAGAATCGCGAGCAGGGGGTTATTTCGGCTGGTGTCATCGGTGTCAAACCGTCGCGAACCAAACACATGAGCTAGCGAGTTGATCAAGAACGTGGAGTGCCAGAGCAACACCGTGGACAACACAAATCCGATCAGCAGACCAGACCATCCGCCGATCAGCGTGCACACAACTGCAAGCGACCAGGGTGCAATCCAGTCATGCTTGGAGATAAAGCGAAGCTCGGGGAACTTCTCAAAATCCTTCACCGATCGCAGCGGTGCGCTCGTGGTGTCATCAGAGAGAATCCATCCAGCGTGGCTCCACCAAAACCCCTTGCGTGGGGTGTGCGGATCATTGATGGTGTCGGCAAAGCGATGATGGATTCGGTGATGGCCCGCCCACCAGAGCGGGCCTTTTTGCGCGGCAGTGCAGCCGCCGTAGCCCAAGATGAACTGAAACACTCGAGAGGTCTTGTATGCCTTATGTGAAAAATACCGGTGATACCCACCGGTAATGAAAAACATTCGCGTCCAGAAAGTGACTGCAAACAGAATCCACGCCGTTCGACTCACACCTGTAAAAATGGCGAGCAGAGGCAACAAGTGGATTGCGAAAAACGGGATCGAAGATGTCGGGTTGATGCGACCATGGGGCAAGCGTTCGGTAGCGATGGAAAACCTTCCGGGCGATTCGGCAGGTTTATCCGTCCGAAGTACTCCCCCAGAATAACCCAGCCAGAACCGATTGGGCTAGCGGCAACTACCGCCGCAACAACCCCCCGAATGAGATGGCGCTGAGCTACTCGGTGCCGCTCGCAGGAAGTCGCCACCGCCAGATGTTGCAGCAAAAACTGACAACAACCGTTTGGCTCCAACATGACCATCAGGACAGACCGCAGGATCATCCGCTGCAGCCATACTCCGGCGCTCCTCAAAAACGGTTTCGCAGGTCACACATCGAAACTCATAGGTAGCCATGACACTCCTTCAAAGACGGTGCTCATACAAAGAGGTGTTCGCAGAGCGAGTCCGTGTAACAACCTCAGGCTACCCGCCGTAGCGCCGACCCGGCACGGCTCATCACCTTGCTCTCGCTGTTCTCCCTAGCCAATAACACCCAACGGTCTCACGAGCTCTTCTCAATGACAACTACTGCAGCTGCATGATTACCCTCATGTGTCATAGAAACGTGCGCAATCCAATTGCTTCCGATGCAGACCTGAGCCACGCGGGCCACCTCTCCCCCCAGCCGCAGCGAGGGTCGACCAAATGAATCTTTGATCACTTCAATCTCGGCCAAATCCGGTGATTCAAGCATCATTGCCGC
>JBIKPA010000248.1:0-3837 GCA_044357715.1 Microthrixaceae bacterium
GAACAACTCGCCGAGCTGCGCGCCGAGCTAGAACAGCTCGGGTCCTTTGGTGGAACAGGGTTTTACGATACGGCCGCTGCCGAACTGGAGTCTGCTCAGCGCGAAGCGATCCACAATGTTTTGTGTGCAGCCTTTGAACAGGGTTCTGCTGAGCTTTTAGCCGACTATGAACCAGTGATGTCTTCGTACATCGTCAAGGCCCCAGGGGAAGACAGCCAAAAAGAGATCCACCGAGATTTTCGGTTATTAGATGAGACAAAGTTTCGTGCAGTTTGTATCTGGGTGCCTCTTGTGGATGTTGATCATCGAAATGGTGCGTTGTCAGTTATCAAGGGAAGCCATCAAGTAGACACTGGTCCAAGATCGGTACCCATGACCCCGCGTTACTCAGAAGATCCGCTCCTGAACCTGAGCTTTGACGATACAGAGACCGTTCCCGTAGCGGCAGGTCAGGCAGTGGTTTTTGATATGGCTTTGGCTCATGGCTCTGATCTGAATTATTCCGGCCTTCCACGCTGTGCAGCAGCAGTGGCCTATGCGCCAAAATCAGCGGCTCTTTCGTTGTACTTCTGCGATCCGGACGACACCGTAGAAGAGCTTGCTGTGCCTCACCCCGATGTGTTCCGTCAGATCGACTGGCGGGTACGGCCCAATTATTTGCAGTCACTCGGGATGGTTTCTAGTGACCGCCCGCCAATATCAGCGAGCGAGTTTCTGCGACAAAGCCGGGCTATCTCTGAAGGTAGTGCGGCCGAGGAACGCTAGGTGAGCCGGGGCCGCGTGCATCCTTTGTCAAGGGCTTTGCTGAGCCGTCAACGCCGTAGTCGCCTATGAGGATCTCTCAGAAACCGCTGGTAACATTGCAACCGTGGATCTCATAGCTCAAGAGGTCAAAGCTGATCCGGGGGAGTTTGGCTCAGATGACTGAGGCGACGGTCGGCTCTAGCGTTGTCCGCCGAGTCGGGCCATTCTCAGCCGTCAGCTTGAGACGCGCCCGCAGCGAAGTGCGGCTCACGGTGAGCTTTGCCCGCCGCGAGTTGCATAGTAAGTACCGCCAGAGTGCGCTGTCGTTGTTCTGGGGAATCGTTCAGCCGGTACTGCTGGTTCTGGTCTACGCAATCATCTTCTCTCAAATACTCAACGTGGATGGCGGCAGTATCCCGTACCTCTCCTTTGTGGTTGCGGGCATCGTCATTTGGCGGTACTTCAACGCTGGACTGCAACAGGCCACTTCTTTTATTGACCGATCTTCGGTACTGAGCAAGGTGTACTTTCGCCGAGAGATTATTCCGCTCTCGGGCTGTGTTGCGGCGCTAGTTGACCTAGGGGTTGGCTTGTTAGCAATCGTGGTAGTTGCTTGGATTCAGGGCATTTTCCCAACGATCACGCTTGCTGCACTGCCGTTGGTGCTAGCTGTGCTTTTGGTTTATACAACTGCAATCGCAATTCTTCTTGCCACGATTACCGTCTTCGTTCGTGATGTTGCCCATGCGATGCCAACGGTGAGCCAAGTGTTGTTCTTGGCAAGTCCGATTCTGTACCCCGAGGCTGATATCCCCTCGGGTCTGAAGTTTCTTGGCACGGTGAATCCTGTAGCTGTGGTGGCAGAAGCGACACGTGCAGTTGCGCTTGAGGGCATCTGGCCAAAGTTTGGTTTACTCCTAGTGCATCTCTGTATTGGAACCACGCTCTTAATTGCGTCTGTTCTTTACTTGCGCTCAATCGAAGACCGCATCGTGGACGTTGTGTGAGATGGCTCAACAACCACTAGTAGTCGTTGACCATGTAACGAAGGAATACCGAATCGGTCAGGAACGCTCAAATGCACGCGCATTGATTCCCGGTAAGCGTGGCGAGGCAGCAGAGTCCACTACCTTCCGGGCGCTGAACGACATCTCATTCACGATGCAGCCTGGAGATACTCTTGGTCTGATTGGCCACAACGGTGCGGGCAAGTCCACTTTGTTGCGAGTCCTCGCCGGCATTGTCGAACCCAGCCGAGGCCACGCTGTTGTCAACGGTCGGTTCGCATCACTTATAGAACTTGGCATTGGCTTTGACCCCGAACTGACGGGTCATGAGAACGTATTTTTTGCCGGAGACATCATGGGAATGTCGAAGTCAGAGATTCGCAAAAAATACGATGAGATCGTAGATTTTTCGGGGGTTTCAGAGTTTCTCGATATGCCAGTCAAGCGTTACTCCACTGGTATGTGTGCCCGCCTTGGTTTTGCAGTTGCTACTTCAATTGAGTGCGACCTGCTCCTTGTTGATGAGGTGCTTTCAGTTGGCGACTTTGAGTTTCAGCGTCGCAGTTTGGAACGCATCCGAGAGATGAACCAGGCTGGCGCTTCTCTTGTTCTGGTAACGCACAATCTGTGGGCAGTGAACTCAATGTGCGAGCGGGTGATTCTTTTGGACCACGGCAAGATCGTGGTCGACGGCACACCTGCAGAGGCCATGAAGAAGTACATAGGTGAGGAACCCACCACAGAATTGGATCCTGAAGCAGGTGCCACCTTTGAAGACTTCAGAGTCCCTCCGGCAATCGCTGGAAAGGTTGAAATCGATTCTATTCAGGCCATTCCCGATGTGATTCGATCGGGTGACTCAATCACGATTCACGCAACAATTAGGGTAAAAGAACCTTGCGAGGGAGTGGTCGTGATGTCGCTGTTTACTGCCGAACGCGCCGTCTTTGCCGAGCGTGAACTCGGCCCCTCGGACTTCTTGGCAACCCCAGGAACCTATGTGATTGGTGCCGAGGTCCCTTCGGTACCTATGGCAACCGGCCGGTTTCAGTTCCGCATCGCAGTGCTCCCACAAGACGACCGCCACTTGGATCAGGTGTTTCCCGCCGCACTTGCAGTGGCCTCTGTCGAGATGAAGATTGACGGCGAGGTGATGGCCCGACCGGGAATCAAGCTAAATACCAACTGGTCTGTCACAGCTGCTCCACACAGCCACTGAGGTTCAGTTCGCTGCGATAGAAGCTTGAACATCAGCCATGTTTGCTAGCCGGTACGGGGAACTCTCGATCAAGCAAGCAGGGTCTAAGGAAGGCGTAACGAGGTTGCCCGAGCGGTACATCTCTGCGCCCACGTTGTAAATCTGCGCCACTCCCTCGGTAGCGCCATTTTGGCTTTTCGCATAGCGCATCTCGCAATTGGGTGGAATGAGCGCACAAATTGCTGCAACCCGCTCGGAGTCAGAGGTATTGGACGGAGAGTGATGTATCACTGATCCATCGATCACAAGTACCTGCCCCGCAAGAAGTTCCACCGCAACCGACTCGTTCAGGGCGTAGGTGCTGACCTCGTGATCCAAAGAGTCAACATCGGGCGGCCGAACGTGATTACCCATGCGATGACTGCCCGGGAGTAGGCAGAGTGTTCCGTTTGCGCTGTGGGAGTCAGTGAGAGGAATCCACAAAGAGATGCTGACTTCTCGGGTCTCATCGAATACAGAAGGATCTTGGTGTGGGTTGCGAGCACTGTTCTGAGCGCCCGGCTTAGAGACGAACGACCCGCCAACAACCGTGGTTGTTTCGGGTGCAAACAGCGGGTCAAAAATGGGTCCGAGAATGGCCCGCACCCCATCCCACAGGCGTGCGCGCAAGTCCAGCCGAGAGATCATCATCGAGGGTAAAAACACCCCGGAACTGTCCCGTCCGACTTCAGCGATGACCCCCTGATATAGATCCATCAGCGCAGCAACAGTCTCTGCAGAAACCGGGTTCGCCAAGATGGCAAAACCTCGGTTCGCCATGTCGTCATTTACTGACTGGTCCAGAAAGTGAGTTCGCGGCGTGGAGTCACAAGCTTGACTTTGCCCTTG
>JBIKPA010000249.1:0-3808 GCA_044357715.1 Microthrixaceae bacterium
GTAGGTTTGTGAAGTCCTTTCCTGCGACGACATCTGGTTTTGATATCGAGACAGAGCTCCTCGCCCATGCATCAGAACTCAAGCTCGAGTTTTGTGAGATTCCTGCTCGCTACTACTCCCGGCCCGATGGCTCCGAGAGCAAACTCGGAACCTATACCGATGGAGTAAAGATTCTTTGGAGTGCGATTCGGCTCTTCAGAGATCTACACCCCAAGCGTTTCTTTGGTTTCGGCGCAGTTCTGCTGACCTTGGCCGCTCTGATACTCGGCGTTCCTGTGATTGAGGAGTTCCTAGAAACGGGTCTGGTGCTGCGGCTTCCCACAGCGCTCTTAGCTGTGGCGTTGCAACTGATTGCTTTCTTGCTGCTGACCTGCGGGTTCATCATTTCATCTGTCAGACAAGTGAGTAGAGAACAGCGGCGGTTGGCCTACCTAGCCGTGTCGGCGGTTCGACCGATCTCGTTAGGCGAAGTTCTGCAGGGGTCAAACCCCGAGCAACGACTAGGCCAATCTGGCCTTGAGGGAATAGCTGCCCAGGACGCACTCGGCGAGTCGACGTGAGCAAACATGACCCTCGCGAATGGTTGCGTCAGCGGGTTTCTGACCCAACCACGGTTGTGGCTGCAGTTGTCGTGGCACTCGCAATTGCCGTAGGGGTAGCGCTGCGGTACCGGTATTACACAGGAATCGAGCCAGGCCCCGACTCGGATGAGGCTGAGTTCGCCCTTCTGGCTCAACAACTGCTGCGGGGAGAGTGGCCGTTGCTCATGCGTGGACAGCCATATGGGGGAACGCCATGGCTCTTTGGCATTGCGGCATCGATTCGCGTGTTTGGAATGAACGCTCTTGGCCTTCGTTTGCCTACCATTTTTCTAGGTCTAGTCAATGTCGCGCTGAGCTATGGGATCGGTGTCCAACTGAACTGGTCTCGTCGACGGGCGGCCCTCGGAGCGGCAGCCGTGTGGTGTTTCCCCATGTCAGCAGTGTTCTTCGCTAGCCGTGAGACCATGTACTTCGTCCCCTCGGTCACGGCTGGGCTCGCCACAATCCTCATCCTTGCAAGAATGGAACATCGTCGTTCCCCTGCAGAAATTATGGGGTCGGGTGCGTTCTCTCGACGAAGCCTCTTTGTGGCGGGGATTGCTGCGGGAATCGGTCTATGGATCAACCCAGGTTCGCTCTATCTGACTGCACCGGCGCTGGTCTGGATTGGATGGCGGGCGCTGAGTGAAGCGCGACAGCGCCCCGTGAGTGTTCTCTCTCGCATTCGCTCGGTGTTGCTTCCCGCATGTCAAATTGCAGCGGGTCTGATAGTCGGTGCGTTTCCCTTTCTATTTCTCACACTGGCCGGAACTGATCGTCGAAACAACTACACAGATCGGGTCGGCTACGGCTTTGCTGAGCGTATTGAACTCTTCGGCCTGCACCAACTTCCCGGGTGGTTTGGCTTTCGAGTCCCGATCGGCGGGCTTCTCACCGGCGCATGGATGGGCGGAGTTGCCTGGAAGATTGCGTTTGTCTTGTTTCTTGGCCTACTCACCTTTCAGATAGCGCGGCGTTCTGCCTTCGCCAATGAGTCGCTGATCAGCATTGTTGCTATTGGGGTTCCAATCGTGTTCTTACTGATCACGCTTCGCACAGGCCCGATTTATGCCAACCTGCGATACATCTTCTTTGCTTCACCAATTTTGGGTTTGGTGCTTGCAGCTAAATGGCGCTCCGACATGCAAGCTGCCGCAGCCATTGCACTGCTTCCGATCATTGCGCTGGCAGGACTTCTCAGCGTGGATTTGCCTCGGCAGGACACGACAGCACGAACAGCGCAACTGCTAGAGGCACGGGGAGCAAAATGTGCAATAGGTGACTACTGGGCCGGCGGACATCGACTCATGTTTGAAACTGAAGGCGAGATTGTTTCAATCTCCACCTACGAGAATCGCAACCCGCTTTACTTGGATCAGGCGGAAGATCTAGGGAACTGCCCTTGGGTGTTCGCTGAGGGATCGCCCGGGGCAGCGCAGTTTGAGCAGTACCTTCAGAGTCAGCAGATTTCCGCAGAGTCGGTGCTCCCTGGCGACGGCTTAGTGGTGTACTTTCCCGAACGACGAGTTTGGTTAGATGAACTTTTCCCAGACTCACTCGCAGGAGGGTGAATAGTGACTTTTTTCGATGATGCCTTGCGCGACCGGCGTATCAGCAAAGCCTGCGGCCTTGTTCCGGAGGGGTCACGCGTTTTGGATATTGGATGCCGCGATGGCCGGCTCTTCAGGGAGCTTGGAAGCCGCCTGAGCGAGGGGTACGGAATAGACCCTGATCTAGAAGGGGTGGTTACGGCTTCTAGTTATCAGCTAGTCCCCGGGTGGTTTCCCGCCGAGATGCCCCAAGACGCTGGCACCTTCGATGCCATCACGATGCTGGCACTTTTCGAGCACATCTCACCCGAAGATCAGCCCAAGGTGGTTCAGAAATGTAAAGAATTGCTGAACCCCGGTGGCTTCGTCATTCTGACAATTCCGTCCAAGCAGGTGGACTCAATTCTTGATGTACTTGAGAAGGTAAAGCTGGTAGTCGACGATTCGATTCACCAGCATTACGGATTTGATGCCAAGAGCGATACTGAACCCGTCTTTCACGCCGGAGGATTCGTCACTGCGCACAAATCCAGCTTCCAATTTGGGTTGAACAATCTGTTTGCCTTTCGCGTGGCCTAACCGCTGAGTCAACAAGGATCACAGCGAGACCTGCTAGATTTGCGCTCTCCTGAGTTCGAAGAAAAGGCTGTCGTTTGTCCACCCCCGCACAGGTCTGGTCCTACCGGACACTGATCGTCAACCTCGCTCAGCGTGAACTCAAGTCTCGTTATAAACGCAGCTTGTTGGGGTGGATGTGGTCGCTGATCAATCCAGCCGTCACACTAGGTGTCTATACCGTTGTGTTCGGTGTCTTCTTCGGCGCTCAAGCTCCCGTTGCGGGCAATGGTGAGTCAACAGTTTTTGCCCTGTGGCTCTTCTGTGGCCTCGTGATGTGGAACCTCTTCTCGGGTGTCATCAACACGGCGATCTCGTCGTTCTCTGGTGCCGGCGGGCTCCTCACGCGAACCTATTTTCCGCCGGAGTGCCCCATGATTGCAGGCCTGATCACAGTAATCATCCAAGCGCTACTCGAGGGCGGCATCCTGATCTTCTTCATGGTCGTCATCGGGAACCTTTCCTTCACGATGTTCCTGATTCTGCCACTCTTCGTTCTGATGGCATGTTTCGCATTTGGCATCGGGCTAGTGCTTGGTCTGATGAACATCCGCTATCGAGACGTCTTCTATCTGACTGGTATCGCCATGCAGGTTCTTTTCTATGCCACGCCTATCGTGTACCAGCTGAGCATCCTGAGCCCAACAGCGCAGGCGATTCTGCGCTTCAATCCGCTCACCTCGTACGTTGGGGCGATTCGGCAAGTTGCATATTTCCTAGACTTCCCGACCCCTGGTAGCTGGATGGTCATGATCTCCTCGGCCGCTGTCAGTCTTGTGGGTGGTTGGATGATTTTCAGCCGCTGGGCGCCAACTGTGATCGAGGAGCTGTGAGATGAGCGCAATCGTTGTTGAGGGTGTGTCAAAGAAGTTCCGCTTGCACACTGATCGCGCCCACTCGCTCAAGGAACTGGTCACTCGGCGGGACCGAAACGCGGGAATCGATCAGTTCTACGCCCTTGATGATGTCTCACTAGAGATTCCCGAAGGCTCGATGTATGCCCTAGTGGGGCACAATGGCTCAGGAAAGTCCACACTGCTGCGCTGCATCGCTGGCATTTAC
>JBIKPA010000060.1:0-13178 GCA_044357715.1 Microthrixaceae bacterium
GATGGATCTTTCTATGCCTGTGCTTGATGGAGTGAGCGCGACTCGCAGAATCACCGCTGAGTTCCCCAAGATCAAGGTTGTAGTCCTCACCATGCATGATGATCCTGCGATGACTAGATCCGCTCTAGAAGCAGGTGCCTCTGCCTACCTCACCAAAGGAACCTCATTTGGAGACGTGCTCGACACCTTGCGCCGCGTACTAGGAGGAGAAGAAGTGCTGAGCCCGCAGTTGGCAGCATCGATGTTGACAGTGGTGGAGGCAGAAGACCCTAGTGAAGAGTTGTTGTCCTCTCGGCAGACAGAGATCTTGCAGATGATCGCAGATGGCCAAAGCACCAAACAGGTTGCGCGTGAGCTTGGCATCACCCAAAAGACGGTTCATAACCACCTCAATGCCATCTATCGCCGACTTGACACTCAAAGCCTGACCCATGCGGTGCTGTCAGCGGTCCGGCTCGGAATTATTGACCTGCGCCCGACTCTTGAAGATAGCGAAGCACGTTAGGAAAACTGCGCTCCGTGAGAATATCTGCCCAATTGAGCAAACTGGGCAGATCTAGCTACCCAGAGTGGCGACGAGCCGGGGCTTTTGCCCATAGTCGATGAAAAGAGTTTCTGTGAAGATACGTAGGAAGGAGGCGGCGGATGGCGAGCCTAAGTAACGCAATAAAAACTCAGCGCGCACGTCTTGGTCGAGTTCTGCTCGCCGCGTCTGCCTCTACCCTAATGACCTGCGTGGTTGCGCTACCGATGGCGTATCAGGCACAAGCAGCTCGCTCAGGCCAATCTGTAAATCAGCCTGCTACGACAAGCACCACTCCGGGAAGCACCATCTCTACCCTGCCATCGGCATCGGTGCTCGGCGCAACCACGATCGCACCATCAGAAACCACAACTCCTTCAGAGTCGGCTGATCCTCAGACCACCAAACCTCGCATTGGTCCTGTCAACCTTCGCTGGTCGGCCTCGCCCTCTCTTTCGACTTCTACCGAAGTGCAAGGAACCGTGATCGGTGTCGATACTGGGGCAATCTACGTGTACTTAGATGCCGAAATCGCTGAGGAGACTACTTCGGTGACGTTCTTCCTAAATGGCGAACTTCTAGTTTCTGAAGCGATCTCTCGTTCACAACCCCTCGGCGGAACTTCACTTGACCTAACGAGTTTGGGCTCAGCGCAACACACGGTTCGGGCAGAGGTGCGGTTCGCAGGCGGAGGCCTTCTGACGAGCGAAGCCGTGTTCTGGACTCGGAGCAACTAGCGCCAGAACAACCCGGGGGCTGTACCGCTCTAAGAGGTATCGCCTACCCTGCGGGCATCATAAATGCGAGCACGGAAGCAGGGGCATCCCCATGGCAGAGATACGCGGCACCGTCGAACCAGGTTTTGAGCAGGTTCGCGATGCATTCGAAGAGAACTTTGATTCACACGGAGAAGTAGGAGCCGCTTTCAGTTTGTATGTAGACGGCAAGGCCGTGGTTAACCTGACAGGTGGTGTCACCACCGAAGGTACTGAGTACAACGCCGACACCTTGCAGATGGTTTTTTCTTCAACAAAGGGCGCCACTGCACTGTGCGCTCATATCCTTGCCCAGCGAGGTCTGCTTGACTTTGATGCACCCGTTGCCGAGTACTGGCCCGAATTTGCAGCGCAAGGCAAGGGCCAGATTCCCGTCTCTTGGTTGCTGTGCCACAAGAGCGGTCTCATCGATACCAGTAGCCGACTCAGCTTGGACGATGCTCTGGACTGGGACACGGTGATAAGTGCTCTTGCAGAGAGCACTCCCGTGTGGGAACCGGGCACCCAACACGGCTATCACGCTGTGACCTACGGGTGGCTCGTCGGCGAGATCGTGCGGAGAGTCTCGGGGAAGAGCATCGGAGACTTCTTCGCAGCCGAGGTGGCCGGGCCACTCGGTCTGGACTTCTGGATTGGCCTTCCCCAGGAGCAACACGACCGAGTCTCACGACTCATCCCCATGGGTCTGCCCGATGGGGTTGATCTAGAGGTGCTCACCGCCGCAGGCGACAGCAACGGTGCAGGTACATCTGTTGGGACAGAAGGGCTCAGTGAGAACGCATCCATTGGTTTGGTGCAGATGCTCGACATGCTGCTCGGCCCAGACAACCTTGCAGGCAAGGCACTATCTGCGCCGGGCGGAGCCTTTGTTGACCAAGAGGCATGGAACACCCCCAAGTTGTGGTCCGCGATGATTCCAGCGGCAAACGGAGTCACCAACGCCAATTCTTTGGCGCGCATGTATGCAGCCTGCGTTGGCGAGGTTGATGGTGTACGCCTGCTGTCTGAAGATGCGATGCACAAAGCAATCGAAGTGCAAACCGAGGGTGCCGACGCGGTGTTGATGTTTCCGATCCCCTTCGCTCTTGGTTTTATGCGAACCTCAGACTTCTCGCCACTTTCTGGAGAGCGATCCTTTGGCCATTACGGCGCAGGCGGGTCTGTGGGTTTTGCTGACCCCGACCGAAAGCTAGCTTTTGGTTATGTGATGAATCAGATGCAGTTCGGCCTTGCTGGCGACCCTCGCACAGCCTCGCTCATCAAGGCGGTTGAGGCATCCATCAGCTAACCCGCCACAGCATCATTTAGTGCTGTTCTTTCGACTCACTTTGCGTTCCTCGCCCGTGGCGAGTCTCATATCATGGTGAGTTCGCCCGAAGACCCCAGTTCCCAAGCCTCTAGGCGACGCACATTTGCCATCATCTCGCACCCCGATGCTGGCAAGACCACGCTGACCGAAAAGCTTCTGCTCTATGGTGGCGCGCTCGGCAGAGAGGCCGGTGCAGTCAAGGCCAAAGGGTCTCGCCGCTCGGCAACGAGTGACTGGATGGAACTCGAACAACAGCGTGGAATCTCGATTACCTCAACGGTGCTGCAGTTTCCGTACCGCGACTGTGTGGTCAACCTGCTGGACACCCCTGGTCACCGCGACTTCTCTGAAGATACATACCGGGTGCTTACAGCCTGCGACGCTGCTGTCATGGTGCTCGATGCCGCGAAAGGTATCGAGGCGCAGACTCAAAAACTGTTTGAGGTATGCCGCAGTCGTGGCTTACCGATCCTGACCTACGTCAACAAGTGGGACCGGCCAGGGTTGAGCCCGCTTGAACTCATTGATGACATCGAATCGAAGCTTGGGTTGATCTGCACTCCCATGACTTGGCCCGTTGGTATCGCCGGAGATTTTCGTGGCGTAGTCGACCGCAGTACTGGCGACTTCATTCGGTTTACGCGCACAGCGAGAGGATCAACTGAGGCACCCGAGGAAATCGTTCCGGCCGACCGGGCCCTCATCGAAGAGGGAGACTCGTGGAACGAAAGTTTAGATGAGTTAGAGCTTCTTTCTGGCGCTGAACATGACCGTGAGATGTTTCTTGAGGGTGAGACCACACCGATGTTCTTCGGATCAGCCCTCACCAACTTTGGAGTCCGGCTCTTGCTTGACTCAGTTATTGATGAGGTACCGAGTCCCTCGCCACGAGCCGATGTTTCGGGGCAAAAGCGCCCGCTTGATTCACCCTTTTCGGGGTTCGTCTTCAAAGTCCAAGCCAATATGGACCGCTCGCATCGTGACCGGATCGCCTTCTTGCGGGTATGTTCTGGGCGCTTTGAGCGCGGCATGGTGGTCATTCAGGATCGCAGCAGAAAGCCGTTCGCGACGAAATACGCTCATTCGGTTTTTGGCCAAGAGCGAGAAACCCTAGAAGAGGCCTTCCCTGGTGATGTGATCGGGCTCGTGAACGCCAACGACGTTCGAGTCGGCGACACTCTTTGGGCCGAGAACCCGGTGACCTACCCAGAGATCCCAAGCTTTGCACCCGAATTTTTTGCTATTGCTCGCACCACAGACGTGAGCCGCACCAAACAGTTCCGCAACGGCATTACACAACTTGATGAAGAAGGTGTGATTCAAGTACTACGCGACCCCGACTATGGCGATCAAGCGCCCGTGCTAGCCGCCGTAGGCGCCTTGCAGTTCGAGGTGGCCAAGCATCGCCTAGAAAATGAGTTCGGTGCACCTGTTGAGTTCTCGATGACGAACTACAAGGTGGCTCGCAGAACCGACGCTGAGTCGGCTCCGACTCTTCGTGCGATGCAGGGTGTAGATGTGCTTTCACGAAGCGACGGCACGCTCCTTGCTGTGTTCGAATCGAGTTACTGGCTTGACCGTCTGATTGCCGAACAACCCGAACTCACTCTTGATCGCCTAGTCGCAGAGGGCGAACTTCGGCAGTAGAAGCCTTGCCTCGCTTGCGTGGAAGGGGCAAAGAACCATCGACAGATCAAATATCGGCGAAGATAGTCAGCAATGACTGAACCCCGATCTCCAGGTGATCCCGTTGGCGCAGGCGGGTATGAGTTTCAGCGCGACCGCAATCTGGCTCCAAGCACAAAGCAGGTTGCGCAGCGGCGACGACTCTTTGTTGCCTGCGGCGTGGTGGCAGTGTTTCTGATTGTCGCCGTTGTGGCCAGCATGCTTTCGGGGGGCAATGGCGGCGAGAATGCAGCGAAGGCCGGTGAAAAAACCAGTACTACTTCCTCAGTTGAGTCAGCGAATTCCACAGAAACCACCGAGGCCAAGAAACCAGCACTCAAAGACCCGCTTCAGGTTGCCGTTCCGCCCCGATCCGGGGAGTTGGTGAACCCAGCAAGCTCGGGTCACATGTGGTCTGACGAGGTTCCGGGAATCCTGACGTTTCGCGGTAACCCTACCCGCTCGTACTACGGCAGAGGCCCCGTTCCCAAGGCGCCAAAGGTTGCTTGGTATTACCCCCAAGACGGCGGCATGTGCTCGAGTTCGTCCTCGAAGGGAGTCACAAAATCTTGGTGCGGTATGGGCTGGACTGGTCAGCCAGCAGTTTTTAACCGTGACGGTCGACTGTGGGTGGTATTCGGCGCGTATGACGGCGCGGTGCACTTCATGGATGGCAACACCGGCGAAGACATCCTCCCCCCGTTTAAGACAGGTGACATTATTAAGGGTTCAGTCACCGTCGACCCGAACGGCTTTCCGATTGTCTATTCAGGCAGCCGCGATAGCTACTACCGGGCGATAGCAATCGACCGCCCGGGCGAGGCCGTTGAGCTTTGGAAACTTTCGGCGACTGCGGTGTCGCCCACCCTATGGAATGACGACTGGGATGGTTCCGGCCTGATTCTGGATGACTACTTGCTCGAGGGTGGCGAGAACAGCCAGTTCCACATGGTCAAACTCAATCGCGCCTATGGAGCGGACGGCCTGGTGACCGTTGACCCCAAGCTGGTGTTCAATACGCCAAGCTGGGATCAGCAGGTCATCAGCGATCTTGCTGGGAATCGGGCAAAAGAAATGTCAATTGAGGGTTCGGTGGCCGTGTCTGGCAACACCGTGTACTGGGCCAACTCGGGTGGACTGGTTGTGGGCTGGGACCTTGGCCCTCAAGTGGCTGGTACGGGAGAGCCGAAGCAGACCTTTCGCTTCTGGGCTGGTGATGACGCTGATGCGAGCATCGCAATCGATGCCGAGGGGTTTTTGTACGTGGCAGTGGAATACGAGCGAGGCAATGCCCGCTCGGCCGAGGTAGGGCAGTTGATGAAGCTCGACCCCAAGAAACCCGATGACCCCTTGGTATGGAAATATGACGACCGGGTTGCCGCAACTGCTGGCTTCTGGAGCAGCCCAGCGCTCTATAAGGACGTAGTCATAGCCGCAACCAACGGTGGAAAGCTGCTAGCGCTTGACCGAGAAACGGGTGCAGAGCGGTGGACTATCAAGTTGCCTGGCCCAACTTGGCAATCACCCGTGACCGTAGAAAACACCTTGGTATATGGCGATTGCAACGGAGTGCTGCGCGGCTACGACGTTTCTGACACCAAGGTCACACCACCGCAGCTCTGGGAAGTCAAGCTAGGTGGATGCCTTGAGGCAACACCGGCTGTGTGGGAAGGCTCCATCTTTGTTGGCAGTCGCGGAGGCAAATTTTTTGCGCTTCGCGATGACGGCAAACTCACATCTCCAACGGCCAACCTATCTGGCGGCGCAGGCGAATAACCGGCAAGGTATCCGTAGAGTCAGCTAGTGGGCTCTGCGGGAGTTGAGGCCGTTTCGCTTGAAACGGTTCCATCGCCGTCACCCGCTTCAAGTGGCTTCCAAGTTGGCAAACCCGTGGTCAGATTCTTACTCCCGGGGGCATCAGCCTGATTCCAACGGGTTGCCTCATAGGCAACACCTTGATAGCGGATTTGTGACCCCGCTTCGTAGGCAATCGCGCCACTCCAATCGGGAAGGCTCGCCACAAGATCCTTCAGCGACCCTGCGAGATCAACAGACACTGGTTGCCACGGGGTTTCCCAAGGTCGATCTGGACTCGGCGCGTCACCTTGGGTGTACCACTTTGCCTGGTATGCCATCCCCTGAAAGAGAACTCTCTTTCCCTTGGCATAGACCGAGGCCTTATTCCAAGCGGGATACGTACCATTTGGTAGGTCCGGTTTGGGAGCAGGAAGGTCATTTGGCATGACTGGCCCTAGGTAGCGCCACGGTGAATCCCAGAGGTTCTTGACCCGCTCATCTGGTCGATCCGCTTTGGTCCACCATTTAGCGACGTACACGTTGCCGTGCCAGACAATCTTTTGACCCTCAACGTAGATTCGACTCTCTTGCCAAATCGGATACGGACTCGTGAGTGCATCATCTACGAGCACCGGACGTTCAGGAGTCGAACTGATGCCAGCAGGCTGCCCGATCGCACGTCCAGTTAAGTTGTTGAGAATCCGAGAGTACTCGAGCGGTTCCTGCTCAACCCCGCTGCACGTATTGCTCACAATGAGTTCGTCCATCTGCGAGCCGCATGGACCATCACGGTTTGCCGACCAGAGCGACAAGCGCCCCAAGCCGTTCACTTTCGCAAAGGCAATCAGCGACTCTGCATCTGAAATCGTGAACTGATCGGGTGTCGTGTCCTGTGTACCTACCATCGGTGTTGCGCCGATCTTGCCCCAGAGTTCAGCCGGTTGCAGTTTCTGCCCCGCTCGTTCATAGGCACCATCAAGTTGTTGGTACGTTGAGCGCAGTGCCTCCTGATTCGCTTCTGCCATCGACATTGAGTCCGGGCGGCTAGCCCCATAATTCATAGTCATCACATTGACCCCAGCAAGGTTTACACCTGTAGCAAGCGTGGCCTCGACTGCTGCAAGGCCCGCCTCGGTCAGACCCTGAGGTGCCACAGGCAGCGTCAGCCAGACAGCGAGCTCTCTGTCATCCTTGCGGGCCTCATCTTGGAGTTGCTTGAGCGCTTCTCCGCGGCGTTTGTTTGCAGCTTCGTCAGACAAGGCTTCACCCTCAATGTCAAAATCCACTGAAGTGAGTTCATAGCGATCTATTACCTGAGCGTATGCACCTGCAAGCTTCTTGGAGCTATCACAACGAAGCGCTAGTTCAGAGTTGCTCAGTCCACCAAACGACACAATTGCATTACCCCCCGCTGCTCGAAGACGAGTAATCCTTCGATCAAGGTCAAACGAGGTAGCAGCACCGTCAAGGTCTACATAGGTGCCCCAGGTTGGTGCACAGCCGCCGTCTCTATCAGCAACGATGAACCCAAGCACCACGTCTTTGGATCCGCCCTCTACCGGGTTCTCAAACGGAAAGGTGGGAACCAACGTGGCGTCCACATACGGTGCAAACCACGCCGTCGGGCTCCCCTTCGCCGATTGATCAACTGCGCGATTCACAAAAGTCACACTTGCGAAGCCCACAGCTGCCACAAGGGCAAGGGCAAGTACGACTCTCACAAAGGACAGCCGGCGGCGCGGGGTTTTTGGCGGCTCGGTTGACTCCGGCGCGGTTGGCTCCGGCTCGGTTGACTCGGGCTCGGTTGACCCAGACTCAGGTGACTCCACTAGTACAACTCCAAAATCTTCTCGTCTAGTGCCTTTTTGTGGGCTCTAGTAAGCGAACTTCTCATCCAAATCTCTACCATTTTTAGTTCTGCTAGAGATCTGACAGTTTCATAATCCTCACAAATAGAGATACAGAAGGCTCACCGGGGACTCCATAGGTAGATATCTGCATTAGCTTGCCAATTCAAAAGTTCTCCCGTATAGATGTTTGCATGTCTAATTTCAATATGTCCGCCGGCATTGATTCCGAGAGTCCGGTAGATACTCCAGAGAGATCGCTACCACTTAGGGCCCCGGGCAGGCGGCAATGGGGTGCCGATAAGCGCACCGAGCCGATGCCTGCAGTGCCAGAAGCACCTTCTCGCCGTGCAATAAGCGGTGCCAGGTTCGCCATTGCCATCACCATCGTGGCCTATTTTGCCTACCTGACCGATCAGATCTATCGGGTAGTTCAGAACCCTTTATCTATTCGCATCGTCTTTGATACTGCCACCTACGCCGTTGTTGTAACACTGCTGACAGCCTCTGCTCTGGCCTATCTAGTCACGAGACTGGGGTACTTGTACAGAATCCAAGAACACCACCGCGTGCCACGAGCCAGCATCGACGATTACTTCACCGTGGCGATGCCCACGCTTACTGCGATCATCCCCTCTTATAAGGAAGATTCACGGGTTGTTCGGCAGACCCTGCTCTCTACCGCACTGCAGGAATACCCGTTTATGCGAATCGTTTTGCTCATCGATGATCCGCCGAACCCAACTAGCCCTGAGGAACAAGCACTGCTTGAAGCAGCGCGTGCCTTGCCGCATGAGATCGAAGAACTCCTTCGCCCCCTACGCACCAAGTTCGAGGCTGAACTCGACGCGTTTGAACGGCAAGACTCAGCTACCGATGATGAGAATTCCATCGACCCAATTCGCCAGATCACTCACCTAGCCGAGCTCTATACCGAGGCCAGCAACTGGTTCCATGAGCAAGCTCTAGATAATCCAATTGTCGACCACACTGACTTGTTCTTGTCTAACAGCGTGCTCGGTCGGCTCGGAATGGAGATGGGCGAGGTTGCAACTGCGCTGAACACTGCTGCAGATGCGGAAACGCAACTCAGCCCGCGGCGCATGCTGCAATTGCATCGCCGGCTGGCCTGGATCTTCCGGGCGGAACTATCGAGCTTTGAGCGCAAGCAGTACTCCTCGCTTTCGCATGAGGCCAACAAGGCCATGAACCTGAATAGCTACATCGGCTTGATGGGCCGGCGGTTCAAGACTCAAGAGATGGCAGGAGGCACGGTGCTCATCGAAGTTGCCGGCGAGGCCGCCGACTTAGAGATTCCAGACCCAGAGTATGTGCTCACCTTGGACGCAGACTCCACCCTGCTACCCGAATACTGCCTGCGACTTGTGTACTTGATGGAACAACAAGAGTTTGCAGATGTTGCTGTTTCTCAAACCCCTTACAGTGCCTATCCGGGTTCGAATAATCGAATCGAACGTATCAGCGGTGCCACAACTGACCTTCAGCACATCGTTCACCAGGGCCTCACGCGAGACTCCGCCACCTTCTGGGTGGGAGCCAATGCGGTACTTCGCAAACAGGCACTTGATCAGATCTGTGAACAGGATCTCGAAAATGGCCTGCCCATTAAGCGATACGTTCAGGATCGCACGCCGATTGAAGATACTGAATCCACAATCGATATTTGCATCCAAGGATGGAGGCTGTACAACTTTCCGGAGCGTCTGAGCTACAGCGCAACTCCCCCAGACTTCGGTTCGCTCTGCGTGCAACGTCAGCGGTGGGCAAACGGCGGACTTTTGGTGATACCGAAATTCCGCGAACTGTTCAGGCTGCGAAAGTCTGAGATTGGTTTGCGCGCTGCCCGGGAAGGCTTCTTGCGTTTGAACTACTTGGCGTCAATCGCCTGGGCAAGCTTTGGGCTTATCTTGCTTCTCGTCTACCCCTACAACAGTCAGCTTGTGAGCCCCCTAGCCATGCTTGCTGCGGTGCCTTACTTTGTTGCGCAGTCAACTGACCTGAGGCGCTGTGGCTACCGGCGGACAGACGTCCTTCGGGTGTACGGCCTCAACTTTTTACTGCTCGCTGTGAACACGCTTGGAGTCCTCAAGTCGCTCGAGCAGTCAATCGGTGGGCAAAAAATCGACTTTGCCCGTACCCCAAAGGTGCGTAACCGCACTGCAGCACCACTCACCTTTGTTCTTGTGCCCTACATCATCGTGATCTGGTCTGGGTACACGCTGTGGCATGACATTCGAAACAGCCACCTCAGCCATGCTGCGTTCGCTGCGATCAATTTGACGTTGACCGCCTATGCGCTCATTGCCTTCGTTGGTTTGCGAAATTCTTTATCAGATATTCGGGTGAGCCTTGCTGCGCACCTGTACAAGCCAGTAAAGAAGCCCAAGGTAGTAGAAGAGCCTGATTGGGTCTCTGTGCTCTACTACGGCTCGGCAGAAACCTCACGCTCCTCAACTGTGGCCCCACGTGTTGCGGCACTGGCGCTTGTAGACCTTGACCCCGAGCTCCTCGGGGACATCACCGAAGACCCTCGAGCAGCTACTGCAGCGACTCACAATCGTCAGCGCTCCCAAGCCGAAAATTCCCTAGCGGATGTGTCGACTGTGAAACGCCGCCGCGGTTTTCTATGGGGATCTAGAGCACACCCCGAGGGGCGCTCCTCGACAACCAACAGGCTTGGGTGGCTTTCTCGAACCCAGAAAGAGGAGCCCCAAGCAGCACCTGCGGCCGACGCGGCGACTGCGGCCCTGATTGCTCAGGTGGGCGAGTACGTCAAGGACAGCGGTGGCGAGTTCACGGTGCGCTTTGATAACGGCAAGGTAGAAATCACCGTGGGCAAGTCAGAGGTAGAGGACCAAGAAGAGTCAACCGACGATGGTCTTATCATCGATCTCAGCGATTCAGGATCTACCAATCAAGATGTGAGCCCTTCACCCATTGTGGGTAATTAATAGCTTGCAACAACTAGCCAGCAGGACTTTCAGCGATGTACCTGCTGGTACCGGTTCCCCATACTTGTTTTGATGACCGGATACCGGTCCCTAGATGCTTGACGCTTAGAGCCACGTATCCCCCCTCCCCGCGACCCCCAGGAAAGCTATGAATCCCGCAACCGTTACTTCATCATCACTCAAGACCGCCGCGCCACCAAGGGGCTACTCAACCGCCGTCCGGCGCATCGGGACTGCAGTCCTTACTCTCGCAATCGCCGCTGCCGGCTTTCTAGCTACCCCCCAGCAGGCTTCAGCCGCTCGTGCAGGCGCGAACAGCGACCGCAATGTTGAAGTTTTGGTGAGTTGTACCCCGACCTCGGTCAGCCTGGGGTCAACTGCCACGTGCACAGGGTCGGTGAGGGATACAGAAAAGGGTGGAACAAAGACCGTTCCTAGGGGGACTGTGGAGCTTACGGTCGACTCAGGCCGGATCGCGGTCCTCACTGCGTGCACCTTGGCTTATGTGGCCACAGCAAACAGATCTGACTGCTCGTTCAAGATTATTAATCTGAATAATGGCAACGGCGAGCCTGCGCTGAAGTTCAACTACACCCCAGCAGCAGACGATATTCATATAACGAAATCCAAAGAAATTGATTTGGATTTTTCTGGTTCCACGTTCAAACCACACTCAGAACAGTCACTCACTGCGGGCAAACAAGGAGCCAGCCTGAAGGTATTCACTGTTGGGTGCGCAAGCTCAAGCACCCGCTATGTCGGGGCGTTCCTCTCAACGGCTGGCGACCCTGCGAGTTCTGGCCGGGTCAGTACCAAGGTCTGGGAGACCAACCCCAGCACAGATGGTTCCCATGCGTTTGATACGGCACTTGAGGCCGACCACCCAACCGGCACCTTCTATGTTCGCTTCTACTGCGCCGACGCTTCGCCAACTTCTTATTCCTCGGACGCTATGAAGAAGACATCTTCGCTCTATACCTACGTCGTCTCCGCGGCGGCCGTTGCAGGGGCAGCGGCACGAACCGCTCCCGCAGGTGACACGAGTGCGTTAGCGGGCCTGTTCACTTCTGACCCGGAGGACACCTCCGGTATCGATAACGAACAGATTCCTGGCGCACAGATGATCACCCTGAAACAACGAGTCGACGCAGCAGTGCCGATCGTGTCCCGGGTTGACCGCTTGAGCCAAGCGTTCCTCGGCAAGATTCCACCACGCTCCTTTGTTGACCTGTGGGTCAAGAACTTTGCAGCAGGCAGAACCGACGCCCAGCTGGTAGCCGCACTCGCTACCACGCCGGAATACTTCTGGTCCTATGCACTACTCACCCCAGCACAGTTCGTGGACCGCGCCTACTTCATCCTGCTCGGCCGAGCCCCAACAAAGAACGAGCGCTCAAAGGTGGTTAACGCATTGACCACCGGCAAACAGTCACGCCAAGCAGCCCTCGGCGTAATTGCCTCTTCGCCCGAACACATCCTGCGCACCGCTCATCGCAGCTATGTGACTGCCGCATACCAAGCACTCACTACCATCATGCCAACTCCGGCAATGCTTGGTCAGTACACCAATGACCTCAATGATCGGGGATCAAAGGTGGCCATGCTCGAGAACCTTGCACTGAGTCGCTCAGCAGCCGAGAACTGGATCGCCGCCATTGCCGCCAGCCCAACCAACGCCCGCTTCTAATCATCAAGCGGACAAGGCGAAGGGCTGTCAGAAATCCTCGGTTTCTGGTACCCATGCGTGACGCTGGTAGAGTGAAGTTTCTGGGGCTGTAGCTCAGTTGGCTAGAGCACTGCCTTTGCAAGGCAGGGGTCGTGGGTTCGATTCCCATCAGCTCCACATCAAGAAACCCCCGCTACGGCGGGGGTTTCAACGTTTTTGGACAGGAGTCTCGTTCCTTGCAGCAGACTTCCGCTGTCTCGCTTCTTGTAGATGCATCGGTCAAGTATCCGAATATCCCGAAACTTGTTTGAGGTTCCAAAATCCTCCCTCAAGATTTGCAGAGCTCAGTTCGCACCAGCGAAGGTCGACATCACGACCAATAGCAGCGCAGTTGTTCGCTCGATCGGTGAACAACTAGATATTGAATCGCTAGCTATAGTGACCGTACCCGAGGGTGAACATCCTCGGAATCCGACGTGCAGACAGCCGTTCCGCCGGTTAGCCACTCCATGACTCTCATCATCAGGTGATCATGGTTCGTTTGGTTTTCAAGGTTGGACAGCACCAACTGGTCGTCCTCCTCCCTCTAGTCAGCAAGGACCCTCACATGCCAAACGGAAAGC
>JBIKPA010000061.1:0-13176 GCA_044357715.1 Microthrixaceae bacterium
CGGACGCTCTGCGTTCGTCTGCGGGCAGAACCCGATCCGCACGGGTCTGACCAAAGTGGGCATGCCCGGGGCCGATATCGGCCTGCGCCCCGAGGACCCCACCATTGCCACTGCGCTCAAGGCGCAGGGCTACGCGACGGGACAGTTCGGCAAGAACCACCTTGGCGACCGCGATGAGCACCTTCCCACTGCCCATGGCTTCGACGAGTTCTTCGGCAACCTCTATCACCTCAACGCCGAAGAGGAGCCCGAGCTCGACGACTACCCGACGCCGGAGGACTTCCCGAACTTCAAGGAACGCTTTGGGCCGCGCGGGGTGATCCATTCCTGGGCCAATGACGACGGCACGCAGCGTATCGAAGACACCGGGCCGCTTACCAAAGCGCGCATGGTGACCGTTGACGATGAGTTCCTGGCCGCGGCAAGCACTTTTATCAGGGACAAGGCGGAGACCGAGGAGCCATTCTTCGTGTGGTTCAACTCCACACACATGCACTTCCGCACCCACGTCAAGCCCGAGAGCAAGGGCCGTTCCGGACGGTGGCAGTCCGAATACCACGACACGATGATGGATCACGATGATCTGGTGGGCGACCTGTTGGGTCTGCTCGACGAACTCGGTCTGGCCGAGGACACGATCGTGGTGTATTCCACCGACAACGGACCTCATTCCAATTCCTGGCCCGACGCAGGTACGACACCGTTCCGTGGCGAGAAGAACACGAATTGGGAGGGCGCATACCGTGTGCCCTGTGTGGTGCGGTGGCCCGAGCGCATCCCTGCCGGCGTGGTGCAGAACGGGATGATGAGCCACAACGACTGGTTCCCGACTCTGCTGTCCGCCGCCGGTGTAGACGACATTGCCGCTCAGCTCAAGGTTGGCGCGGAGCTGTGTGGCACCAGCTACAAGGTGCATCTTGACGGCAACAACCAGTTGCCGTGGTTGACCGGAGACGCCGCCGAGAGTGCCCGCAATTTCTTCTTCTACGTATCGGACGACGGCGATCTGACGGCAATTCGTTACGACAACTGGAAGATTGTGTTCCTTGAGCAACGATGCGAGGGCACGCTGCGCATCTGGGCCGAACCGTTCACCGAACTGCGAGTGCCGCTGATCTTCAACCTGCGCACCGACCCGTTTGAGCAGGCGCAGCTCACCTCCAACACCTATTACGACTGGTTGTTGGACCACGCGTTCTTGGCGATCCCCTGCCAAGCGTTCGTGTTCGAGATGATCCAGACGCTGATCGAGTTTCCCCCGCGGCAGAAGCCGGCGAGCTTCAGCCTCGATCAGGTGATGGCGAAGCTGCAGACGGGTATGCCTAGCGCGTGAACCCAGTGTGCAGATGAACGAAGCGGACTCCGCCGCCCGGGTATGGATCCCGGGCGGCGAGTTCGAGGTGATCACTCGAACATAGATGCAGTCGAACTGATCTCCCGACGACTTTCTGTGCTTTGCAAAACAACATCTGCGTCGCGAGTCACGAGCGGGGTCAACCCGCTTGTTCATTTCTGAAACCCCGGAGAACACGCCCCCTAGGGGCAGATTTGTTCTGCTGCGCGAGCAACATTGCCACCACAACTAAATCCTTGCAGTCGACCGACCCGCAACGACTGAGGACGTTTGACCCTGTTGCGCAGCGCCAAGCCAGCCACATAGTGGGGTCCGACGACCTGCCGGAGTTTTTCTGGCTTGAACCAAGGAGAACAAAGATGACTGCAC
Source organism: Microthrixaceae bacterium (assembly GCA_044357715.1). Lineage (GTDB taxonomy): Bacteria > Actinomycetota > Acidimicrobiia > Acidimicrobiales > Microtrichaceae > IMCC26207. The sequence goes on from JBIKPA010000061.1 coordinate 1,724, forward strand.
TTACAAAGCGCGACTGGCAACTCCCGCTTCCCGATTGGACGATGCGGGGAATCCCAGAGCGGATGTCTTGGCTGGGTCTGCCTGAGCTTGATCTGCTCGCAGAAAGAGACGGGATGCGCCTTGAAGAGTTTCGCGAGGACGGTTCTTTGGTCGTCAAGGCAGAGATGCCAGGTATTGACCCCGACAAGGACGTGGAAATCACCGTCAAGGATGGGATCCTTTCGTTGCGTGCAGAGCGGAGGGAACAACACGAGGAGACCGACGAGAAGGGTTTCTATCGGTCCGAGTTTCGCTACGGGCAATTCAACCGGCGCATCCCGCTTCCACCAGGAGCGAGCGACAAAGACGTGACAGCAAAGTACTCCGACGGGATTCTGGAAGTCAGACTTCCGATTATTGACACCCCAAGCAAAGGTGCCAAGGTTCCAGTAACCCGGGGTTAAATCACTTGCATAGATCGGACCCGATGAGGTGACCACGCGCAGGAGGCCCCGCAGCGAATGCCCCCGCAGCGAAGCCCCCACCTGTACTAGTACAGGCATTTTCCTGCGAAACGCCTCATCGGGTCTTGCTCTTTACCGCCGGCTCTTTTCGCTTCGTCCAGCTGCCTGCACACTCGTGTGGACTGCAAACAGACTTGCGGGACTTTGGGCCCTATCGCCGCGGCGCAGACTTCGCCACACTGCCTCAGGTGAGCGAAACCTTTAGGTTGGGACGAGTTGCTGGGATTCCAATCGGCATGAACTGGAGTGTGCTCCTCGTTCTTTGGCTGATTAGCTGGAGTCTTGCTGGCTCTTACTTTCCGGCAGTTCTTCCAGGCCATCAAAGCGGCGAATACTGGGCAGCTGGACTCGTTGGAGCGCTTTTGTTCTTCGCTTCCCTGCTTGCTCATGAACTGGGCCACGCAATCGTCGCCACCCATCTTGATGTTCAGGTCGAAGGAATCACTTTGTGGTTGTTCGGCGGTGTCTCAAAGCTGAAGAGCGAAGCGACGACACCGCGAGACGAACTTGCAATAGCGGCATGCGGACCCATGATGAGCATTGGGATTTCTCTGGGGTTTCTTCTTGCTGCAGCGGGTCTAAGCGCAGCGGCCGCACCCGAGTTGATCGTGGGCCTTGGGCTCTGGCTGGGCACGGTGAACGGCATTCTGGCACTGTTCAATCTTGCGCCCGCCGCTCCGCTTGATGGCGGCCGATTACTCATGGCATGGCTATGGCACCGCCGTGGAAACCGCCTTGAGGCAGTGGTCTCTGCGGCAAACGCCGGCCGGGTGTTCGGCTACGCACTCATAGTGGTCGGCCTCGTTGAGTTTGCCGTAGGCCTCGGCCTGAGCGGGCTCTGGCTGGTGTTTCTTGGCTGGTTTCTTTTGAGTGCAGCCCAGTTCGAAAAATCCCAAGCTGTCCAGCTGAATGCTCTGGCCAAGCACCTCGTTGGAGAGCTAATGACTGCCAACCCAGTCGTCGTTCCAGAGAACTTGAGTGTGGCTGCCCTCCTTGATGACTTCGTGCTGAGCCACCGTTTCTCGAGCTTCCCTGTTCAGGCGTCAGATGGCAAAATCACTGGTCTTGTCACTCTGGCAAAGCTCCGGCTCGTTCCAGCGAGCAGTCGGGACATGACCTGCGTGAAGAACATTCAAACCCCGATCAGCGAACTCGTGCTCACCACGCCTGATGAACGAGCCGATCAATTAGCTACTCGACTAGCAAGTTCTGCTGATGGTCGAGCACTAGTCATGGATCATGGGACACTCCTAGGGATTGTGTCCTCGACCGATGTGATGCGATCCATTGATCGCCTCATGATTCGCCAAGAGGCTTAGCCCGCCGATTACCGCTTCCGAACCACCATGACGGGCACGTGAGCATGGCCAGTTACATAGCTGCCAACTCCCCCGAAGAGCATCCTTTTGAGTGTGCTCTCTGTGTGCGTTCCAACCATAAGAAACCGCGCCCTCTCGTTGTCTGCAACGTTGCAGAGACCTCGTCCGGGATCACCAACGGTGAGCACTGTTCGGTAGTGGATACCGTGGGCCCTCAGCCCGTTCCCGAGCGTCTTGCTGACTCGGCTAGAGAGATCACCGGTGATCTCGGCAAAAGAGATCGGGAGGCCCGCATTAGAGGGGACAAGCGAGCCGTAGTTGCTGCAATGAACCAGCACAACCCCATCCCGAGAAAGCGCAGGAGCAAGTTGGGCTGCACGACTCTCTAGAAGTCGAGAGTCCTCAGAAGAATCCACCCCTACCACGATCGGGCCGCGGCGAGACTCAGAGCCAAGTGGAACGATTGCAACATCGCACGGGGCTTGTTCCGTTATTGTCCGGCCGACGGATCCTGGGAAACGACGCTCAACAGCATCAAGGCGGCGGGTTCCAAGAACAATCAGATCAATATGGCGAGCTTCTGCATACTGAATCAAGGCCGCGGTCGCCTTGCCCCGAAGAGCAACAAACTCCAGCATCGACAGCGCATTTGGGTCTGTACTTTCAAGGGTTCGTTCCGCGAAATGCCGCAACGACAGCAATATTTTTGCATCCATCGCTTCTGCCTCTGCAGTACCGCCACTGTTCGCCATCAAAGGGAGCGCCGGGTACATCCAAGCCCGGGCTACAACCAACTGCACGGCCGGCGGGGTCAAACCATCGCGTCGTAGCGCTGCGTGTTGGACATCTCGGGCTAGGGCAACTGCCCACCGCAAAGCGGCTGCTGACTGCTCGGTCTCGTCCACTCCGACTAAGAGCCGCATCTTTGTCTACCTCCAAGTACTTGGCGTGGAGATCAGCATTCCTAAATTGCATGCGTGCCGGTAGTGCCAAGAGACCCTATGTGACAAGAAACGTTTGCAGCGGAAAATCGACAGTATGTGTCGATTTTCCGCTGCAAACGCGTCCGGCACGTGTCGGTTGACCTGAGCAGTAGGTTCTCTGACATGTCAGAGACCGAGGATTACGTTGCCCTCACCCGACTTCAGTCTGCCTATGCAGATGTAATCACCCGGCGCGCCTGGGCAGAGCTTGACCCACTGTTTTTGCCTCAGGCCGTGGTGCGCATCGATACCATCACCCGAGAGGCATTCGAGGTAGTGGGCGCAGCAGCACTCGGTGACTTCATTGGTACTGCAGTGCAGCGTTTTGAGTTCTTTGAGTTTGTGATCCTCAACTCGCGCTGCAGCCTGTACACGGCTGGAGAGGCTGACAAAGCTGCTGCGCGAATCTTTATGTGCGAGGTTCGCCGAGATGTGGGTACCGGCGACTGGTCGACCGCCTATGGCGTGTACCACGACCGCTATGAGCGAGTTGAGGGAACTTGGATGTTCGCCCGGCGTGACTACCAATCGCTCACCCGCACCGATGGGCCGGTGTTTCCCTTTCCGCATCACCTTGGGATCGACTGAGCATCCACATAACACTGGCGGCATTGCTACACACTCATGGCGAATCTCGCCTACAACTGGGGCAGTGAAAAGTGCAGTAAAGAACAAGTTGGCTAAAAGTTGGATGCTGAATACGGCTGTGTTGGCCGTAACACTGCTGCTGTGTGGTGTGGTTGCTGCAGGCTGCTCCGACCAGACCAACGCCTCGGCTGAGTCCAACGCGACGCCAGTTACTGATGCAAGCGGCCAAATTGTTGCCGCTGCAGCATCACCGGCGAAGAAGATCACCGTTGCGGGGGATTCCATCTCGGTGGGTCTCGGCGCATCCCTACGCGAAGCCGTCAACGGTGATGTAACCCTCAAGGTGATTGGCGAGGAAGGCACGGGGCTTGCCCGACCAGATGACTTCAACTGGCCGGAACGTCTTCGCACGTTAGCCAGAGACTTTCCCCCAGAAGTGCTGCTGTTGTCACTTTCCTCCAATGATGCACAGGATCTGGCTGATGAGAACGGCCAGCGAGTCGTGGCCTACTCACAGTCCGAGGCCTGGGATCAGGAATACTCCAGCCGCCTCGCCGAAAGCTTTGATGCATTCAAAGACTCGGGAACAACAGTGCTCTGGGTGGGCCACGTTCGAACCCAAAAAGACAAAGTGGGCCTAGCAAACCGACACATTCAACAACTCGCTGCGCAAGTTGCTTCAACCCGACCGTGGGTTGTTGTGCAAGATTTGGCCACGCTGTTAGGTACTGGAGATCAAGTTGCCAAAGACTGCTTAGTTCCCGACGGACTGCACCTTAAGACCGACTGCCTTGACCTAGCTGCTAGGGCACTGAGGGATTTGCCGCCGATAGCGTGACCGGGGTTGCAGAGAACTCAAACTCTGCGCCAGTGCTAAAGCGGGTCAGCGCAACCTCATTAGATTCGGCGGCCGCAGTATCGCTCATCACGACTCGCCATGCTGCAAGGTCGTTCGGGTCTGGGGTGGTAGAGATACAGCGAGCGCGCGGGTTTACGGCCTGAACAATTGCTTGTAACGCTTCATCGTGGCCATCTGCAAGCAGTGTGATCCAAGACTCTCGGCCTTGCTCCTGAGTGGCTAGGCAGGGCCCGAGTCGCAGAAGCAACTCTTGGCTATCCGATGCGGGATCCGGGTTATAGCTCACGCCAAAATCAACGTAGGTTCGTGGATGAAATGCCGGGTGGATCTCTAGGACCTGAGCAATTGCATCAAAGCCACTCTTACCGCTCCCCCCAAAAGCTCTGTGTAGCCGCTCGGCGGTCAGACCTGCACTCCCAACGAACTGCTTCGCACCAATGCCTACTGCTGCCTCGGTTCCAAAGCGATCCTCAATCGCCATCAGCAGGGACATCACGAGCAGGTGTGACTGCAGGCAGAACTCATGTACCAAGGCGAGCAATGTTGGCTGGCAGAACTGCTCCAACTGTAAGTCGGGGTCGAGCGGCTCGGAGTAGTCCACCCAGCCATCGGACACGTCAACGCTGTTCGCAGTGAGCTGCGGGAGAGGTAGCAAAGCGGCGTTGGTCGCTCCGATGTGTCGAGCGGGTTCGGGGAAGGGGAGCGGTTTGAACTGCTCGTTAATCTCTACTGTCCAGTGACAATGCGGGGAGCGTCCCTCGGGTACCCGCGGCGGCCGATGAATGGGGCGCACCTGCGCATACGGACTGGTGGCAGTTGCTGTGGCATCAAAGGTTGGGTCTTCGATTGCATGACACATGGTGGTCACATACTCGGCGCCCATTGGTTCAACGTCCATCAGCGCGCCGCAGTGATCAAGCCAGAACTCCCCGTGATTTGCGTCAATCACCGTGTAGCGAAAATCCATGAACTCGGGAGGGGCGCCAATATCAAACTGCATGCCCTTAAAAATCGTCTCTACGTCACCGTGACCGAAGCCCAAGAGTTGCTGCATGCGCTTGGTGTAGACCGGGCTTGCACCCATCCACTCGGCAATTGCGATCTCGCCCATAACAACTCGGTCATACGCACTAATCACATGTGGCATTCCAGCTCGGTCCATGAGTTGCCCCGCAAGCAGAAACTCTCGGCCGAGCACGGCAAGCTCATCACGCGTGAACTCATCAAGACTCCGACTACCTCCGGGGCCAAACACAGTTAGCTCTGGCTCTTGCTCTGATCTGGACTCTGATTTGAGCTGTGCGGCGCTTCGAGTCCAAGGGCGGAGCGAAGGCCCTCTAAGCCAAGCTCGGCGAAAGGAACCTCGCAGTTCAACTCCTCGCCCATTTGAATTGCCAGCGCCAAGTCTTTGGTGCCCAGCGTTGCGGTGTGGTCAAAGATGCTTCGTAGGCCGTCCTCGGGCGGCAATTCCCCAGCGGAGTCGCGAATCATGATTGCGCCGGCACCGCCAGTAATGGCGTCCGAGTGGCGCACCACCTCGCCCAACTTTGCAATGTCTAAGCCAGCGGCTTCGGCCAAACGCTGTGCTTCGCCGACCACTGCAAACCCAACGAATGAAATCAGGTTGCGGGCAATCTTGGTGTGCGTACCTGCCCCCACCGGACCCATGTGCTGGGTCATGGTTCCAAGCAGGTCGAACACGGGCTGGCACTTAGCCACGGCCTCATCCGAGCCGCCCACCATGATTGCCAGCGTTCCGGCATAAGCGCCCATTGCGCCACCGCTCACCGGGGCGTCGATGAGTTCCACCTGCGAAGCCGCCGCTAACGCTGCTAACTCAATGGCAGATTCGGCACTCACCGTTGAATGAACTGCAACCACCGTGCCCGGCAGCGCAGTTGCAAGAATCCCCTCGGGGCCTTCAAGCACGGTGCGAACTTGTTCGGCATTTTGAACCATCACGCAGATGACCGAAGCCCACTCGGCAACTGCGGCGCCGTTCGCTACTGCAACAGCACCCTTTGCAACGAATGGCTCGGTGGCTTCTGTTCGCGCGTCGCAGACCACCAGCCCACCTGGCCAATCTCGAAGCCTTCTGGCCATCGGAGCACCGATGTTGCCTAGTCCAATGAATCCAACTGCTGATCGGTCTTGCACAACTGCTCCTTAAAAATCCTCGCCGCGGACTACTGCGGGCGAACTAACCCTGAACAATCTTGAGCGCCCGAGTCGGGCAATACTTCACAGCTATCTCAATTGCAGCGCGCTGATCGTCACCCGGAGCGGAATCAACCAGCTCGGCCTTGTCGTCATCGTTGACCCGAAACACCTTTGGCGCTTCTGATTCGCAGACGCCGTGGCCTTGGCAGAACTCCAGATTGATCTCAATCTGTAAGCCCACTGGCTCCGCCATCACACACCCGCCTCTTGCTGTGGCTCTCGAACCCGGCGGCGGTACTTGACCGAACAGGGCTGAGCCAACTGCACCACCATGCGGGCATGGTCGTTGCGGTAACTCTCGGGCGGCTGACTCAGCTCAAAGGTCCAGTCCTGTAAGAGCACCGAACAGATTGCCTTGAGCTGCATCATTGCAAAGTTTGCGCCAATGCAACGGTGCCGACCAGCGCCGAACGGAATCCAGTTCCAGGGATTTTCGATGTCGTCCCGGCGGGGTTCCATATACCGATACGGGTCATATTCATCAGGGTCTGCAAAGGCTTCGGGCAGGCGATTCGAGACGCTGAGCGACACCCCAACTAGCTTGCCGGCGTCAATATTGACTCCCTCAACTACGAACTCTTCCAAGGCAAGCCGAAGCAGCAGAATCAGTGGAGGATGCAGTCGCAATGACTCCTTCAGGCAGGACTCTAATAAGGGGATCTCTCGCAACGCCTGGTAACTCACTGACGACCCATCAGCAAAAAGCTGGTCGAGTTCGGCGTTCACCGAGTCCAACAGCTCTGGGTGGCGCAAGAGTTCAATTAGCGTCCATGACGCCGTTCCAGCGGTGGTGTGATGGCCGGCAAAGATGAGCGAGATGAACATACCGGTCACCTCGTGTGCGCTGAAGCGAAGGGCACCATCGGCGTTGCGGACCGACAGCATCACATCGAGCAGATCCATATCGTCTTTGTCAGGGGTGGGTGCCGCTAAGCGCTTGTCCATGATCTCTTCGATCAAAACAACAAGGCCTGCGCGTGATGCATCACGGGCGCGAAAGCTTTCGATGTCCATGTAGGGGTCAACGAACGCGAGCGCATCTGTGCCCTGCTCAAGGCCGTGAAACAAGTCGGCGAAACGCACATCGAGCTCTTCACGAAACTTCTGGCCGATCAGACATGCAGTGGAGGTGTAAATGGTGAGTTCGGCAAAGAACTCAAGCAGGTTGATCTCGCCCTCCTCGCCCCAACCTGCCACCATGCGCTCAACCTCGTTGGCGATCTTCTCTGCATGGCCGCGCATGAACTTGTCTCGCAGCGACTGGTTCTTCAGCATCTCTCCGCGTCGCTCGGCCGATGCGTCGAACACGACCCCCTCGCCAAAGATCGGCTTCATAAATGGATACGCTGCCGCCTGGTCGAGTTCCTCTTCTGATGCACGAAAGAACACCGAGTTCGCCTCGGCACCGCTCAACAAAACAACCTCTTTATCGGCTAGGCGAAACTCGCCGATATCTCCGCATTCATCGCGCACGCGCTGCATCAGCCCGATGGGGTCTCTGCGCAGTTCCTCAAGGTGTCCCGTGTTGCCATCATCACCCGAAACCCTTTGTGGAACAGAAGTCGTGGTCATCAGTTGCCCCTTTGAGCTATTGAGATTGGTGCCTCAGGCTGCACTTCAAGAACTGCATAACGGGTGCCTTTAGCAACGCTGATCATTGCCAAGACTGCAGCGGCGAGGCCCTCGGGTAGGAGTGAGCCGCTGTGACGCATCAAACCCCAGTGTGTCCAGGATTCGATCAACTCGTCGATCTTTGACGCGTCCCAGGTTGAGCCCTGTTCTGTTGATGAGGGCCCCGGCCGCACGATGCCCACTCGCACACCAGTACCTTCGGCCTCCATGGCCATGGCCATGGCAAAACCCTCGAGGCCCGACTTGGACGCAACGTAACCGGCCATATGAGTTCGTGGTGTGAGCGCAACCTCGGAGGTAACAAAGACAACATCGCCGCGCGATCGCTCAATCATCGGCGGCACGAGGTAATGCACCAGTGCCTGCGCTCCGAGCAGGTTGACCTGCACCTGGCGAGCAAACTCTTCGGGACGCGCGCCGACTGCGGTAATTGGCTGCACATCACCAGCGTTCGAAACCAGAATCTCTATCGGGCCAAGCTTGGCCGTGGCAACACTGCTGAAAGCAGCAATCGACTCGGTATCGAGCAGGTCCAGCGGCAAGGCCAACGCCTCGCCTCCGTCTGCGCGAATTGCAGCAGCAATTTCTTCGCACCGGTCAACTCGCCGAGCACCTAGCACTACGGGGTGGCCAGCCGCTGCAAGCGCAACGGCCGTTGCTCTGCCAATCCCAGAGGATGCTCCGGTTACAACTGCTGCTCGACGTTCAGGGTGGGGGGCAAAGCGAGGCATCAGTGTGCTCCAGTGGTAATCGGGGAAACAGGAAGGGGCTCGGGTCTTAGGTTGACCATGCTGGGAAGTGAAGCAAAGCCGCGAACGTTCACAGAGTGGACTCGTTTTGTGCCGGCGGGGTCGATCTCATAGCTCGAGACGGCAGAGACCAGTTCTTGCAGCGCAACTTGAGCCTCAAGCCGGGCTAATGAGGCTCCCAAACAGAAGTGGCGACCAAAACCAAAGCTTGCAATCTGTGGAAGCGGTTCGGCTCGCTCTAGGTCATAGGAATCCGGATTGGTAAACACTCGAGGGTCACGGTTTGCTGACCCAACCAACAAGACAACCCGGTCACCTTCGGGGATCACTCCCCCATGCAGTTCAATATCGCAGGTGGTGATTCTTGCTAGGAGTTGCGTAGAGGTGTCATAACGAAGTGTCTCTTCAACCCAGGTAGGGATCTTGAACGGATCGGCAAAGACCTTGCTTCGCTGATCGGGGTTACGCCATGCCCAGTACCAAGCATTGCCCAGCAATTTTGTGGTGGTCTCATTGCCAGCCACCACCATGAGGAATAGAAAACCGATGATCTCATCATCGTTCAGGCGGTCACCATCAATCTCGGCTTCGAGTAGAGCCGAAGTGAGATCCTGTGTCGGGCGTGCCCGGCGCTCTTTCAACATTTCTGTGTAATAGACCACAAGGTCCATAGCTGCGGCAATCCCCTCGGGGGGAACGTCTTGCACTCCCTCCTCACGATGTACCAACAAGTCAGACTTGATTCGCAACTCGTCACGATCCTGAACGGGAACACCGATGAGTTCCGAGATGACATCCATAGGGAGGCGACCTGCAAAATCTTTGATGAAGTCAAAAGGTTCACCATCGGCCAAGTTGGCTAAATACCCTTGAGCGATTTCTCTGATTCGAGGCTCAAGCTGAGCGACACGGCGAGGGGTAAAGCCTCGAGAGACCAGTGCGCGCATGCGACCGTGCATGGGTTGGTCCATAGCAAGAAACGACATCGTCTTATAGGCATGCGGCCCAGACGCCATGGGATCAAGCGATACCCCATGAGAGGAGGATAGGCGTGTGACATCACGGAAACCCTCAATGACATCAGCGTGCCGAGAAATTGCCCAGAACCCCATTTCGGCATTGTGATACAGCGGTGCCTCTTCGCGAAGACGCTCATAGATGGGGTACGGGTCTTCATGGAACTCGTAGGCGTATGGGTCGAAGTCAATGGTCATTCTCTTACTCCCGGCACTACTAGTTGAACTGCTCGGGCGAGATGCCCCGGCAACTCGGAATAGGTCATGTGCCCCACTCCGGCATGCATCAGCGCACCCGAGAGTACAAACTCCAGTGTTCCAAGCACACCAGAATCAGCCTGCTCGCCGAGAGCACCGCTCAATCGGCGGCGCATCTCTGTCCCAATCCGGTCTCTCAACAAGGCAACCTCGGGGTCAGAAACCAACATCGCCGCAGTACACGCAGAGGCGAGTTCCGGTTCGTCTGCCACTAGAAGCGATAGATCGGCCATGGTCGCGCTCACAAGATGCAGAACGCTGCGTCTGCGATCAAGCGGGGTTTCGGGCAGTTCACTGAGACGCCTCCAGAAAACTTCGGTGACTAGGTGCTCTTTAGAGGTGAAGTAGGTATACGCAGTGGCCGGTGCCACCCCCGCCCGGCGCGCCACGTTGCGCACCGTCAGGTGTTCGTAGGCACCGTGACGCAACTCTTCGACTGCAGCATCGAGCAGGTTTTGCACAGTGCGGGCCTGCTTGGGTGACAGCATGCGACGCGTTGACTCAGCGAAGGCTGATGTTCTGGCGGGCAAAGAGACCAAACTAGACATGTGTCCAGACAGTAGTCCAGAGTTGCCCAGTGAGTCCACCAAAGTTGTAAAACCGTCCTAGGGTGAGGTGTTACATGGATCCCAATAACTCCCCCATCACCTCTAGCAGCGCTCCGTTCAGTCATGGCCAGCAATGCTGTGAGCTCGGTTTCTATACGCTTGCGGGGCATTCGGGGACTCCACGAGACTTGATTGGCGAGTGCCATGCAGCAGAAGCACTTGGCTTAGGAACCGCCTTCATTTCAGAGCGGTTCAATACCAAGGATGCAACAGCGCTCAGCGGGGCGGCTGGTGCAGTCAGCACACAGCTCGGCATTGCAACGGCCGCGACCAATCACAACACACGCCACCCACTCGTCACTGCCACCTTTGCCATGACCATGCATCGCCTCACCGAAGGCCGCTTTGCCCTCGGCCTTGGTCGAGGCTTTGATGCGCTGTTCGACATCATGGGCTTGCCCCATATCACCATGGCGCAGATGGCAGATGCCATTGACCTGTACCGCAGGCTGTGGCGAGGAGAGATGATCTTTGGCCACGACGGCCCCGCAGGCAACTACCCAATGCTCTGCCTTGATCCGTCCTTCAATGAAGAAATTCCGGTGATGCTCACCGCTATCGGGGAGCGCACCTTGGAGTTCGCGGGCAGTCTGGCCGATGGCGTAATTTTGCATACCTTCTTTGCCGATGACACGCTCGAGCGCAGCGTTGCTGCGGTACGGCGTGGCGCAGAACGTGCCGGTCGCGACCCAGCGAGAATTCGCATCTGGTCGGTGCT
>JBIKPA010000062.1:0-13175 GCA_044357715.1 Microthrixaceae bacterium
GCAGAAATGCCTCTCGTTGGGAGCCAATCCACACCGAGAGCGCCTGGGCCGCTGGCTCACTGATTGGCACAACTCGCTGCTTAGAGCCCTTGCCCCAGACCGTGAGGCGACGGCGATCTAGTTCGAGAGAGTTCAAATTCAGTCCACAGAGTTCGGATACTCGCAGCCCAGACCCATACAGAAGCTCTAGCACTGCAGCATCTCTTGCAGCGACGGCTGGTTGAGCTAGCGCAGCAGCTGACGGCTCATCAATGAGCTGCTGCAGTTCGTCTGCAGTCAGGATTCGAGGGAGTTTCGCGGGGCCCCGAGGCGAAGAGATGCCTGCAGAGGGGTCTGTCGCTAGGAGTCCGTGCAGGGTCATCCAAGCAAAGTAGCGACGAATGGCTGCGGCTTTGCGGGCGATGGTACGCGGTGCCATTGCTTTGGTGGTTAGCGTTGCAAGATAGCGCCGCAACGTGACGCGAGTAACGGCATCTGGAGAACTCACGCCAAAGCGATCCGCCCAACTCACAAAAGCTTCAAGGTCTCGTTGATAAACCGCAAGAGTCGAAGATGCCAAGGGCACAGCGTGAATGAACTCTTTTAGTTTCCATGAACTTTCAGACATCCCTCTCGCCTCCAGACATCTCGTCAATGGTAACCCTCGCAACGAACTCGTACTCTCGATGTGTAGCGTAGCCACCACAAAGGGTGGTTGTCGGATTTTTGGCGGAGTTGCTTTGACGAGCGAGCCGATTAGGAATCAGCCCGAGCGCGCCGTTCGATCCAACCACCCTTCCGCTGAATCCAGCCGTGAGCCTCTAGCCAACTCAGCGTGCTCGCAAGTTGCGCAAACTCAAGGCCCGATCTCAGCCCAAGATGCTCCACAGAGACTGGCCGCCATCCAATTACTGCAAGTGCTCTTTGACCGGCCTCGTCTGGCTCGGGTCGTTGATCTGGTGCCATTGCATGCTTTTGAGTACCAACACTCCCCCGGGAAATTTTACTCAATCCGAGCGCCATCAAGATGTCATCGACCCCTAAACAAGGCTCTGCACCCTCACTCAGCAAGCGATTCGTTCCCTCTGATGCTCTGCTATCGATTGGGCCAGGAACACTCAAAATCGGAACATCTCGGGCTAAGGCTTCTCTCACGGTATGCATGGATCCACCTGCGCCAGCAGACTCGACGACGACCACAACATCTGCAAGGGCTGCAAGAATTCGGTTCCGAACTGGAAACCTCCAGGGTGCTGCGGGGATATACGGGGGGACCTCAGAGAAGATCACCCCAGCATTCACCACCTTCTGGGCAAGCTTGCGGTTACGTACAGGGCAGGGTGCATCAAGGCCGGCTCCAACTACTGCTGCTACTGCGGCTCCACTCGGGCCAACGCTTAGCGCTCCGGCATGTGCTGCTGCATCAACACCTAAGGCCAGGCCCGAAACCACCGTAACTCCGGCTTGGGCAAGGCCTGCGCCAAGTTCCTCAGCTACTCGTAGGCCATACCCGGTTGCTCTTCGGGTCCCGACAATGGCAACGCTCGGAGCCCCTATCAGATCGGGGTTGCCAAGATGGAACAACACAACCGGCGGGTCTAGGTCAAGAGCGAGTGAAGGCGGATAGCTTGCGCTTCCAAGCGCAAGTACGCCGACCCCGAGCGCACAGCATTTGTTCCACACCTGTCTCGGATGAACCCGCTTAGCCTCAACCACCCACTTATTAAGCTGATCTGTCTTTACTCCGAGCTGCGATGGTGGGTGAGAGATCTTGCCCGCCTGAAGGAGCTCCCAGACAACTTGTGCGCTGCCGTGCGAGAGCAGCCAGCGCATCCGTGCGGGGCCCACTTGATCTAGCGAGGCTAAAGCTGTGAGGTAAGCCTCGAGAGGAAGATCGTTCGCCGGGTTGCCGACTTCTGCCGCGTCACTCATGCCACCACACCAATCTGTTGTTCTTCGCCCCGCAGCAGCAGCGCCCCCTCGAGATCATCGGTAGTAATTGGACCCCCAGTGCCCTCTAGGTCTCTGAGAGTGAGTGCTAGGGCCCGGGTTCGCTGCGCCCCACGCATGCTGAGTGTTCCCGCCTCAAGCCGTGACCGCAGCAGCCTTTGGCCTTGATCTGCGAGGGGAGCGAACTTCTCTAGAGCCTCTCCGCGCAGTTCACGGTTTGAGGTAACTCCGCGCTCGAACGCTCGGAGTCGAGCTAGTTCAACTCGACTCCGCACCTGCAGAGAAGACTCCCCTGTGCGTTGCGGAGCAAACACCATTGCAGCCTCGGGCGGGTCGACTGCGAGGCGTATATCGAACCGATCAAGCAAGGGGGAAGACAACCTGCGTCCGTATCTTGCGATTTGCCCAGGGGTGCACCGACACTCCCCCCATTGTCCGATTCCGCAAGGGCAGGGATTTGTTGCCGCCACTAACAAGAACCGGGCTGGCAGAGTGACATTCGCGTTTGCCCGAGCCACTCGAATGATTCCCGATTCAAGTGGCTGACGCAGCGCATCAAGGTTCGCTGCAGGGAACTCGCCGAGTTCATCCAAAAAGAGCACCCCGCCACTCGCTAGGGACACTTCGCCAGGTCGCAGCAGAGTTGAACCTCCCCCAATGAGTGCCACTAGAGAGGCGGTGTGGTGCGGAGAGCGAAACGGGGGTCGCGTAAGGAGTCCGTTATGAACTCGCAACAGGCCAGCTGCGGAGTGAACACGAGAAACATCCATAGCGCCGCGAGGGTCAAGGTTGGGAAGCAGACCCGGGAGCCGTTCTGCCAACATCGTTTTTCCAGAACCGGGTGGCCCCACCATGAGCACATGATGACCACCAGTCGCTGCGACTTCTAGGGCTCGGCGGGCCACAGGATGGCCCTGAACTTCAGCAAGATCGCAATAGGAATCTGCTGCAACAGCAGCAGGTTCTCGGAGGGGCGGATTCGGCCACGGCTCTTCGTTGCGAAGAACTGCAACAAGTTCGCTGAGGTTACGCACCCCGCGCGCTTGTGCTCTTACGAGTCGCGCTTCTTCAAGATTGTCGAGTGGAACCACTACATGAGTACTGCTCAGCGCATCTACTAGTGGAAGCACACCAAGAATGGGCCGAAGCGTGCCGTTTAACCCCAGCTCACCAAGAAAGGCAAGGCCGTTGAGGGCTTCGAGCTTGATCTGCTTTGAGGCCGCTAGCAGCGCAATTGCAATTGCAAGATCTAGCCCAGAGCCAACCTTGCGGACATGGGTTGGTGCAAGGTTGACAGTGATTCGGGTGTCGGGCCACTTGAGCTTGCTCGACAAAAGAGCTGCACGCACACGATCCCGAGCTTCTCGACACGAGGCATCGGGTAGGCCAACAACGGTAAACCCCGGTAAGCCTTGGCCGACGTGAACCTCTACGACAACAGGGTGGCCTTCTACCCCGAGCAGGGTTGCGGAAGGTACTTCAGCAAGCATCAGACTCCAGAAGCACTAGGCCAGTAGTTGGCCGGAGAGGCAGCGCTTGCTGCGAGCCCGCTCGCAAGGAGTTGGTAGCGACAGTGTAGAGAGTTGCTGAGACGCTCTGAAGATTTTTGAAAGGGGATCGCTCCCCTGTTCCTCAGGCCGACTAGGCCTACCCGGCAGCGGCTTTGCCCTCAGAGGCGGTTACCGCGTCGCCTGCCGCCTTCGCTGAGTTCGCAGAAATCAGAATCGGAACTCCGAGAAGAACCATTGCCACCCCGCCGCATAGAACCGCTGCCGATGCCGAGAAGTAGCCAATCAGCAGACTCCAGACAAAGGTTCCAAGCGGGGCAAAGAGGCCAGCGACGAGCATCATCGTCGCCAAGCTGCTTGCGGTAAGTTCCGGCGCCCGAGACTCTGCGGTTGCGCCAATGGTAAATGCGCGCGACGCAAAACGAAACACTCCGAACCCCACGGCTATTGCGGTCCACACCCCAAGCTCAACGGGGCCTGCTAACAGGACTGAACTCATGCCAAAAAGGATCAGGAGCACCCCTGCACCAATTGCTGTTATCGCCGAACCTGGAAGATCTGCATGCCTCAGTGAAACTCGGCGGACAAGTTTCGGCGAGAACGCCTCACCGAGCGCCATTGCTGCCATCAGCAATCCCGAGCCCACGAGCAACGGTTCGTGCCGCAGGTCCTGAGTGATTGGCACAAGCAGCAAAGCCAACGGGGCAACACAGAGTGCAACAACGCAGGCCAGCATCGTGACTCGCCGCAGCGCTTGGCTGCACCGCAAATTGGACACAACGTCATGCCAAGGCCTGCCGCGCTCAGCGGGGTCGATAAGTGCTGCAAGCGGTGCGACCTTACTCACTATCACTGCGAGTGGAATGGTAAGTAGGCCATTCAAAACAAGGCCCCAGCCAAGGGGGGCAGCATCGAGAAGGAGCCCTCCGAGCAGCGATCCGATACCCCACGCAATGCCAGAGATCACGGCCATTCGGGCAAAGGCTGCAGCCATTCCAGACGATGCTAGGTAGGCCTTATTCATTACAGGCGAGACCACTGACCCGAGACCTGACAGCGCCCCAAGCACTGGAGAGAGCACCAAAAGAAGTGGCATGCCGGGAACCCCACCAAGAAGCAGGAACCCGACCGTGAGCCAGACAACAGCAGTCACAGCTTTGCATTTGATAAATAAAGAGCGAGCTCCGAGGCGGTGAGAGAGCATCGGTGCGTAGGGAATGACAAGCGCTGCGGAAAGCAGCCCAGCAGATACATAGATACCGGTGTAGACCGCTCCGTTGCCGGGGTTACCCGCAGCATTTGTTGTCCCTGTGGCTCCAAGGAATCCGGCGGCGGACCCCGCTACAGAGCAGCCAACAGCCGCCATATATGCAGAAGAGGTTCGCTTGGCAGAACTCGCTACATTGCCTACAACCTCTGCCACAACACGACTCTCTGCCTCATCGGACCAAGCGGTGGATTCCTATCAGTATGACCTAGCTAGTGCAACCGAATCAGCTGTTTGGGCATCAGTGCTCAAGTGGGCCGACTAACTCCTCAAGGAGTTTTCCTAACCGCTCCAGTTCAAGTTCGACTGCAGCGAGACGCTCTTCAAGCGCGGCGTTGTGTGCTTGAACCCGAGCGGGTAAGGCATCACTGCTCCCCGCCTGCGAGATTGTTTGCGCAGAGGGCGCTCCCGTCAGCAGTTGCACCCATCTCTGATCTTTTTGGCCCGGAGCCCGGTCGAGTCTGAGCGCCATTGCCTCTTGCCTAGTCGCCAACGAGGTCAGCGTCTGCTCAACTGCATCCACGGAGTCAAAGCTAAAGAGTCGCTCCGTGCGGGTCTTTATCTCACCGGGAGTCTGCGCTCCACGCAGTAGCAATACACACAGCACCGCTAGCTGATCGGGAGCAAGGTTCCAAACCACGTCTACTACATGGCGGTATTTGGTCGACCTGTTGGACTGACTATGAACAAACCGGACAAGGCCTCGGTCCTTCATCTCTACAAGCGCTGCTTCGACGGTTGACTCTTGATAGGCAATCACAGGGTTCCGTGAGGTGGTCTGACTGCACGCACGGGTGATTGCGTTGGTGGTGAGCGGATAATCTGCGGGGGTCGTGCGCTCCTTCTCGAGCAGGCACCCGAGTACCCGAGCCTCCGTTTCGCTGATGAGAGCCGTACTGTGAATCAGATCCGTTTCAGATTCTTCTCTTCCAGCGTGCATCTCGGTCATGATCCGCAGGATAATGAAGCGTGGGCTTCAATCCTCATCAAAAGACGCGCAAATCTGTTTGGGACTACCTATTTGTAGCCTCGGCACTGCTCGTGGCGGCAGGATTACTCGCGTGGGCCTTCCTCGGATGACGGCGCAATTTGCGATGTGCCGTGGTTGACTTTACGGCCACTGCTGACTGCGAGGTACGACGTATTCAGCCCTATGAGGCTCATAAGCAGTACACCTGCCCTGGCTGTAACAGAGATATTCCGGCGGGCATGGGCCACCTTGTGGCAGTACCGATTGAAGCTCCTGACCTTCGCAGACACTGGCATCGAGGTTGCTGGGAGCGTCGCTTGACGCACTACCCAAGGCGATGAACTAGTCGCTGGGCGACAAATGCCAACAAAGACAGCCTGAGCGGCACATTCAGAGTGCTGACTCGATCACCTGGATCTTGTGGCCCATCACTCCTGCAACATCAAAGCGCACCGAATCTGGCTTGAAGGGAGCCTCGTCGCGAAGCCACTGAGCAGCCAGGCTTCGAAGTTTCCGACGTTTGGCAGGACCGACTGCTTCGAGTGCTGTGCCGTATCGCTCAGAGGACCGAGTCTTGACCTCGCAGATCACGACGTGGCGGCCCTTAGCCAAGATGATGTCAAGTTCGCCAGACCGACATCGCCAGTTTCGAGCAAGCACGCAATAACCGCGATCGAGGTACCACTGGGTCACAAGATTCTCCCCATAGGCACCCAACTTGCGTGGATCGAATCTTGAGGTTGACATCTGCTCCCTGCTCGCTGATCGCTCCGCCCAACTTCGCGCAAACAGCACGGTGGGCTAGCTACAGGGGAAGGGTAGGAATCAAATCTACAGCCGCTGAAAAGCAGCCAAACCACGAGCAGTTGCTCAGTCGCGCAATTCTTTGATCTTTGCGGCCTTACCGATGCGATCACGCTGGTAGTAGAGCTTTGCCCGACGGACGTCACCGCGGGACATGCGTTCGATCTTGTCAAGAATTGGAGAGTGCACGGGGAAGGTGCGCTCGACTCCAACACCGTAGGAAACCTTACGAACGGTGAAGGTCTCGTGAATACCGCTGCCCTGACGACGAATCACATCGCCTTGGAACAACTGGGTGCGCTCTTTGTTACCTTCGATGACCTTCACATAAACCTTGAGTTTGTCGCCCGGGGCGAACTCTGGGATGTCCTCACGGAGGTTGGGTTGATCGATGAAGTCAGTGGGATTCATGTCTGGTCTCCTAGAACAGTGCTGCAGGCGTGCAGCACCGGAATGCACAAGTTGGCAATGATAGTAGCTGTTAGCGAAGAGAAGAAAATGGGGAGCAGTGCCCGGTGAGTAAAGTTGTAGTTACTCAGGCTCTAGCGACTGCCATTGAGGAAGGTTCCCTACCTCTGATCTGAACTCTTTCATCAACGCCTGATCCTCTGCGCTCAGGCCACCGCGAGCCTCTATCAAGTCAGGCCGAACCTCTTGGGTCTTCCAAAGCGACTGAGCCTTGCGCCAACGCTCAACGCGAGCATGGTCTCCGCTCAGCAGGACTGCTGGCACAGCTAGCTCCCGGAAGTCTGCTGGACGGGTGTACTGCGGGTGCTCTAGCAGGCCTGCAGAAAACGACTCCTCTTCAGCGGAATCTGCGTTGCCCATTACGCCAGGTATGAGCCTCCCCACGGCTTCGAGTACCACCATCGCTGCAACCTCCCCACCCGAGAGCACAAAGTCGCCGATAGAGAGTTCATCATCGACGAGGTGCTGGCGGACACGATTATCGATTCCCTCGTAGCGGCCGCAGAGCAACGAGAATCCACCGGTCGCTACTAACTCCTGCGCACAGGCTTGGTCGAGTTTGCGGCCACCCGGGCCCAACAGAAACAGCGGGCGTGGAGGCTGCTCTCTTTCTACCGTGGCAAAAATCGGGGCGGCCTTGAGCACCATTCCTGCTCCCCCGCCGAACGGAGAATCGTCCACAGTGCGATGTACATCCTCGGTGGCTTCACGAAGATCATGAACACGTAAATCCAACAACGCTTCCCTCGAAGCGCGCCCGATAAGACTGTGCGCACCAAAC
Source organism: Microthrixaceae bacterium (assembly GCA_044357715.1). Taxonomy (GTDB): domain Bacteria; phylum Actinomycetota; class Acidimicrobiia; order Acidimicrobiales; family Microtrichaceae; genus IMCC26207. The sequence continues at coordinate 7,728 of JBIKPA010000062.1, forward strand.
TCTCGAATCATCTCGGGAAAGATTGTTAGAACATCAATGCGCATAGAACCCTCCGAGGAGCGGCGCAGGCCTTCATGAGTCGAGCAGCTCGAACAGACCATCGGGGGTGTCGACGATGAGCACCCCATCGACTGGGCCGCCAACGGCAAACACCACAGGAATCAAAACCCCAGATTCGAGTACTAACAAATCTGCGGCGGGGTTATCCATCACTGACTCAATGCGGCCCCGCTGCGTTCCGTCAGGGGTCTGCACGATGCAGCCAATGAGTTCATGAACCCAAAGCCCCTCGGGGTCACTGATGGGAGCAGCGCTGAGCACCGTACCGCGTGCCTGTTCTGCGGCCTCTCGGGTATCGCACCCTTTGAAGTGAACAATCCATCGATCTTGGTGCTTACGAGAACTCACAACTGTCAGCGGGCCACGATCGGACTCAAGCTGAGATCCTGCAGCGACGCGCTCTGTGCGATCGGAACTCAGGTACACCACGACTTCGCCACGCAGGCCGTGCGCCTTGGTGATTCGGCCCACTTCAAGCAGGCCATCTCCCTCGGAGCGTGAGGCGCCCGAAGTTGGCATGGAGGTATTCAGTCGACAAACTCGACGTCGATTTCGACGCCGTCTCGTGCCGCTGCAGCACGGGTCACGATGCGAATGGCAGATGCCATGCGTCCACGCTTGCCAATGATGCGTCCCATATCTCCCTGAGCTACGTACAGGTTCAGTCTGGGATGGGATGGGCCATCCACTACCTCTACGCGAACGCTATCTGGGGTCTCAACAAGAGACCGAGCAATATGTTCTAGAACCGCAGTGGCTTGAACGGGCCGTGCAGAACTACCTACAGGCTCCTGCTGATCAGCGGAATCCTCGGATGCGAGGTCTTCCTCGCTCACTTGCTCGCCTTCGATGCTTGGAACTCATCCCAAGCACCAGAAATCACAAGGAGTTTTTGTACTCGCTCCGAGGGCTGTGCGCCCTTCTTGAGCCACTCGATCGCTTTTTCGTTGTCGACTGTGATTGCCGATGGTTCACGACGAGGGTCGTAGGTTCCAACGATCTCGAGATACTTGCCATCGCGAGGAGAGCGGGCATCTGCTGCAACGATGCGGTACGAAGGTTGCTTCTTTTTGCCTACCCGCGTGAGGCGGAGTCGAACTGCCACGATGTGTAACTTCTTTCAGTCTGGTTCTTCGGTGGTGACGCACTCACGGGAGTGCGAGAACGTCACAAGTGGTTCTTACGATGATGCAGAACGACCTGCAACACCCTCAGCCCAAAACGGGCGGCTACATATGATGGTCGGAGCAGGGTGGTTTGGGCAAGCTCAGAGAGAGTTTCTGGTTCAGCGCCCAAAGCAGGCGACTGCCACAACGAGCAATCAAGCCAAGTTTCCCGGTCCCGAGGAGCCTCCACGGTTCGGAAGTTGGGCTTCCATCTCTTCAAGAGTTGGCAGCGCGAATGCCTTCTTATCTAGCTGAACCGGACCCTTCGCTGTGACTCTACCGCCACCCTTTTTGCCCTTCTTGGCTTTTTTAGCTTTGCGCTTGGCAAACTTGTTGCCGCCCATCTGCTGCATCATCTGGCGCATCTGCTTGAACTGATTGACTAGCTGCGTCACATCAGTTGCAGAAGAACCAGAACCCTTCGCAATGCGATCACGCCGAGAATTATCGATGATCTCAGGCTTGATTCGCTCGGCCGGGGTCATCGACTTGATAATCCCCTCGACTCGGGCGATCTGTCGATCGTCGATCTCTACGTCGCGAACCTCTTTCGGGACTCCCGGCAACATCGACATCACACCAGAGAGCGGACCCATCTTCTTGAGCGCCTGCATCTGATCGAGGAAGTCATCAAGGGTGAAGGTGCCGTCCATCAAGCGGGCGGCGGCCTCTTCGGCTTGGTCTTGTTCGAAAGCTCCCTCGGCTTTTTCGATCAGGGTTGCAAGGTCTCCCTCGCCAAGGATTCGCCCAGCTAGTCGGTCTGGATGAAAAAGATCGAAGTCCTCAAGCTTTTCTCCAGTGGACGCGAACGCAATGGGACGACCTACCACTTCTTTGACTGAAAGCGCTGCTCCACCGCGAGCGTCGCCATCAAGCTTGGTCAGGATCACGCCATCGAGTTCGAGCGTGGCGTGGAACGACTCTGCAACCGATACTGCGTCCTGGCCTGTCATGGCATCGACTACCAAGAAGGTGTAGTCGGGCTGTACCTCATCGGAGATCTGCCGCACCTGAGTCATCAATTCGGCATCGATTGCCAAACGGCCAGCGGTATCAACAATGAGCACATCTCGGCCTAAGCGGCGTGCTTCTGCCACTGCCGCTCGAGCAACGTCTACTGGGTCACCGATGCCTGACAGCACTACCTCGTCAGTTGCAGAGAACACCGGAACATCAATTTGTGCCGCCAATGTTCGTAACTGAGCAACTGCAGCGGGGCGCTGCAAATCTGCGCCCACCAGCATGGGATTGCGTCCTTGGGCCTTGAACCACTTGGCAAGCTTGGCTGAGTTCGTGGTCTTTCCTGAACCCTGCAAGCCGGCCATCAAAACCACCGTGGGTGGCTTGGATGCGTAGGTGATACGAAGGGTTTCGCCACCTAACGTTTGGGTGAGTTCCTCGAGGACAATCTTCTTCACCTGCAGCGCAGGGTTGAGGGAACGAGACAGGTCCTCTCCAACGGCGCGCTCGCGAATGCGTTCTTGCATTGCTTTCACGACGGCCAGATTGACGTCAGCCTCGAGCAACGCCATGCGGATTTCCCGCAGAACTTCATCTACATCTGCTTCAGAAAGTCGACCCTTCCCACGAAGCCGAGTAAAAATTCCATCAAATCGATCGCTAAGTGACTCAAACATTTGGCCCTCATGCTACCGGTCTGACACAGGTTGACTCCAACACTCAGCCCTGAGCAAAGACTGCGTCTACAAACTCATCGGAGTTGAAGTCCACAAGATCAACCGCAGTCTCACCAAGACCTACCAGTTTGACGGGGATGCCGAGCTCGGAACGGATGGCAAAAACAATGCCTCCTTTGGCAGACCCGTCCAGCTTCGTGAGTACCACACCCGTTACCTCGGTGGCCTCGGTGAACTGACGAGCCTGCTGTAAACCGTTCTGCCCGGTGGTTGCATCTAAGACAAGCAGCACCTCGGTCACGGTGCCTTCGCCCTTGTCTGCAACTCGCCTGACCTTCGAAAGCTCTTCCATCAGGTTGGTCTTGTTATGCAACCTGCCTGCTGTGTCTGCCAACACAATGTCTGCCCCTTTTGCTGCAGCAGAGGAGACAGCATCAAAGATGACTGCTGATGGGTCACCGCCTTCTTCTCCGCGAACAAGATCTGCACCGCATCGGTCGGCCCAAGTTCCGAGCTGTTCTGCCGCAGCAGCACGAAAGGTGTCTCCCGCAGCCATCACCACATGGTCACCCTGATCAGTCAGTCGTTTGCCGAGTTTGCCAATTGTGGTGGTTTTACCGACTCCGTTGACACCAACAAACAGCCAGATGGTGGGTGCTGTCTCAGCACGACTCAGGGTGACGGGGCCCGCTAGGTCGGCCTTCATCTGATCTTTCACTGCTGTAACGAGCTCCTCCGATGTGGTGAGGCCTTGCTCCTTCACCGTGACGCGAACCGCTTCAAGCAGTTTCTGAGAAGGACCGATTCCTACATCGGCACGAATGAGTGCCTCTTCGAGTTCATTCCAACTTTCGTCATCAATCTGGGAACGAGAAAGGACAGATCCCAAGAAGCCCGAAAACGTAGAACGCGCCTTCGAGAGGCGCTCAAGAAAATTTGGGCGCTCATCCTCCGCAGCTTCTGCTGCTTTGGCATCCGCATCGGCCTGTTCGGCCTGCTCAGCGGCGGCTATGTTTGCAGCTTCTTCCTCTGCGGTGAGTTCTGGCCCGGTAATGGCAATACCAGAGCCCAGTATCCCGGCTACAGGTTCAACAATTTCGATCTCGGGTCCAGCTAGAGCGTCTGGATCCTCTGCCTGTGTGCCGGCCTCGCGAGGAAGCACCCCCTCGGGCGGGCCCTCTAGGAGTTCGCCCTTGCTGGGGCGGCCGAGCAGAAGGGCTCCTGCTACCACAACGACGATTGCAAACAAGATGATGATGATCAAGATGGGAGACATGAGAAGTGCATGTTACAAGTCATCAGCCTGTTGAGCCTTCGACACCGAAGCTAGGGGTTGTTGAGGGACTGAAAGCGCTAGCCGGCGTTAGATTCACTCAAGGGCTCGGCACGCGAGGCAAACTAAGTCAACAGCACAACTGCTGGCAGCTGAAGATTACGTCAGCAATTCCGGCCAGCGACGAGCAGAACGGCAATCTGCCCCGTACGGTGCAACCGAACAGATCGACACTGCGCGCACAATACTGACCACACACAACACTCATCCGACCGAATAATTACCCTGCATCACTAATCACCGAGCATCACTAATCACACCGAGCATGACTGCTCATCGAGGAGCAAGATGGATTCCGCCCCTAACCCGCAACAGCCACAAGCAGCACCAGCCGCACCGACAAGCGCTCCAACGATTACTTCACCGACCGCGGCAACTACTGCCCCACAGGCTCAGAGCAATCCGGCGCAGCCAGATTCGGCAGTACTCGAACAATTGCTGTTTGAGATGAAGAAGGTCATCGTCGGCCAGGACCGGGCGATTGAACGCCTGCTGACCTGTTTGTTGGCCGGCGGCCATTGCCTGCTTGAGAGTGTTCCTGGACTTGCAAAGACCTTGTCAGCAGAAACGATGGCGCTCTCTGTCGGCGGAACTTTTTCTCGTATTCAGTTCACCCCCGACCTACTCCCGGCAGACGTCGTAGGAACGCGGATTTTCCGGGCCTCAACGGAGTCCTTCGATGTGGAATTGGGACCAATCTTTGCCAACTTTGTTCTGGCAGATGAGATCAATCGTGCGCCCGCCAAGGTGCAGTCCGCTCTGCTGGAGGTCATGGCGGAGCAGCAGGTCACCATTGGCGGCACCACTCATAAACTTGAGGGGCCTTTTATTGTTTTGGCCACACAGAACCCAATTGAGTCAGAGGGTGTGTACCCGCTGCCAGAGGCTCAGCGGGATCGTTTCTTGATGAAGGTCATTCTTGGCTACCCCTCTCCCGCAGAAGAGGTCGAGATTGTTCAGCGAATGGGAACTGCAGCGCCAGAAGCACAACAGGTGGTCACCTTGGATCAGGTGCGCCAACTACAGGCCGCAGCCGAGCGGGTCTACGTTGACCGCAGTGTGCTGGAATACGCTGTAAATCTGGTTCTGTGCACGCGCACCCCAGAGAACTTTGGCCTTGCCGAGCTGCGCAGTTACATCGAACTCGGCGCAAGCCCGCGAGCCTCGATTGGCTTGATTCGCGGCGGTCGCGCACTTGCAATGCTCCGGGGACGCAATTACCTCACACCACAAGATGTCTTTGACGTTGCAC
>JBIKPA010000064.1:0-13124 GCA_044357715.1 Microthrixaceae bacterium
CCGCTCCGCCTCTCGCTCATCGGCTTCGATTCGATGATCGACCTCTTCGGGGTTGGCCGTGTAGAAGTCAACGGCGAGACGGACCTGAGGGAGGGTGAGACCTGTCGTAGCAGCGACCGTGGCGAGACGCTTGTCGCCGCGCCCTCGGGCATGGCGGACGTCGCGGATCACCTCCCACACATCCGGACCACCAACGAGTGCGGCACGGCGCCCGGTCGGCCCATTGCGGTAGACGACGCCGGCGAAACGACGAGTCGTGATGCCTTCGGAAAGCAGTGACGCGACGAGGGAGGTGGTTGAGGTACCGGAAGCTGCTGCCTCCTGCTCAAGGCGTTCGAGGAGTTCCTCGGGCAACCGGAACGATGTGGGTCGAGCCATGAGCGCTCCGCCTTCTGTAGTGCTAGTCAACTACAGTGTAGCGCAATCGGTCGGGTTCCTGTCACTCGAACGCGGTCGGCTCGATAGCGCCGCAAGTCGGTGAGGGAGATTCGATACCTGTCGGCTGTCGTTCGAAAACGTCGGGATCATGGGGCGGATGTCCGAAACCCTCAGAATCACAGGGCCGACGAACTTATGGCCCCCTCATGGTCAGGTGGGTTGGGTCGACGCTCGTGGTGAGACGATCGTGGGGTCCGCGAACACCGGTGCGAACACCACGGTCGCAGCGCCGATGAGTCCGGCGTTGACGCCGAGAACTGACGGGACGACGGCGCAAGGCTGCCAGCGGGCGCCGAGCGTCGACGCTGCGAGCCTTTGGGCGACGTCGGACGCGAACGCGTCGCCAAGCGCGGCGAAAGTCCCGCCCAGCACGATCGACTCAGGATCCAAGAGGTGCACCACGTTTCGCAGCGCCGTGGCGAGCGCCGCGGCAATTGTGGCCTCATCGCTGCACCGGTTCTTCCCTGCGATGGTCTCGAGACAGCCACGGGCTCCGCAAGCGCAGCGAAGCCCGTGCGGATCGACGACGACGTGGCCGAGTTCGCCACCGAACCCGTGGGCGCCGCGGGCGAGGCGGCCGTCGATGACCACACCGGCCCCGACGCCAATGCCACCCGAGACATACACAAACGATGACAACCCCCGGGCGGCCCCGAGCCGCAGTTCGGCGACCGCCCCGAGGTTCGCCTCGTTATCGGCGGACACCACCATGCCCACCGGCAGCCGCAAGCGGGCAATCACGTCGGCAAGGTCGGCGTCGAACCAATGAAGGTTCGGAGCAACATGCAGCCGACCTTCCGCGGCATCGACCAGACCGGGCAGCGAGAGCATCGCTCCAGCGCACTCGATCCCCAGAATGTCGGCCTCCGCCATCACCAACTCGGCAACCTTACGAAGGCGCGTGACAACCTGAGTGGTCGAGAGTTCACGGTTGTCACCATCGTGGCGATGCGTCGATCGGACGGACCCGGACAGGTCCACCAGACATGCCGCCACGTGGTCCGCATCGATCTCGAGGCCGACGCCCCCGATCCGGCTCCCGCACACGGCGACATCGATGGCCGGGCGTCCGATCCCACCACCCCTAGGTGTGTCGAGCTCCACCACAAGCTCACGGTTCAAGAGGTCGGCGACAAGCGTCGACGCGGTCGCCTTCGTGAGGCCGAGCTCTTGGGCGAGCGCTGCCCGCGGGCGGGGGCCCTGACACGCGAGCTGGTCGAGCACCATCGACAGGTGGTACCTGCGGACGTCGCTACCGCCATGTTCCGCTTGCCACATAGTTAGTACAGTACCTAAACTAATTGGGGGCAACAACCGCGCCGACGTCTCGAGCGTCGCCTCGGGGAGCCCGCACCTTCGACAACAGGAGCGTTAAATGAGCACAAGTTGGGGTCGCGCCGCCGACATGCTGGCCGATGCGGGCGGAGATCCCGATCGTGCTGCCGACGCACTGGTCGAGCAGTTGAGCAACGCCGAGCTTGTGTCGATGCTCGCTGGGTCCCGTTCATTCTTCGTCGAGATGAAGGAGACATTCACGATCGGGTACAACTTCGTGCCGTACCCCGCAGCGAACGTCGACCGGCTGAACTTCCCCGGCGTCCGATTCGCTGACGGCCCACGCGGCATCGTCGTTGGCAACGCCACGGCGTTTCCGATCCCGATGGCACGCGGTGCTACGTTCGATCCCGCCGCGGAACGAGCCGTCGGAGATGCCATTGGACGGGAAGGAATCGCCCTCGGGGCGAACCTCTTCGCTGGAATCTGCATCAACCTGCTTCGCCACCCCGCATGGGGTCGAGCCCAGGAATCGTATGGCGAAGACACGTTCCTTCTCGGCGAAATGGGGGCGGCGCTCACCGAATCGGTCGGCCAGCACATGGCGACCTGCGTCAAACACTACGCGCTCAACAGCATGGAAAACTCGCGGTACATGGCCGACGTGTCCGTCGCCGAAGCCGATCTCCGCGACATCTATCTGCCGCATTTCAAGCGGTGCGTCGACGCTGGCGTGGACGCCGTCATGAGCTCCTACAACAAGGTGAACGGCGAATGGGCCGGCCATTCCCGTCACCTACTCACCGAGATCCTGAAAGTCGACTGGGGCTTCAAGGGCTTTGTGATGACCGACTTCTTCCTCGGAGTTCGCGACATGGTTGAGGCGATCCAGGGCGGCCAGGACCTCGAGATGCCGACGTCGTTGCGTACGCGCAAGGTGCCCAAGGCGCTCGCCCGGGGAGAACTGCAGATCGACCAAGTGCGCGACTCCGTCCGTCGGACAACTGGCTCGATCTTTCGTGCCGCGGCGCGCACCGAATGTTCAGAGTCTCCGATCTCGGTGGTCAACAGCGACGCGCACCGGGACCTGGCCCGACGCACCGCAATTGAGTCGTTCGTCCTTCTTGTCAACAACGACGTCGGCGAGTCTCCGGCGCTGCCGCTGCTGTCGCGCTCTTCGAGCGCTGATGCATCCACGATTGCTCTGATCGGACAGCTGGCTGACGCAACGAACACCGGTGACCACGGTTCGAGTCAGGTGCGATCCCAGAAGGTCGTCACCGTGGCAGAAGCACTGCGCTCCTCCGCAGTTGATCACCGTTTCGAGCTGACCGAGTCGCTCACCGACGAGGTGTCCGCAGCAGCCCTTGCGGCTTCGAGTGTCGACGCTGCTGTCGTTGTCGTCGGGTGTACCTGGCGCGACGAGGGCGAGTACGTCGGGGTCTACGGTGGCGACAGGAAACGCCTTCGACTCTCCGAGAAGCACGAACAGATCATCGAAGCCGTGGCTGCAGTGTGCCCTCGCACGATCGTGGTATTGGTGGGCGGCAGCGCCTTCATCACCGAGTCGTGGCGCCACCAGGTCGGGGCCATCCTCATGACGTGGTACTCGGGAGACGAAGGCGGCACCGCCATCAGTCAGGTCCTCCTCGGCACCGAATCCCCTGGCGGGCGACTTCCCAATACCTGGCCGATGAGTGACGCCCAGCTGCCGGAGTACCGGCGCTGGACCCGAAAGATCACCTATGGACCCCTCCACGGATACCGGATGTTCCACGCCACCGGCCGCCGACCAGCGTTCTGGTTCGGCGAGGGAATGTCCTACACAGAAATCACATGGGACGAGCCGGAACTTACCGGGACGAACAGCGACGCCGACTCACCGGAGGAACTGTCCACCGCGACCGTCTCGGTTCGAGTCTCGAATATCGGCGCACGGGCCGGAACGGAGGTCGTTCAGGTCTACCTGAACGTGGCACGGGGCACGCACCTGACTCCGCTCCCGACGTTGGCGGGCTTCGCCAAAACTCGACTCGACGCCGGAGCTTCGGCCATCGTCAGAATCGAACTGGATTCCGAACTCACCGACTGTGCTCGACAACAGCAGTCTGACGGCATCGAGGAAGCTGGACGGGTGTGGATCGGACCCAGCGCAGACCCACGGCAGTTCATCGAATGCGGCCGCGTCTGACGCTAGAAGTGTTTCGATCACCAACGTCGATGGCGTTAGCGCCAATTCCTAGAAGATCGTTCTCCACGGCGCAGCGGCCTCGAGTTCATAGGCAAGCTCGATGAGGAGTCGGTCCTGCCCATGCCGCGCCCAGAATTGCATTCCGACTGGCAGGTTGTTGACCTCGTCATAGCCCATCGGCAATGTGAGAGCCGGGCCGCCCGACGCATTCGCGACCGGAGTGAAGATCGCCCACTCCTGCATCCGCTCGAACACGACGCGCCCGGGTTGGTCCATCCCCATTTCACCCAACCTGATCGCCGGATGTGCAAGGGTTGGGGACAGAATCATATCGATGCCAAGTTCGGTGAACTGATCCTCCATGTGTTGGCGGTAACCCGCCATTCGTCGAGCAACTTTCGGCATCGACAGCAACTTTCTGGCCGTGATTCTCCCAGAGAGATAGCGGGTGAGGTCTGTCACCTTCGAGCGATCCATTCCACGGAAGGCAATAGGGCCGAAACGGTGGACCAGCATTGCGCCGAGCGCCCACGTGTCGATGAAGTCGTGGAGGAATTGGTCCGGGACCGGCACCTTGATCCACTTCACGGAATGTCCAAGGGCTTCGAGGAGGCTCGCAGTCTTCTCGAGTTCGCGTTGAGTGACGGAATCAGGGCGACGATTTCCAATGGATTCGTCCACTACCCCCACGTTGAGGCGGCGTTTCACGGGAGAGGTCACCAACCCAATCGGATCAAGCTTCGGGTTTCGGTAGTACTTCTCCGCCTCGGCATAGAAGTACGCAGTATCTCGGACTGAGCGCGTGATGACGCCCTCCATGGTGATGCCGCTGGGAGCGCCCTTGCTGAGAGCGCCGTACAGTATCCGGGCGTTCGTGGCTTTCAACCCGATAGCTCCGCAGCATGCTGCGGGAATTCGCGTCGATCCCCCACCATCTGCCGAATGAGCGATGGGCACTACGCCCGCCGCGACCAGTGCGCCTGCGCCGCCGGATGACCCGCCGGCGGAGTGGGCACTGTTCCAAGGGTTGGTCGTGTCGGGTCGATAAGCGCGTGGAAACTCGGTCGAACAGGTGAAACCAAATTCTGGCATCGTACTCTTGCCAAGGTTGACGAACCCTTGGGCCAGGATCTGGTCAACAATGGGATCGCTCTTGGTCTTGAGCTTCGTCTTCTCGAATGCTGCTGATCCGTGATGGGTCTGCATTCCAGCGACGTCGACCATGTCTTTGAAGAACATTGGAATGCCGGAGAAGAAGCCGTTGTCTGGATGCTCGGCATCCGCAAGTGCTTGTTCGAATCGCTCACTGGCGATTGCGTTAATCGTCGGTTCAACGGCCTGTGCGCGTGCGACGGCCGCCGCTACCACCTCTTTGGGATGCACCGTGCCTTCTCTGATCAACTCAGCGATGCCAACGGCATCGTGCTGACCCATCGCATCATCGGTAAAGGCGTGTACAGCTTCGGTCATGTCAGTGCTTTCTGTGTTGTGCCGGTTTCGCACCGGTCGGTGGTCTCGTCTACCCAGCCGAGTGCGGTGCAATCGAAGGACCGGCGCCTCCCCGCGGACACGGTCACCCCGCCACCCCGTTCGAGTTGACCGCCGCACTCGCAAGCGCCAAATCGACCGCCACCCGGCGGACCGTGGCGAGCGTTTGTTCGACTTCACCCGGATCTATGCCGTGGAGGTCGGCCAACGCCAGCCCTTGGAGCGCGTAGCCGACCAGCCCGACAATCGCATCGATCTGTCCCTCCTCGAGACTCAGGTCTTGCATGAGTTCGGCTGCGCCCGAGCGAGTCAGTGCGGCGGAGCGACGATCAGCCTCGCGCAGCATCGACGCTACCGCTGGGTCGGTACGCGCCGCCACCAAGATGTCGAACGAAGCCCGAATCCGGGGGTCCTGGTACACCGCCCACACGGCGTCCACCGCCCGCTCAATCCGCTCACGAGGATCCTCGACCGCCATCAGCGCCTCGAGGTGGGCAGCCTGAAGGTCGGCCACGTGCGCCGCCATCGCTACGGCGATCAACTCGTCCTTCCCTGCGAAATGATGAAACACCGACCCCTGCGACACTCCCGCCCCACGGGCAATCGCCGACACCGTCACACCATGCACGCCCACTTCACACAAGCGCTCCCGAGCGGAGGCAACCAAAGCAGCCCGTGTATCCGAACGCCGTTCCGCCTGTGACCGCCGACGCACCAAGGGACGCTCTGCCACCTTCTCGACCCTCATTGCACCCGTCCCATCAATCCGATTCGGTTTCAGCTTACATACTGAGCGCTCAGTATGTTGTGGTGAGTCGGTAGGCGATACGCGCTGAGGCAGTCGATTCCGTCCCACGGGTCGCTCTCTAGGTGGCGGCACGGGTTCGAATCCCGTTGGGGGTACTCAAACGAATCCCTTGCAATCGCAGGGGATTCAGCGGCTTCTGGTAGCCGATGGCGCTGGACGTGCTTGAGTGCACGAGCCTTGACATGACCTCTTCTATCGTGAGGCCCCGCTGGATGGCGACATTGCGCTGGCTCGAGTCGGTCTTCGGGTGCGTCGGCGCGCTACGGCACAGAGGGCGCTATTGAGACGAGTGGCATAGCTATGCTCGCGTTGTTCCGGTCAGGGGAGGAATCGTGCACGGACGCAGAGTGGTTCTGGTTGCTGTGCTGCTGTGCACCGCTTTGGCTTGTGTCGCCGCGGCGTGTGGGCAAAGCGAACAAGTGAAGGCCGTAGCCCCCTCAGTAGAGGCTGGCCCGTTGCCGTTCATGATCGGCTTGGGGAACTTCTCCGGGGCGTCCTTCAATGAAGGCCTAGCGTTTCTGAACATCGCTGTCTTCTCTGACGCCAAGCTGTCATCGATAGGCGCTGTACTCCGCCCAGATGGCACTTGGGTCGAGCTCCCCGCCTCGCCGCTGGGCCTGACGGGCGGTATGCGCCTCGGCGCCACCGAAGATGGCCATCTCCTTCTAGCGGCAAATGACTGTAGCGATGCCTGTTCCACCGGCTTACTGCGCTTCTATGAGTTGAGCAGTGACGGGGCAGACTGGGTTGAAGTGGGAGGCTCCGTCAAACTCACTGGTGGAGAGACAGGCATTTCAGACATCGCCGGATCGGGCGGCACCGTATTCGCGACAGAGTTCGGAAACTACACGTTGGTAGGTGACGAGATTGTCAACGTGCCCTTCACCCCTGACAGGGCCCTCGGTTCTTCGGCAGTGTGCTCCTCGGATGCTTACATGTTCGCAATTCAATCGACTGCCCAAGGTCTAGATAAACCGATTGCCGGTCCTATTCAGGAGACCCTCGGCTCAGCTTGGACAATGAAGCGTTCGTCCTGGGAGTGGACTCCCGCTGCCCTACCGCCGGATCGACCAGACGTGGTCGGACGCGGGGTCTGCACTCCCACCGGGGTGATCTTCCTGGCAGGCGGCGTCGAGTACGACTACTCATTCGACGATGCTACGTGGACGACCGTCGACACGGGCACTGAATGGTCAATATTCGGCGCAGGGCACGCATCAGCTACTGGCTCCGACGGCGAGCTCTATGCGGTTCTGGACTCAGGCACTGTCGGCATCCGACGCTCACCTGGTCGATGGGAGGACACAGGCGTGGCTGCAGATGCCGTGTACCGGCTCGGTGACGGTCTAGTTGGAATGCAGCGGGGCGCAGCTTTGCCGGTCACGCTGCCGTGATCTTCGCCTGGACGATGAACGAGAGGGAGGCAACGTGGTGATGCGGCGGTCATTGGTGGCTGTGGCCAACCCTATTTGGCTAACTCGGCCAACCTCATTGTTGTAATCTCAAACCCAATTCGGCACCTCGTGATAGCCGCTTGAGCACTACCCTCAATGACATCAGTTGGCGAGGGACGGTTCGGTATCTGAAGGATCCGTGTTCGGGAGGACCAACCATGCGAACACGCTTCAGCCTTGTTGGGTCACTTCTGCTAGTTGCGTTACTGCTCGGTGGCTGTAATGGTGCCGACGAGTCAGTAGCTGCGGACGGAGACGGCATCGCACTTGGGGCGCGCTCGGCAGCGGAGTTCACCAAGAGCGGCTTTGTGTTCGGCGCTGTCAATCCCACCGCCGCTCCGGCGGGAGAAGATCTGGTCGTCATCAACTCCTACCTTGAGGACGGCAAAGTTTACGGCGCCACAAACGGGGAATCGCCTGCCGCCGGCGCTGCTCTGCTCTCCCCAGACGGAACGATGCGAGCCCTTCCTTCGCCACCACCCGTCGGAACTGCGAGAACTCTGGTTCCCGCCGGAAATTCTGTGGTGCTCATTGCCGCTGACTGCAGCAATTGCGATCGCCCACGCCTCTCGGCGCACCGTCTGGCTGACGATCGGTCATCGTGGGAGCAGGTTGAGATCCCGTCTGACATTCCCAAGGAGCTCAGTGGAGACAGCGAGATCTGGTACGTCGGCCGAAGCCCGGCCTTCGCAGTCGCAGCAGCCGACGGTGTCTACCTCAAGGTGGACAAGTCGGGCGCAATTTCAAAGATCGAGATGCCCGAACAAGGCTCTAGGACTCAGCAAGCAGTGTGCGTGGCCCGCGGCGACGGCAATCTTTACAGAATTCAATTCGAACTTGCGGACCAAGGGCCAGCGGTTGGAGGTACTGCGGTTGAGCCCTCAACCAGCTCTCCTTCTACCGACCCACAGCAAGGTGTCACGTCCGATCCCGATAGCACCTTCGAAGGCCTTATTGAGTACGGCTCTCCAAGGGCATGGTCTCTTGATCTCGACGATGCGGACAGCCAATGGGATGAGCTGCCAACCGCTCCCCTCAAAGAGCGGCTTCTAGGACCTCAGACTGTTTGCGGTTTGAACGGGCCAATCATCGTTGCTGGCGGTACTGAGATTTCATTCGATGGCGGCGAATGGCGGACAATTCCGATCGCTCTACCTGACTGGGCGAGATCCCCGTCAGCGCTAATTAGTACGAGCGTGACTACCAAGACCGGAGCGGTTTTCACCGTACCAGTTGGAAGTGAAAGGGTGCTTGAGCGCACAGAAGGCGGCGCCTGGATCGACAACGGCACCCCTGCCACAGCTTTGGTGGGGGCGGGCACGTCTGTTGTCGCCTTCGCCAACAACAACACCGCCGTGTTCGTGTCGCCAACGCGATGAAGTCAAGAGCCACCGAGAGGGAGCAACCTGCAATGGTCGAGAGTTCAAGATCTCGGAGATTGGCGAAGTTTGGAGCGGGGCTTGGCATCAGCACTGCGATCGGAGTCTCTCTCGTGGGCGCAGCCCAGACTGCAGGTGCCTATGAGGTTCCGGTAACGCATTGGAACATCAAAGGTGGGTGCCCGGACGTCGGCTGAAATCCGATTGACGACGGCAACTGCGGCGGACTGGAATCCGCGAATTACCTGATCTCGCAGGTGGCGAATACCCATCGGAGGCGTGAGAAGACGAGTTTCGTAGTGACGAACCGACTTTCATTCTTCACAGGTCTGGTGTGACGCTCGGCTCTGATGTGCGGACTGCCTCGACAACCCGCAGCGCAGCGAACAAGCCCGCCTTGAGAGCCTTCTCCGCCGCTTGTTGAGAGAGGAATCCGGCGATACGCAACGCTGCGGAACCTTCGGCGATTAAGACCCGCGCAGCTGCAAGGTCCTCTTCGGCGAGAGCGAACCAGCGCTGGGCCGGTGTCGGCTCGTCAGGTGGCAACGCCCCGCGTGACGCGCCGCATCTCAACCATCGTGCGGCGACGATCAGCCATTGGTGCATCGTCCAACACGACGAGAAGATCAATGTCGGAATCCGGTCCGTCCGATTCTGTTGCGAGTGAGCCGAACAGGATGATGCTGACTGGATCGAACTCCGCGACCAAGGTATCGACAAGAACGTCGGTCCATGCGCGAAGCGAGCGCCCTTCCCAAAATGCGTGATTGTCCTGCACCGCGTACGTCGCATGCTTCACAGCATGATGAAACCGGTCATGCACGGGTTGGCGGTGATGGCGCAAATTCCGCGTCGACGTTGACGGCTACTCGACTGGTCGCTGAGGTTGACGACCCTGGACACCCCTTCTGAGCCGGCGTGCGAAGTCAGGCGGTGTTCAAGGATCGGAGAACCGATTCCCGTCATTCGGGAGTTGCACTCGTCGATGTTGCCTGACGCTCGTTCCCACGGAATCGGAGGTGAGCGAACGCGCCTATGCGCGGCTCGGAATGCAATCCCCGCCAGCGGTTCCATCCCGCGAATATCCCGCGGCCGCTCCGACCCGGGATGACCGCTGCCGTCCGTCGAGCGGGGACTCAGCCTCGAGAAAGCACGGTCAGCGAACTGACGTCATCGAAGACACGATCGTCAGACACAAGGTCGATGCCGAGACGGATAGCGGTTGACGCGATCCAGCGGTCCGCTTCGTGCACCTTCTGCCCGAGCGGGTGCGCAATCTCTTCGCAGCTTGAGCGCAGCTCGGCACAAATTGACATCAGCCGGTCATCGGGTTGGACAACGACGACCTTGGCGAGGTCGCGCGCCAACCCTCGACGCCGCAGATCGCCCCATCCTGCTTTCACAGCGCCGTATCGCAACTCAGTGACCGTTGCGAAGGACACCACGATCGGTCGGGCTTGGATCAGGTTGATGTACCCGGCAGCGATCTCCGGCCGCCGTACTGCGTTGATCAGCGAGGAGAACACCATGGTGTCGATCACGACGGCCCTGCTGGTCAACGCTCGGCGAGTGCTCGTTCGAATTCTTTCCACTCCTGGTCAGTGAGGCCCTCGATCTTCAGGTCCTCGGCGCTCGGCGGCGGGAGAGCGCTTGCGAGCGCGTCGTCGGGCGAGAGCACGGTCAGACCGGCGGGTTCATCGGAGTGAGGAGCAACGGACATAGTGGACAGACTACATGCAGTACATCCCGCCAGGTGATGTGCCTATTTGTTCCCAGCGCTTGTGTTGACAATCAATCCACTGAGCGCGAGGTGGGCCATCTGGCGGGTCGGGACTCCGCCGGTACCACCTGCGACATGGATATCGCTCCCCTGCGAACTGTGGTCCGACGCGAACTCCATCGCGGGTGACATGGCGGCCGAGCGCTGGATCAGTCACCGTCCACGCGCTAACTTCGACATCCATTAGCAATCAGGGTCCGCCTTGCGGACCTTGGCAGTCTGTGCCCGTCTCTGGCGTCTCCTGATAACGTGAAAGCCGCTTGTACTTGCCCTCGCAGGCTCCCGACCACGGCAGACCAAGGGGACTGAAGATGACGCTTCGGATGACCATGGCCGAACGCACAGAGAGCGGCAAGGCCGGCCGTTCAAGGGCGCCGCGCTCCTCACACGCCGACTGGCGGCCGTCGGCTGACCGCCCCGATCCGGTTGCGCTGCTCGAGGACCAGAACTCGGGCCGTGTGCCGTGGCTGCTGCCGGTGCGTCGCGCCCGGATGCAAGTCTCGCCGTTCACGTTCTTCCGGGGCGCTGCCAGGATCATGGCAGTCGACCTCGCATCTACCCCGACCTCGGGCCTCGAGGTGCAACTCTCCGGCGATGCTCACTTGTCGAACTTCGGCGCCTACGCGTCACCAGAGCGCCAACTGATCTTCGATCAGAACGACTTCGACGAAACGCTACCCGGGCCGTGGGAATGGGACCTCAAGCGTCTCGCTGCCAGCTTCATGATCGCCGGCCAGCACATGGGCTTCACCCCTCGGCAGTGTCGGACTGCAACCTCGGCCGCCGCTTCGGCGTATCGCCAAGCGATGGCCGGATTCGCCGAGATGGGGTTGCTGGACCTGTGGTACGACCACGTCACCATCGATGACCTGCGTGGGGAGAGCGGCCTGAACCGCAAGTTGCTAGACAATTCGCTCGATCGCTTCCAGCGCCGCGCCACTCGCAAGACCAGCCTGCAGGCCCTGTCGAAGCTGGCAGAGGTCGTCAACGGCGAATACCGGATCCGAACGGACGCGCCCCTGTTGTTCCGCATGCTTGACCTGCCCGACCAAGACGCGGCGCCGGCTCTGGAGGCTGCGGCGATCGAGGCGTTCGCTGACTACAAGCAGACGCTCGAGGATCACCGTCGCCACTTCCTAGAACGCTACGAACTAGTCGATGTCGGACTGAAGGTTGTTGGGGTAGGCAGTGTGGGCACCCGCTGCGTAATCCTCCTACTCAAGGGCCGCGACGACCATGACCCACTGTTCCTGCAGGCCAAGGAGGCCGGTCCCTCGGTGCTCGAGGAGCAGTTGCTTCGTAGTCAATACGACAACCATGGGCGCCGGGTCGTTGAGGGCCAACGGCTGATCCAGGCCCAAAGCGACAGCTTCTTGGGCTGGACCAAGAGCAGCGGCCCGACTCATGCTGACTTTTACCTACGACAGCTCCGTGATTGGAAGGGATCCTTCGAGGTGGAGGAGAGCACCCCGACGGGGCTCGAATTCTATGCACGCGTGTGCGGGATGACCCTCGCCCGTGGGCACGCCCGCTCAGGTGACGCTGCAGCCATCAGCGCTTACTGCGGCACCGGCGCCTCCCTGGACCGGGCGATCACCACCTTCGCCGAGAGCTACGCAGCGCAGAACCTCGATGACTTCGAAGCCTTCCGGCGGGCGATCTCCGATGGCCGCCTCGAGGCCTCGGAGCCGATGTGAACCGAGGCCCCGGCCCCCAGGCCCGAGGCCAATTCATCCCTATGTTGGAGCCGTTCGATGACGAACTCATCCAATATTTTGCTGATCGCGACCGAGGAGCAGCGGCAGGCTAGGCCCTGCTAGGCAGAGGCGGTGGTTCAGTTTCCACGGACCCCGCCCCCGGCGAGGGAGTCCATCTGTAGTCAAGGCCCACAGCCCCAGAGTGACGACACCGGGACGCTCGAACACCCGCGGCCGCAGTCATTCGGGGTTGCTCTCGGGGTGGTGGCACGGGTTCGGATCCCGTCGGGGGCACATCAAGGAGTCCCCCTGCTTCAGCTAGGGATTCGTTTGCTTTTGCGGGGTTGGTGTTGAGCTATTTGTTTGTCGTTTGTTTGCCAGTTGTTTGCATTTTCATAGGCCGTTTGACCTATTTGGCCTTCATTTTGGGCGTTTTTACCCTGTTGAGTTCTGTCACAGCTTGGGCACAATAACGGTGTTCGTTGTTGTTGGATCAGAGTTGTTGAGGAGTGATGATGTTTCGTAATCCTGAGGTTCATGAGGTTAGTCCGAGCCGGTTGGATCGACTTCGCGAGAAGCTTTCTGGTGGTCGTTCTCGTAAAGCTGCTTTGGAA
>JBIKPA010000065.1:0-13040 GCA_044357715.1 Microthrixaceae bacterium
CCCAGCGGACCACCGGATCTCAACGGGAACAGTGATGGGTGTGCCAATGCTGTCGATGAGTCGCCCAAGGCGGGTGAAGGCCTCGGGAAAGGCTTCGCGCGGGATGGAGTATTCCATCTCGATAACTCTGACGAGTCTGGGAGTAGCGAATACGCGATCGCTTCGGTCAATCCAGTCGTGTGTGGACTTTTGGCTAGCAATGGAAACGATGGTTTTTGCTGCCGGCGGAAACCGTCGGGCAACTTTGCATGCGGCGCCGTAGACATAGTTATCAATGAGGACCTCCTCGAACCATTTTGCAGATTTGGTCCGGGGCCGAATTGGTTCTTGGGTGCGCCGACTGCGCTTGGTCAGGGCAAGCTTCGAGCCGGGGAACCAAAAAAATCCGAAGTGATCGGTGTTGTCGATCAGATCATCAAGGTCGCTCAAGATGCGGTCCATGGCAAGGGGCTCTTCAACTGCATGCAAGTTGAATGCGGGTACTGCTTGGATGGTCACGGTAGACAACATTCCAAGTGCGCCAAGGCCGACGCGAGCAGCCGAAAACACCTCGGGGTGGAGCTCAGCTGAGCACTCCAAAACGGTTCCGTCTCCGGCAATGAGTCGCATGCCACGCACACTGCTCGACAAGTTCGAGAACCTGATCCCCGGCCCGTGGGTTCCGGTTGAAATCGCCCCGGCAATGGATTGGTAGTTGATATCGCCGAGCACCTCTAGGGCAAGGCCGTGTGCTGCGAGTTCTTCGCTCAGTCGCCACAGGGGGATGCCGGCTTGGGCCGTAACTAGGCCAGTGCTGCGATCCACATGCAGCACTCGCGAGTAGCCCGATAGGTCGAGCAGATGGCCGTCAGTGCAGGCGATTGCTGAGTAGCTGTGACCAGAGCCCACTGCTTTGACGGTGCGCCCCGTAAGGGCCGCACGTCGGATAATCGCAACAAGCTCTTCCTCAGTCGAGGGCCGTTCCCAAACAGCGGGCACACATGATTGGTTCCGGCCGAAGTTCCGCCAGACCTTTCCTGATCGAAGGCTGGTGCCTGGAGTCTCAGAAGTGGCAGAAGCTGGGGAAGGTTGTGAGGATTGCGGCATGCGATCATCATCGTAGGACAGCCCTAACTTCTGTGAGTACCGCTAGCGATCTATCTTCATAGCGATGCAGGGTTGTGAGAACGCCGTTTGCGGTGCAGGTGTCTATCAAGCAAGGGAAGGTCACAGATGATGATTGGAACAGTTGAATCCTGCTTTCGCTACCCGGTGAAGTCGTTTCAGGGCCTGCAGGTTGATTCTTTACAGGTTGGAATCTCTGGTATCGATGGTGACCGTGAGCGCGCAGTGATCGACCTGGACTCGGGCCGGGTACTCTCTGCAAAGCGTGTGGCCGAGCTGTTGTTGGCCACCGCAACCGACTCCGGGTTCAGCCTGCCGGGTGGCATTGAGATGCGCTTTGACGACCCGGAAGTAAATGACATCTTGTCGAACTGGCTTGGCCGGGCAGTAGCGCTCGCTCGAACGAGTGAGGTTCTGACTCAGAACGCGGATGAACCCTTGGCTTATGAGATGACCTTTGAGCCCACCAACGACCACGCTGAATATTTCCAGATTCCGACTCCGCACGGAACCTTCCTAGACCTTGCGGCTGTGCATCTGCTGAGCCGCTCGACGCTCAACCAATGTGCGGAGTTGCGAGCGGACTTGAACTTCGATGCCAGGCGGTTTCGGCCAAATCTGATTCTGGATGTTCTCGGTGAGCCATTCCACGAAGATGCATGGATCGGCAAGAGAATTGGGATTGGAAGTTCGCTACTTCTAGAGATTTCCCAACCGACTGTTAGATGCGCCATGCCGCTTCGAGCCCAGCCTGGCCTTGGTGCGCAGGCAGAGCTCAGTTCTCAGCCCGAGCTGTTTGCTGCAATGACTGAGTTGCACACTGCGTTTCCGAATCATCTTGGAGTGTATGCAAATGTTGTGCAGCCTGGCGTGGCTTGTATCGGGGACGCAATCGAGTTGCGGGACTGACTGTGCAACTCCTCGAGTGACTGAGCAGACAGGTTCTGTGGAATCGGTAGGGTATGAAGGTGACATCACTGATTGACCGCTATGGGCGCGTTGCGCGCGATCTGCGCATTTCGGTGACTGACCGTTGCGATCTTCGTTGCACCTACTGCATGCCAGAGGATGGGCTGGATTGGCTTCCTCCCGAGCAACAGCTGAGCTTTGAGGAGATCCTGAAGCTCACACAGGTGCTTGTTGGCCTTGGGATTACATCTGTGCGCCTCACCGGAGGCGAGCCGCTCATGCGCCCCCATCTGGCGCAGTTGGTTTCTGCTTTGTCCGGCTTAGGCCTTCAGGACCTTTCGCTCACCACGAACGGCACCACACTTGCTCGTCACGCACAGTCGTTAGCCGAGGCCGGCCTGAATCGTGTGAACATCAGTTTGGATTCTCTAGATGCTCACCGATTTGCAGAGATCACGCGTAGAGATGTTTTGGGCAAGGTGCTTCATGGGATCTCAGTCGCACAACAGGTTGGGCTACAGCCTGTAAAGGTGAATTGTGTGATGGTCGCTGGAACGAACGATGACGAGGTCCTTGCATTTGTGCAATTCGCTCGCAGAACCGGTTGCGATGTTCGCTTTATCGAGAACATGCCCCTTGGTGCTGGCAACACTTGGAGTTCAGAACAGGTGTTGTCCTCGGCCGAGATACTCAAGCGCATCGATTCCGCATACCCGCTAGTGGGGCTTGAGCGCGGCGCAGAACCTGCTGCGAGTTATTCCTTCGCCGACGCTTCACCCGGACGGGTTGGGGTGATTTCTAGCGTAAGTGAGCCCTTCTGCGAGCAGTGCGATCGGCTCAGGCTCACCTCTGATGGATTCTTAAAGACCTGTTTGTTTGCTCATACCGAGACTGATCTTCGATCCCCGTTGCGATCCGGTGCATCAGAGTCGGAACTCGCTGAAATTATTCGCAGCGCAGTTGCTCTTAAAGGCCCTGGTCATTCGATTGGGCAGCCAGAGTTTGAACAACCCGTTCGACTGATGTCTCGAATCGGCGGATGAAGCTGGCAGAGGGTTGCTCTGAGCTGCTTGTAAGGTTCAAGCCATGACTCAGGTGTTGCTCTTTGCTCAGGCAAGAGAGCTTGCAGGCACGCGACTTACTGTTATTCCTGGAACCACGGTGGCAGAGGTACTCGCTCAGGCAGAGCAATTATTTGGTCCTGAGTTTGCTGCGTTGTGCGCAAACTGCACGATCATGGTCGACGATGCCATTGTGCATCGCTCGGAGTTCCTGACGCGACCGGCAGGCTCTGAACTAGCGATCCTGCCCCCCGTTTCGGGTGGGTCTGATCACGCAGCGCCGCAGACTGCGCCTGGGCTCAGAGTGGCGGTGCTGACGATTTCGGATCGGGCGTTCGCCGAAGAGTACGAGGACTTGACGGGTCCAGCAGTAGAAACAGTGGTTGCAGAGGGGCTAGCAGCAACGGTGTTTCTTCGGGCGATTGTGCCAGATGAGCGCGCGGAGATTGTTCGGGTGCTCACCGAATGGTGCGATGGTGATCAGGTGGATCTGATACTAACGAACGGTGGAACTGGTCTTGCACGAAGAGATGTCACCCCCGAGGCCACCAAAGAGGTGCTCGAGGTTGAAGCACCGGGGATTGCTGAACTGATGCGTGCTGCTGGCCTGCAGCACACGCCGTTTGCAGCGTTATCTCGGCAGTGTGTTGGCCGCCGGGGTGGCACCATTGTGGTCAATCTTCCTGGTTCAGTTCGAGGAGCAACAGAAAGCCTTGAGGCTGTGCTTCAGGTTCTTCCGCATGCCTGTGCCACTGCTCGAAGCGGGCAGCCATGACCGCAACTGACCGACCCGCTCTGACTCCAATCGTTGTCGCTGGCATTCATAGCGCTCCGTTGGATGTTGCTGACCTTGTGGATTCTGTGAGGCGAGATGATTGCGGTGGAGTAGTTGTCTTTGAAGGAACCGTTCGCTCCCCAAATCACGGGCATCAGGTTTTGGCTTTGGAATATGAGGCTTGGGAAGACCGAGCGGACACTCAACTGCAGCAATTCGCAGCGCAGGTAGCAGCCGAGTTTGACCTTGGTGCGGTCTTGGCGGTTCATCGCGTAGGGCGGGTAGAGGTGGGTGATCCTGCCGTGGTTATTGTGGCCGTTGCCGTGCACCGCGATGCTGCGTTCCGAGCAGCCTCAGCGTTGATCGACAGAGTAAAGGTCGAGGGCTGGATCTGGAAGAAAGAGCTCCGAGCCGACGGTGAGATCTGGATTGATAGCTGCGAGTAAGTCAGCAGCGCAGGTCGCTAGTCGATTCGCTACCAGTCGGTAGGGAAGTAGTCCTTCAGAAACTGCCCCCATACGTTGGTTCCGGTCAGCACACCGCCAATAATCGGGTCAACAATTCGTGCAGCACCATCCACGATGTCGAGCGGAGGATGAAACCCATGCTCGGCAGTTTTGCGCTCTGCAATATGGGCTGGGTCCTCGTCGCTGACCCAGCCAGTATCAACGCTATTCATGTGAATCCCATCGGCGTGGTACTCGGCAGCCGAAGTGCGAGTCATCATGTTGAGAGCAGCTTTAGCCATGTTGGTATGAGGATGCTTGGTGGTCTTGAATCGTCGATAGAACTGCCCCTCCACAGCTGAAACATTCACGATGTGTTTGTCCTGATCTGGAGTTTGCAACATGAGTGGCTTGAGCCGGGCGTTCAGAACAAAGGGAGCAACTGCGTTGACGAGCTGTGTTTCGAGCATCTCAACAGTGGAGACCTGTGCCAAGTTCAGCCTCCAAGAGTTGAGCTCTCGAAGGTCGACTTGTTGAAGGTCTTGGTCGAGGAGTCCGTCGGGAAACAGGTGGCCCTGCCGCAGGCGGTCCTCCTCGAGCAGTGGTAGCTGGGAGATTTCGGCCGAGCTAGCAGTACCCGTAGCAGTGTGCACTAGAGCGCTTGCATGAGACTGAGCGTTGCCTTGGCTACCAGCAATCTCCCCTTGAGGCTGCAGCAACTCGTTGTGTGCGCTTCGCTCACGCTGCATCATGTGCTCATAGAACTCAGGTGGCCGGCGAACCGTCTGACAAGCGTTGTTGATGATGTAGTCCAATCGCGGATGGGTTGCTGCCATGTGGCTACAGAACGCTTCAACGCTCGGTGTATGGCGAAGATCGAGGCCATAGATTTCGAGTCGGTCTTTCCACTGAAAAAAGTCTGGTTCTTGGGAGTAGCGCTGGGCCGAATCTTGTGGAAAGCGTGTGGTTACTACCAAGCGAGCGCCTGCTCGAAGAAGCTTGATCCCTGCCTGATAGCCAATCTTGACTCGGCCGCCAGTCAGTAAAGCGACGCGTCCTTCAAGGTTGGCTGACTCGGTGCGCTTCGCGTAGTTCAGCTCAGCACAACGTGGGCAGAGCTGATCATAAAAAAAGTGGATCTGTGAGTACTTCTCTTTGCATACGTAGCAATGCTGTGGTTCGAGGGTCTCTCGGAAGGGTCTGCTTCCGAGATAGTCGCCGGCGTCGGGCAGGTCTGTTTGCACAAACCCAACCGGCGGAAACACGTTTGGAGACGTAAAGACTTCTTGGGCCCGCAGTGTTCGGATTTCTGTGCTGTTCAAAACGTCTTGATCGCGCTGGGCTTTCGCAGCGCGTTGGCTACGGCGACGGGCCCGGATCTGCTGGCGGCGTTCTTCTACATCAGGGCAAAACACATCGCCTGCAGCGCTCAGGAGCCGAGAGCGTTCCTCGGTACTCAGGGCGGCCAAAACTGAGCGGTCCTGTGCAACTGCAATAAGTAGTTCGGTTGCTGCGCGCAGTTGCTGCGCTAGATCCTCGTTCTCAAACGTCATCAGGGCGATCAATCACCAACTGTCGTGGTGGATAATCCGCTCCATATCTCGTCTTGCTCCCGCTTTGAACTCCAGACCGAGTGTGTGCGCAACGGGAATCAGAGCACCTTGCATGATGTTGTCTGGGATCCCCAATAGTTCTGCAGCTTCGGCCTCGTGCATAAGGTGCAGAGTGGTCCAGCAGGTACCCAAACCGCGAGACCGAGCAGCCAGCATGAAGGACCATACGGCCGGCAACAACGAACCCCAAATACTTGCCTGTATGGCAGCGTTCAGGCCATCAGTTCGCACGTCAATGCAGGGGATCAACATGACGGGAACCTCTCCCATATGTTCTGCAAGGTACTCCGCTGAGTCAATGACTCGCTTTGTGGTGGCTACATATGCGGGATCATCTGCCGGAAGGTTTGCCTCGGCGGCAGCACGGTTGCCGTAGAAAACCTCGAACCCCTTGCGGTACATCTCGCCGAGCGCAGCGCGCTTGTCTGGGTCTGTGACCACAATGAAATGCCACCCTTGCGCATTCGAGCCAGTCGGCGCTTGAGCAGCGAGTTCTAAACATTCGTTCAGTAGCTCTGGCTCGACGGGACGCGAGAAGTCGAGCCGTTTCCGCACTGATCGGGTTGTCGACAACAACTCATCGGGTGACATGTTGAGTAGTGGATTTTCGGTCATCTTGCTCCTCGTAGAAGTTGTCCTGGGCGAGCGCCCGTGTCTTGGCCGCGATCAAAGGTGATTTCACCAGACTTGATGGTTGCAACATAGCCTCGTGCGCCTTGCACTAGGCGCGTGCCTCCAGCGGGAAGGTCTGAAGTCACAAATGGGCTTTCAAGTTGAAGGTTTTCATAATCAATGATGTTGACATCGCCAAGCATGCCCACTTTGAGCGTGCCTCGGTCAGATAAGCCGTACAACATTGCTGTGTCTTGAGTCTGCTTCTTGATAATCATCTCGAGCGGCAGCGTGTCCCCCCGGCTGCGGTCTCGAGTCCAGTGAGTCAACATAAAGGTTGGCATGGAGGCATCACAGATGACTCCGCAATGTGCTCCACCATCAGCTAAACCGGACGCGGCTCGTGGGTGCAGAAACATCTCTCGGACCGGGTCGAGGTTGCCGTATGCGTAATTCAAAATCGGCACGTACAACAGCCCGCGCCCCCCATCGATGAGCATTGCGTCGTAGGCGACGTTGAGCGGGCTGGTGCTGTTCGCTAGTGCGATTCCGGTGAGCGAACGGTCCGGGCCAGGTTCATAATCGGGCGGGTCGCCAAGCAAGAAGGTGCGGTCAAAGGCCCCGGCTAAACTTTTTGCAGTCGCTTCATCTGGTTGCCAACCCAGAATCGACTCTCGGATCTGAGGATCGCAGAGACGTTCATACAAAGCCTGCTCAGAGAGATTCTGAGCCTTGAGTTGTTGATAGGCGGGGAAGGCATCAAAGAGCGAGTAGGTGGTGTGGTGGCCAGATAACAACCCCGTGGCACGGCCGGCAACCTGTGGCCAGATATCTGCCCCTTCTTCGGTAGCAGCGAGCGAGGCATCCATCAGTTCACGCCAGAGTTCTGGTGCGGAGTCCACTTGGATGAGCGCAAACGTCACCGGCCGCCCCATTTCTGCAGAGAGTCGGCGCATCCAGTCCACCTCTTTTGCTGGTGCAACGACATCCTCCCCAGCCACTCCAGCAGGTGCAAGCTCAAACACGCCGGTGCCGAGTTCCTTCAGGGCAGAGCCGATACCGAAGAGTTCGTCCTCGGCTGCAAAGGTTCCTGGCACAGGCTCGCCGTCGATGGCGATATGCGCAATGGTCCGTGAGGTTGAAAACCCCAGCGCGCCAGCGGCGAGAGCGTCTCTCACAATAATTCGCATCTGTTCAATATCTTCAGCCGTAGCTGGCTCGTTTTTCGCCCCGCGATCACCCATGACGTAAGCGCGGACTGCTCCGTGAGCAATCTGCGTGCCTACGTCCATTGTCCAGCGGCGCGGTTCAAGGGCATCTAAATATTCGGGAAAGGTTTCCCAGTCCCAGTCGATCCCCTCAGAAAGCGCAGTTCCAGGGATGTCCTCGACGCCTTCCATCAGGCCAATCAGCCAGTCGCGGCGCTCAGGAACCACGGGCGCAAACCCGACCCCACAGTTGCCCATGACCAACGTGGTAACTCCGTGCCATGCGGTGGGCGCCAGAACATCATCCCAGGTGACTTGGCCGTCGTAGTGAGTGTGAATATCAACCCAGCCCGGAGTTACCAGCAAGCCCGTCGCATCGATCACGGTTGCTCGAGCGTCCACTGCACCCAATATTTCCCCCGCCGGGCTGATTGCGGTGATCACTCCGTCAGAGATATGCACGTCTCCGATGAAGGCAGGGCTTCCCGTGCCGTCAATGATGGTCCCGTTAGTGATAATCAGGTGGTTCCCCATAAATGCCTACCGTAGAGCCACACACGGCCCAAGGGGCACCGCTGCGTTTCATCTTGCAAAACCGCTCGAAAGACTCCCGCACATGACTGAACCTCTGCCGTTAGAGATCAACCGAAAAGCGCCCGTGCAGAGAACCCCCCTAGGTGATGGCAGATCATGGGTTGATCTCCGCACCGGATTTGTTCCAAGAGCTCAGGAGCTTTTTGAAACCACTCTGGCCAACACCAACTGGAGGCAGAGTGAGGTCTGGCGCTTCGATCATTACGTCGAGGAGCGTCGCCTTGGCGCACGCTTTCACACAGACAAACTGGATGAGGGTTTACTCAAAGACGTTCTTACTCAAACCTCGCTGCACCTTGAGAATGCTTACCGGGCGCGTCTGAGTGGAGTGGCTGCCATTTTGTATAGAACTGGCGAAGACTTTCAGGGCTTACATTCCGATCGGGGAATGACATGGCTTGATGAGACGTTGATTGCCATTCTGGTTCTTGGTGAGCCGCGACCATTTCGGTTGCGTCCTCAAAGTGCCCCACGAGTTCAAGAAGGGCCACAGTCACAGGCCGAGGATGTGGTGCTGAGTCCTGGGCACGGTGATTTGTTGGTGATGGGAGGCCGATGCCAGCGCGATTTCTTACATGCTGTGCCCGCGTTCGACACCGAGCACCCGCGAATCTCGCTTACTTGGAGGTGGAGTTCTAAGCGGGGCAAGCCCGATACTTCACCGAGACGTTCCGATGGCAAGCATTACTCTGACCGCCCTCGGGTGCCTGGAACAAGAAGCCGCATCGCTCGACCCGAGCAGCGCTAGGGAACCACAGGTCTTGCGAGTAACTGCTACTGCGCAAGTATTTGGCAAAGGTTCACCTTTCAGACAGTTCGCGTCTAGGTGCGTGCACTAGCAAATGTCTACGGAAAGGTTGACTATGCAACGACACGGTTTGAAGGCGCTCGTCACAGTGCTCTGCGTGATTGTTTTCAGTGGCACTGCGACTTCAGCAACCGCTACTGCTTCAACCTTGATGGATTCACAAGCCCCGCCTGCGGGAAACATCTCGGTTGTCCAGACGCCCTCGGGACCCACCTCGCCTTGCCTGCCCGCACCCCTTGTGTCTCGCAGTAAGAGTGTTTCGGACGCCTCATCTTTTCGCCTGACGATCACCTTGCTTGCGCCGCTGTGCGCTCCCATTGCGGCGAGTGCTGTTATCTATGCCATGCCCGGCAATGGGAATGCTTGGCCACAACAGCTTCAAGAAAAGCTCAGCTTTACGTTGCAATCTGCCGGAGTCACTGAAGTGACGTTTACGAAGACGGCCAGACCGGTTCAGTTCGATGTGGTCACGGGCGCAACTCCACAGCAGATTGCCCCCTGGTTGCAATGGCATGGGCCCTTGTTGTTTCCCTTCGATACGAGTACTTCGCAACAAGTCGGAGTCAACGGGCCACCACCAGTGGTTCCCGAGGTCCCGCTGCCACTGCTGCTTCCTCTGAGCACGGTAATTGTTGTCATCGGTGCGAGCACTGTGTTGATGATGCGTAGGAGTCGCCAACTGCTTGGCTCAGCCAATTCGCCAGATCTCAACTCGTTCCGGTAGATCCCTCAGCCGGCGCCTTCCCTTTGACACAGCACCCGGGCAGTCCGCCGCGCCGTCGCCAGAGATAAGCACTGAAGAGGTCTTTGCCTTATCTACTAAGCGGGCCGCAAGGTTAACCGTCGATCCAAAATAGTCACCATCGCGACTCAAAACTTCGCCGAATGCCACTCCCGCTCGGGCAGACTTCAAAATGGGGTCGTCGGCCACTCTGCGGATCAACTCGGTTGCCACTTCCGCTGCTGCCAAGATATCGGGTGCTAGGAACATCACTTCGTCGCCGATGTACTTCACGACTCGGCCTTCTCGGGCCACGGTGAGTTCAACTGACCATTCCTCAAATCGGGTGAGAGCGGCAGCCATTGTGTCTACTCCGAGGTCAAGCGTTGCTCGTGTTGAACCTGTCAGGTCAACAAATCCCACTGCCGCAAAGCTGGGCTGCCCTGGTGCTTCGGTCAGGCGGTCCATTACTAGGTCAAACTGCATTTTTGACAGAATCTGAAGCGCCATTGGCACAATCTGGAACGCTTCTACGGCATCAAGAACCTCGAGGGTGTACGCATCGCCTTGGGGTACAACAGTCTCGCTGCTGCTAGCACGCTCGGTGAGGGAGCGACCAAAGACACTCAGGGAGGCTTCGGCTACAGAGGCAAGCGAGGACCCAATCACGCGCGCAAACTGCAGAACTGGCTCCACTCCAAAAAGTTCCATGCCAAGAGCAAACCCTTGAAACGCCTCTGCTTCTTCTATCCGGCAAAGCGCCGCGTCCCCCGGGTCTGGAAGCCCCATCAGCATTCTGGCTCTGCGGCAAAGTTCCACATCAAGGCCGCTGCGATCTGCGAGTTCATTGATTGTGATGAGGTCGCTATTGCTCCAGAACAGGTTTTGCCGCAGAAGTGCTACTGCGCCGTTCGGAGTCTGTTCTGAATCCTCAAGACCAAGCTGATCAACCTGTTCAACTGGCGCGCCTGCAAGCAAAAGACGCAGTTTGATTTTGTTGCGCAGGGCTTGCTCGGCATCGTCGACCACAGGTCGAAGCTAGTGGCCACTCGTTGAGATGTCAGTGTGAAAGTGAAGTGACCCCTGATTGCAGCAGTTCTTCTATTGAAGAGTGCCACGTAACAAGCTGTGACCGGAGTGAGCCTGGGTGCCATTTTGTTGCAACGAGATATCTACAACGGGGTAGAGATCCGGATTGATAGATGCAGGGATCACCACTTCAGTGCTTCCGGTCATCGGGCCTAGCGACTGCGGCCTTGTTACTTCTGGATCGACAAGCCACAGCTCGTAATGACTGCCAGCGGGAGCGGCAGGCATGTTTTCAGCAGTGACGACAAGGCGCTCTGTATCCCCTGTTCGCAACAGCTTGGCCTTCGCAGTAGCTGGGCCTTCGAGTACATCTAGAGTCGTGCTGGCCACAAGTTCGGTACTTGATCTTGAAGAATCTGCCAACCGGATCCCCACTGCACCAACTACCAACACTGCAACGGCAGCAGCGGCTGCAAGAACGATATTGCGTCCTCGATTCCGTCGTTCGGCTAACACGGTTGGTTGCTTCAGCCCGGTTGGTTGCTCGACCACGGTTGGCTGATTGAGCGCGGTTGGTGCGCTGAGCGATACTCGCGCTGCGATGTTGTCCCAGAGGTCCGATGGGGGAGCAATCAGGTCAAAGTCGGAGTCAGTCAGGTTGGCTCCAAGAGCCAACAGGTCGGCGAACTCTCCTGTGTCAAAGTCATCTAGGTCTTCAGGCATCTTGATACCCCTCAAGCTGTCGCCGGAGTCGTTCAAGGCTGCGGCGAATATCACTCTTTACGGTACCGAGCGGAACATCACATCGCTCAGCGATCTGTGAATGAGTCAGATCTTCGAAGAACTTGAGCCTTACCATCTCTTGGGCTCGAAGGGGGAGTTGTGTGATGGCTTCAGCAAGGAGCATGCGTTCCCCAGTGAGTGAGATTGCGGCATTCTCGATTGCTTCACCATGGTGGCCTCTCAGGTCTCCGTCGGCAGAACCCATGCTTTGCGAGCTTGCTGATTCTCCGGATCCAGTCATGTCGATACTGATTGGCTTCCGGCCATCTGAGCGAAGAATGTCGATCACTTTGAATCGTGCAATACCCATCAGCCATGCGGGAAGACTGCCAGACTCTGGCCGGTAGCGTTCCCGGGATTTCCACGCGGCAAGGAAGACATCTTGGGTTGCATCAGCAGCACGAACTGCCCCAAGCGACCGTGTGCAGTAAGAAAAAACTAGTGAGCCGTGGCGATCGTAGATCTCCTTGAGGGCGCTGTCTTTGCCATCGATGAAGTCGGTGATGCACGGATCTTCAAGACCGAGCGGGACTTCAATTGGCCGGTCAAGCAATGCCTCCATAGCAGGTACTTCGTCGCCTATGCCGTGAATGGATGCATCATCTTTTTTCACCCGCTCTCCGCCTTCGTTACGCGTCATCAGCCGGGGCCAACCATCGGGTCCATTCGCTAAGTCTCGCAATGATGAGCGCAGCGCGCCACTACTCAGAGGATTTGCGGTGAACTATTCAGTGATGTGTCGGTATCTGCAGACTCGGTATCTGCAGACTCGGTATCTGCAGAGTCGGCGACTGTTGAGTCGTCCAAGCTGCGAATTGTTCGCAATGCAGCCGTATCGCTCACTACAGCCATCGCCATCGCCGCTAAAGCAACGCCAACGAGTAGCCCGCCTGGTCCACGCAGGCTAAACCCGATCATTGCAGCCACCATGGTGGGAAACACTCCGACAGGAACAGTGGTTGCATCAATTCTGCGTTGAACAAAGACCGCAGACATCATCTGTAAAAAGAACGCCCCAATCAGAACCAGCAGGGCCTGTTTGGGGCCATTCAGCAGGGCTAAGAGTGCCAAGGGTAACGCTCCGGCGAATATGCCCACGTAGGGCACAAAAGCTAATAACGCAGCGCAAATTGCGAGCAACCCCGGTAAGTCAATTCCTAGCCAAGTGCTGATACTGAAGCTGATCAACAAGAGGACCAGACTCTGCACGGCCATCAACCCCATGTATTTTGCGGTGCTTGAGTATGCAAGCTTGAGCACCCATCGAATGGGTTCTCGCTTCGCTTCAGGAGCTAGTCCAATTGCACCCTTCACCATTGTGGGCCCGGTGAAGACCAGCATGACGCTCAGGATCCACACCACAAAGACAGCAGATGC
>JBIKPA010000250.1:0-3727 GCA_044357715.1 Microthrixaceae bacterium
GGAACTGCCGGACCCAACTTCTCGTACTCCCTCGCTGCTCGGGCAATGCGCAGGGCTGAAGAGGATCTCGACCTGTCGCATATGCGAGTCTGGCTGAACGGGGCCGAACCAGTTGACCCTGAAACGTTCCGGAGTTTCTTTGCTGCCGGCGAAAGGTTTGGGCTTTCCCCCAAAGGAGCCTTTCCGGCATTTGGAATGGCCGAGGTGTGCATAGCGGGCTGTTTCCCTGAACCAATGGCTGGGCTGCTCACCGATTGGGTCGATAAAGCGGCGCTAGAACACAAGCGGTTGGCAATCCAGGTCGAGCCGAACACTGAGGGAGCAACCGAACTTGTACTTCTTGGCAAGCCAGTACCTGGGCTAGAGATTGCCATTATCGATTGCACTACCGGAGTGATCTGCGGGGATCGGCAAGTTGGGGAACTGAAGATCACGGGTAATTCGCTGACCTCGGGCTACTACGAACAACCCGAGGAGACAGAAGAACTCATCATCGACGGCTGGTTGCACACCGGAGACTTGGCCTACACCGTTGATGGCGCACTCGTAGTCTGCGGGCGAATCAAAGACGTCATTATCGTGGGCGGCCGTAACGTGTTCCCCCAAGACATCGAGAAGGTGGCTGGAGAAGTTGAGGGCGCACGCACTGGCAACGTGATTGCATTTGGAATCGAAGGCAGACAAGGCGCTCAGAACATCATTGTTGTTGCCGAGGCTCGAGCAGCAGACCTTGCCGAGGTTGCTCGAAACATCAGTCGTGTCGTGACTGACTCAGTGGGTATTCCACCAAAGCAAGTGATTCTGGTCGAGCCTGGGACAGTTCCAAAGACATCTTCGGGCAAGTTGCAGCGCTCGGCGTGCAGGCAGCAGTTCATCGAGGGCGCTCTGGCAATTCTTGATCATGGCTAACGCTCGCTGTCAGTTGCTTTGCAGTACAGAAGATCCCCTGCGGGTGTAAACAAGCTTGGGCAATAGCTTGGCTAGAGTCTGATCAGGCTGATTTGGGGATTGCTTCTTTCGGGAATGCTGCATTGGGGAGGGTAACAACAAGCGTGGGTTGGTCGGCAGACAATCACAAAACTGCGAAGAGCAACCTGGTGCTGTTTCTACCTGCAATCGGGATTTTGCTAGCACAGGCTTTGCTTTTCCCGATGCCCCTTGGCGCAACGCTCTCGGGGGTGATTCTGGGCCTACTCGGTGCGCTCGGCGCACTTGGGTTGGCCTTGGTATGGCGAGCGAACCGAATTGTGAACTTTGCCCAAGGCGACCTTGGTGCCTTGCCAGCAACCTTTGGAGTCCTGCTCATAACTCTGGCAGGTCTACCTTGGCTGCTCAGCATCACGATTGGCTTTGGTTCGGCATTGCTTTTGGGTCTGATCGTTGATGTCTTAGTGATCCGTCGATTCTTTAGTTCGCCGCGACTGCAACTCACAGTGGCAACTCTTGGATTAGCGCAGGTTCTTGCATTTTGCACTCTCTTACTTCCCAGACTCTGGGATGCAGGTCCAGCTGTTCGCACGTTGCCGCCACCATTTGAGTTCTCGGCTACTGCTGGCGGGGTGGCCTTCGATGGGAGCGACCTTTTAGCGGTCATTGTTGCCCCTGTGCTCCTCATTGCAGTTGCGCTCTTCCTGAAGCTCACAGACACCGGCATTGCAGTTCGAGCCTCTGCTGAACGATCCGATCGGGCAGCCACGCTCGGGATCCCTGTTCGCCGCCTAGAGGCTCAGGTCTGGGTGCTAGCTACTGCGCTTGCCTATGTCTCGATGATCCTCAGTGCAGGTGTCAACAGCTTGCCCTTTGGTGTGGGACTGGGTCTGTCTGTAGTGCTTCGTGCCTTGACTGCACTCATCGTTGGTCGAATGACCCACCTTGTGGCAATCGCGGCCACGGCAGTTGCGTTAGGTGTACTCGAAACCGCTGTGAGGTGGAACACAGGAGACTCCTACCTCATGTCGCCCATACTTGCTGGGCTCATCATTATTTCGCTCCTGTTGCAACGCAGGGGATCGCGTCGTTCAGAGACAGAGGATGTGTCCTCATGGGATTCGCTAGGCGAGGTGAGACCCATCCCAGCGGCTCTGGCTAGGTTGCGAGAGGTTCGTCTGGGCCGCCTCGGACTTGCAACGACTGCAGCGGTAGTCGTTCTCGGCCTGCCGCTATTGCTTGGCACAAACGGCCAATTCAAAGCGGGTGTGATTGTTATCTTCGCCATGATTGGGTTGTCAGTTGTTGTGCTGACCGGTTGGGCCGGACAGGTATCGCTTGGGCAGATGGCCTTTGTTGGGGTTGGGGCCTCGGTGGGGGCATGGGCAACAGTTGAGCAAGGTTGGGAGCCATTCACCTCAATGCTTGTTGCCGGAGTGCTTGGTGCTGCCGTGGCAGTGCTTGTGGGTCTTCCGGCGCTAAGACTTCGAGGGCTGTACCTAGCAGTCACCACGCTTGCAATCTCTATTGCGGCCTCGGAATGGATCTTCTCGAATAGGGCAGTGGATTGGATCCCAGAAGGGCGCTTTGAGCGACCAAAATTGCTGTATCGACTGAGCCTAGATAGTCCGCTGCGTCTCTATTACTTCGCTCTCCTCGTCTTAGTGTTGATGGGAATCGTTCTGCGTCGATTGCGAAAAACCAGAACTGGGCGGGTGCTTGTAGCGCTTCGAGATAACGAGTCTGGAGTAGTTGCATTCGGGGTGAACGCCACGCGTGTGAAGCTGTCTGCATTTGCAGTTTCGGGATGTATTGCCTCGGTCGCTGGTGTAGTTCTGGTGATTCATCAAGCAGCTTTCCGACAGCAGAGTTATGGCGCAGACGAGAGTCTTTTGGTGTTCTCTGCAACTGTTGTTGGAGGCCTTGGGTCGTTGTTAGGCGCAGTGCTGGGCTCGGTGTTCCAGCGAGGTTCGCAATGGTTGTTGCCTGCCCCTTGGTCTGTGTTGGCAACGGGAGTTGGGGTGCTCGTGGTGCTACTAGCGGCACCGGATGGCCTTGGCGGAATCGTGTTTCGACTACGTGACCGAGCGTTGGCCTTTGCGGCGCGCAGAAATAATCTCAGCGAGCTCAATTTCAATCGAGAGTCCGATCCCGAGGTTCAGGTGCCTGCGGAGCCTGACGCAGACACTCAGGCTGTTTCATGACTGAGGCACAGACCAAGCCGAGAGCCAAACCCGAAACAGATCGCATTACTTGGACTGATCTGAGTGAGTCCTCAAAAGGTGTCTTCAACCCAGGGAACTGGCTGACGGTCGTTCGTGCCCCTCGGGCCTCGTTCAAGCAACTTGTGGGAACAGGTCCGGTCTTTCCGCTGCTGATTCTCTTTGGGCTGAACGCTGCGGATGAACTTGACCGAACGGCTTTTGGCATTTTGTTGCCCAATATTCGTGACGCCTTTGGCATGTCGAACACCGGGATCCTGTCGCTAGTTGGCCTTACTGCTTTGGGTGCGTTGCTCATGCAGATGCCCATTGCAGTCGCTGCCGACAAAGGCAACCGAGTAGTCATTGCTCTAGTTGGTGCAGTTGTCTGGGCGGTGTTCTCGATGATGACGGGTGCCTCAACTGCGATCTGGATGCTCATCGTGGCTCGCACTGGTTCAGGGATTGGTCGGGCAGTAGTTGATCCCACCCATAATGCGCTCCTGTCCGACTATTACCCCGTTGACCGTCGCCCTGGGGTGTTCTCTTTTCATCGTGCGGCCAATGTGCTGGGTCAGTTTGTCGGCCCGATTCTGGCC
>JBIKPA010000251.1:0-3725 GCA_044357715.1 Microthrixaceae bacterium
CCGCGAGGTCTACCCAGTCACCCCCACACTTTCTCCAGCGAAAGCAGTTGTTGAAGATGAGGTTGCGCTCGGCGCAATTCTGGTTGCAGATGGGCATGGCTTGCTTGCAGGAAGGATCCGATACCGACGCGCTGATGCGCAGAGCAGAACAAAGCCAAGATGGCAGATAGCTCCGCTTGATGTTGCCGCATCGGGTCAAGCAAGAGCAGCGCTTCGGCTCAAGGATTCAGGGCTGTACGAGTTTCAAGTTCAGGCTTGGGCAGATCGCTTTGAGACCTGGCGTCGAGACCTGCAGCTTTTTGCTCAAGCCGGCGAGCCGCTGCAGGTGGAGTTTGAGCAGGGGGCACAGATCCTTGACTCCCTAGTGCAACAGCTCTCAGAGGCTCCCGCACGAAGGGTGCTTGATGCTATCGAGCAACTACGCAGCAGTAGCTGTTCTGATCGAGTTCGTCTCGCAGCTGCAACCGATGACGCAGTAGCTCAAGCAGTGGCTGGTTTGCCGACGGAGATCACCTCATCGCCGAGTCACTTGTTGAGAGTGGACCCTGAACTCGCCGTCCGGGGAGCTTGGTATGAGTTCTTTCCGCGCTCAGAGGGTGGTTTGACGCAAGGGGCACACTCTTGGACGCGACTCGAACAGATTGCAGCGGCAGGATTTGATGTGGTGTACCTGCCGCCGGTACATCCCATCGGCGTCTCACATCGCAAAGGTAGAAACAACTCACTCACAGCTGGGCCCAAAGACGTAGGCAGCCCATGGGCGATTGGCTCTGCAGATGGCGGACATACTGCAGTAAACCCCGAGCTTGGAACCCTGAGCGACCTGCGGGCATTTGTTGAGCGAGCACGTGAGCTTGGCCTTGAAGTGGCCCTTGACTATGCGCTGCAGTGCAGCCCAGATCACCCTTGGGTAACCGAGCACCCCGACTGGTTTCTCCACCGATCTGATGGCTCAATCCGTTATGCAGAAAACCCTCCCAAGAAGTATCAGGATATTTTTCCGATTAACTTCTGGCCCGAGAATGAAGAGGCTCGGATCGCCCTTTGGCAAGCCTGCTTAGAAATCCTGCAGTTCTGGATTGAGTGCGGGGTGCAGGTATTCCGGGTGGATAACCCGCACACCAAGCCGCTCGCTTTTTGGGCTTGGATGATTCGGGAACTGCAGGCCAAGCACCCACAGGTAGTGCTGCTTTCAGAGGCCTTCACAGACCCAACCATGATGCACAGCTTGGCCGAGGTGGGGTTTAGCCAGTCCTATACCTACTTCACTTGGAGGCAGACGAAAGAGGAACTCGAGTCATATGGCGAGGAGCTAGCGCATGGTCGCGCCGCTGCGTGGTTCCGTCCCAATCTTTGGCCAAGTACCCCAGATATTTTGACTGATCCGCTGCGTGGTGGTTCGAGTAACGCGTTTGCATCCCGGGCGATTCTTGCGGCAATGATGGCGCCAAGCTGGGGTGTCTACTCGGGCTACGAATTATGCGAAAACGATGCACTCCCCGACAAAGAGGAGTATCGGTTCTCAGAGAAGTACGAGCTAAAAGAGCGAGATCACAATGACCTGGGATCGCTGTGGCCGCTTCTGAGCAAGCTCAACCATATTCGGCGGGCCCATTCCTCAACTTGGCGAATGGACTCGCTCCGGTTTCATTACGTGGATCACCCTCATGTGATCGCCTTTACTCATCACCGCAAGCTCATCAAGGCTCGAGGAGGTCTCGAGGTAGACACGGTGCTCGTTGTCATCAACCTGACCCCCGATGAAATCTGCGAGGCAACGGTGTATCTCGATCTTGATGCACTTGGCCTGAGTGGATGTTCCACCTTTCAAGCCCAAGATGAGCTCACCGATGAGACTTGGTTCTGGGGGGCATCGGGTAACTATGTGCGCTTCGATCCCTCTGAGCGAGTCGCACACGTCTTTAGCCTCACTGTCTGACTCGTCTTGCTGCGACGCTGATCTCCCCGCATGAGCGCACCCCATATGCGTGCACCGCTTCGATGCGGCAGAATGACAAGATGAATGATCGAAGTATTGCTCGCTCAATTGCGCTTGGTCGTGTGGCTTTCGGCCTCACCATGTTGCTGATTCCTCATGTGGTGCTGTCGCGACTCGGTGATGATAAGCCGGGGCCACTGATGTGGATGGCGCGGGCATTTGGTATCCGAGACATGGTTCTTGGATTTGGGGCAATCATGGAGCTCACAGAAGAAGACCCAGAAGGGCGGTGGGTTGCTTACGGGGCGGCGGCCGATACCTGTGATGCGGTTGCTGCGGTTGTGTGGCGAGAGGAACTTGGTGTGGCAGGGATGGCAGCAACGCTCTCGCTTGCAGTGCCCGCTGCGACTGGTGGCTGGTGGTCGGCATTTGCTTTGCACCGAACCCGGGCTACTCGCAGCGCCGGTACGATGAGCAAGTGATTCAACCTCCTACCTCCGGATCCATACTCTCTTCAAATAGCCAGTGGTACCGCTCCTCAATCTTTTATGAGGTCCATGTTCGCGGGTTCTTTGATGGTTCCAACGATGGCAACGGTGATCTTCGCGGGCTGACTTCCAAACTGGACTATCTGGAATGGTTAGGGATTGATTGC
Organism: Microthrixaceae bacterium; assembly: GCA_044357715.1. Classification (GTDB taxonomy): domain Bacteria; phylum Actinomycetota; class Acidimicrobiia; order Acidimicrobiales; family Microtrichaceae; genus IMCC26207. The sequence continues at coordinate 2,595 of JBIKPA010000251.1, forward strand.
CTTTGGCTACTGCCCTTTTATGAGTCCCCACTGAAGGACGGCGGGTATGACATCTCGGACTTCCTCACGGTGCATCCAGACTTTGGAACGACTGATGACGCAGCCCACCTGATTGAGGAGGCTCACCGTCGAGGCATCCGTGTGGTGGCAGACATGGTAATGAATCACACTTCCGATCAGCACCCTTGGTTTGTTGAATCTCGACAAGACTCGACGAACCCCAAGGCGGATTGGTACGTGTGGGGAGATGATGATCAGCGCTGGGGTGAGGCTCGGGTCATCTTTGTAGATACTGAGCCATCTAACTGGACTTTCGATCATCAGCGCCAGCAGTACTACTGGCATCGGTTCTTTCATCATCAGCCAGATCTGAACTACCGCAACCCAGAAGTTCAAGATGCCATGATCGAGGTGATTTGTCATTGGTTAGGTCTTGGCCTTGATGGGTTCCGCCTTGACGCTGTGCCGTACTTGTTCGAAGCCGATGGAACGAACGGCGAGAACCTGCCCGAGACTCATGAGTACCTACGCCGGGTGCGCCGTGAAATTGATGAGCGTTACCCCGGCAAAGTGCTGCTCGCCGAGGCCAATCAGTGGCCTGAGGATGTGGTTGAGTACTTCGGCGACGGCGACGAATGCCATATGTGCTTTCACTTTCCGCTGATGCCGCGCATGTTTATGTCGCTCCGGCGAGAGGAGCGCACGCCGATCACTGAAATTCTGGAGCGCACCCCCGAGATTCCTGAAGGTTGTCAGTGGGGAATCTTTCTTCGGAATCACGATGAACTCACTCTGGAGATGGTGACTGACGAAGAGCGCGATTACATGTGGGCCGAGTACGCCAAGGACCCAAGAATGCGTCGCAACGTTGGCATTAGTCGCCGTTTGTTTCCTCTCGTAGAAAACGACCGCCGACAGGCCGAGTTGCTACATGCGTTACTCCTGAGCCTGCCTGGTACTCCGATTTTGTATTACGGCGATGAGATTGGCATGGGCGACAACATTTACCTTGGTGATCGCGACGGGGTGCGAACACCCATGCAGTGGAGCCCTGATCGCAACGGCGGGTTCTCAACAGCCGACTTTGCGCAGTTGTATCTTCCGCCACTAATGGATCCTGTGTACGGCTTC
>JBIKPA010000252.1:0-3713 GCA_044357715.1 Microthrixaceae bacterium
GCAGCACCCGTCGGGGTACTCAATGCGCATGTGACCCTCTGCCAAAAACCCGACATGAGCATGCATGCATAGGTCGGTTCCGACAATTGGCTTGAGGTTGGTCGACCACTTATAACCACTGGGGTAAACCACCCGCTTGATGTGCGCATCGCCCGCAGAGAAGATGTCCTCGGAAACGCCGCCGACTTCACGACGAACGGCCCCACCGATAGGTGGAATCATCTTGGAGTTGCTGTTGGTGTTGGGCTGTTCAGTACTCATCGTCACAGACTAGAACCTGGCTAACAACGCTGAGCAGATGCTTGGCTCCCGTGGAAGATTTCAGATATCTCTGGCAAGGCGGAGACCAGAAAACATCCAGCCTGAGTGAGGGGCAAAGAAATTGCGATACGTCTTGCGTGCATGGCCCGGTGGCGTGGCGTAACTGCTGCCACGCAGAACCTGTTGGTTCATCATGAACTTGCCGTTGTACTCGCCAATTGCTCCTTGTGGCGGCCGATAGCCGGGGTACGGACGATACGAAGATTCGGTCCATTGCCACAGCTCTCCGAACCATTGTTGCGAGTCAGAAGAGTCGGCGGCGGCGGAAGGAGCGAGCACATCTAGATCAAGGTGTGCTCCCGCCGCGGGCGAGCGAGCTGCAACTTCCCACTCGGCCTCGGTCGGCAAACGTGCATCGCTCCACCGGGCAAAGGCATCAGCTTCAAACCAACTGATATTGCTCACTGGGCGTTGCAGCTCTAGCGGTTGCTCGCCACCTAGTCCAAAGACTTTCCACTCGGCCTCAACTTGTTGCCAGTACATAGGTGCTGATTGCGCAGACGCTGCAAGAGCCGCCCAGCCCTCTGACATCCAAAGATCAGAGCGCTGATACCCACCGTCGTCAATAAACTCAAGCCACTCTGCGCAGCTGATGAGACGATCAGAAATCTCGAACTGTTCTAGATACACCTGATGCTCAGGGGTCTCATTATCAAAACGGAATGGCTTGGGTGAGCTTGAAGCAGGGTTCGTGTGGCCGATACTTGCAAGACCTTCATCGTGTTTTAGCCAACGAAGTGGGCGAAGCTGATCATTGCAGCTGGCTTCAGCCTGAGCGCGGTAAGCAGGCCGGAAGGGGTGGCGGGAAAGCATGTGCAGAGCATCCATGCACAGCAACTCTTGGTGCTGTTGCTCATGGTGAAGTCCAAGTTTCAGCAGATCGGCAAGTTCAGGAGTTAGCTCCGACTCGATAAGGCGTTGTAGCGCTTCATCAACGTAATGGCGGTAATCGAGAACCTCGCTGGCTCCCGGCCGTGAGATTAGGCCGCGCTCATTGCGAGGATGCCGCAGTCCGACTGTCTCGTAATACGAGTTGAAGAGGTAGGCAAACCCCTTGTTGAAAAGCTTGTAGTCCGCAAGGTTCGGCTGTAACAGGAAGGTTTCAAAGAACCAAGTGGTGTGCGCGAGATGCCACTTGGTAGGAGAGGCATCTGGCATGGACTGAACAGTTTGGTCCTCTGGGCTGAGGGGGGCAGCAAGCTGTTCGGTCAGGGCGCGGACTTGCGACAAGTCGGCGATTGACAGCTCACAGGAGCCGGAGCGTGATTCTGGCGAACTCAACGAATTGCCAGCCAAAGTGCAAAGTCCTGTGCAGGATCAGTCCAGTAGTGCAGGGTGTTAAACCCCGCAGCGCAGAGTTCTTCTCTGGCCTGTTGCAACGTGAACTTGGTACTGATCTCGCTCAGGAGGTCCTCGCCTGCAGCAAAATCGATGTTCAGGTTGAGGTCACGAATTACAACTTGCTGATCGCAAGTCGACCGCAGACGCATCTCTATGCAGGAGTCAGACTCATTGAACAAGGCCACATGCTCAAAGGCGTCCAAGTTAAATTCCGCACCGAGTTCCGTATTCAGAACTGACAGCAGGTTCTTGTTGAATGCTGCGGTAACTCCGGAGCTGTCGTCGTAGGCGGCAATTAAGCGTGAGCGGTCTTTGATGAGATCTGTTCCAAGCAGTATCGACTCGCCAGGATTCAGAATTTGAGCAAGCGACGCTAGAAATGACTTACGTTGAGTGGCATCAAAGTTGCCGATTGTTCCACCAAGAAAGGCAACCATCCGGGTGCCCACTGTCGGCAGCACCGAAAGATGCTGAGTGAAGTCACCAACAATCCCCGCCACCTCGGTCTCTGGGTAGTCCGCTTGGATGCTGCTTACCGCACCACGAAGCGTTGCTTCAGCAACATCGAATGCCAAGAAGCGATCCAAGCTTTGAGCATCGTTAAATGCTGCTAGCAAAAGGCGGGTTTTCTCTGATGTTCCAGAGCCAAGCTCAATCAGGGTATTCGCGCCACTCAACTGCTGAATCTCTGAGGCGTATGAATCCAAGATTGAGCGTTCAGCGCGTGTTGGGTAGTACTCGGCTAGTTGGGTGATTTGATCAAAGAGTTCGCAGCCCCGTGCGTCGTAGAGCCATTTGGGCGAAAGCGCCTTTGGTGAGGAGCCAAGACCATCAGCAACTTCTATGGAAAGAGCTTCACGAACCTGCGCAGGATGCAGATGCACCGAAACCTGACCGTGTTGCGAATTCAAGCCAGCTTTGTCGGTCATTGGTGAGGTTCCTCGGCGAGTGTTGTGGCAGGAATAACTGAAGACAACTTATCTGTGAAACCTGCTCCAGATTGCGCAGTTTCATCGGAGGGTCGGGTCCAGAGCAGCAGAAGAATGAGCAGTGCAAGGTTGATCCACGTGGCACGTTGCTCAAGGAACTTGCCGAAGGCAGTGAAAGGTTCGCGACCTGCACCGTTTGCATAGGCGATGAGCAAAAAAGCTGATTGAACTTGAAGCAAGATCGTTGAGCGAGAACTCCAAGCAAGCATGGCCACGGGTAGCAGCAGAGCGGCATACCAAGGCATGACGTATGCAGCAGAGATGCAGATGAGTAGTCCGACAGCAGTTGCGGCCTCGCCGGGGTGGCGTGCGCGGCGGTAGCGCAAGAGCAACACCACAGCACCCAAGACAAGCAGCGCCAATGAGTAGCGAGAAATGCTCTGGGTGACTGCATCAATTGCTGCATCTCGCGTTGAGCCAAGTTCTTGTAAGGATTCGATTCTCCGAGTACGAAAGAGTTTCCAGACTGAGAACCGGCTGTCGTCGCCGGCGCTCTGCTGGATGGGCTTGAGGGAACTAATTCCTCCAACGAGCAAGTAAGCAGCTGTGACAGCGGCTGCTACTGGGGCTGCGAATTTGAGTGCAGACAATGTTCCACGCCGCCAGAACAACCAAGATGTAATTGCCAAAATCGGTAGAGCAACTGGCAACTTGATTGCAATAGCTAAAGCTGCGACTGCACTCGCTAGGCCTAGGCGGTCATCCTCGACGAGCAGCACAACTCCCAAAAGCGCCAAGCCAATAAGAATGTCGTTATGGGCATCATTCACTGTCGACAAAATGATCGGTGAGCATCCGAGCGCGAGTACTGCCAAGGCATTATTCGTCCGCCGAGCGATCAGCACAACCGCTGTCAGCGCAGCCGAGGCCATGAGGGCTTGCCAGAACAGGCGAATAGCAAGCTCAGAAGTTCCAGCAATGCTCGATACCACTCCGGCAAGACCAACAAAAGCTGGTCCATACATAGAGTTCTGGCTGTGCCATGTGGAGGCTACAAATTTAAGTGTCGGATCTGTGGGTGCCGAGTTAGGTGGGTTGAAAAAGGGGTTTAGATGATGCTGC
>JBIKPA010000066.1:0-12881 GCA_044357715.1 Microthrixaceae bacterium
GGGCCAGGATCTCATCTGCAAACACCGAAAGCTTTTGCAACAGGATTGCTGCCTGAATCGTATCGAGGCGACCGTTGATGCCAATGCGAACGTTGTCATACTTTTCGGTTCCAGACCCATGCACTCTTATCGAGCGAAGCACCTCTACTTGGGCCGGGTCAGTAGCGATGATCGCTCCGCCATCCCCATAGCAACCCAAGGGTTTTGCAGGGAAGAATGAGGTAGTGGTCATCGATGCCATCGAGCCCACTGATGCACCATTTCTGGCCGCACCAAAGCTCTGCGCCGAGTCGGCTATCACCCACAGATCTGACCCAGCTAGAACGCTGTCAATCGCAACGTAATCCGCGGGCAAGCCAAACAGATCAACGGGAATCACCCCTGCTGCGCGGAGGCCGTTCGGAACCTCTGCAATAGCTTGAGCAAGTTTGTTTGCATCAAGGTTGAACGTCTCGGCATCAACGTCAACAAAGACCGGCGTTGCCCCCAATAGGGCAACGGCTTCGGCAGTAGAAGCAAAGGTAAAGGTCGGCACAAACACTGCGTCACCTGGGCCGACCCCATGAACCATGAGTGCCATGACGAGTGCATCGGTTCCACTTGCGCAGGACACGACATGGTCTGCCCCACAGAACTCGGCGAGTGCGGCTTCTAGCTCGGCAACCTCTGGGCCCATGATGTAGCGGCCATGGTCAAGGACCCTAGTGATTGCTTGATCGATTCCTTCGCGCAGCCGAGCCTGCTGAGCCACGAGGTCAATAAACTGCATCTGGGGTCCTCTATCCGTTCTGTGCCGAGTTGGACTGCTCAGATGAATCGAGCAGCGATAACACTCCGGCTACTTCTTTGTATTTCTGCCCGGTGCGGGGGCAGGTCAAATCTTCGCCAAGGCGTTCACCTTCATGGCTCATCCAGCCAATCTGACGCGCAGGTGACCCCACGACGAGTGCGTGTGCAGCAACATCACTAGTCACGGTCGAGCCGGCACCGATAAATGCATAGGCACCGATCTCGGTGCCGCACACAATGGTGGCGTTCGCTCCGATGGTTGCACCTGTGCGAACCATCGTTGTCATGAACTCATCTTTGCGAGACACCTCTGCTCGAGGGTTGTACACGTTCGTAAACACACAAGAGGGGCCGCAGAACACGCCGTCTTCAAGCGTGACGCCGGCATACACGCTGACGTTGTTTTGAATTCGGCATCGGTCGCCCACGGTGACGTCAGGCCCAACCACGACGTTCTGGCCGAGTGCGCAGTCTTCTCCAACGGTGCTGCCAGAAAGCACATGGCTGAAATGCCAGACCTTGGTTCCTGCGCCGATCTTGACTCCGTCATCTACAAAGGCACTTTCGTGGATGAAGGCTCCCGGGTGTTGATCATCAGCGGGCTTCACCGCCGCCGCAGAAGGTGCAGTCCTCGCAGGTGGTGCCACTTGTGCAAGTGAGTCCTGAGCGGCTGACAGAACATCAAGCACACGCACACCCTCATGGCCATCGGTGCGAGGGGTTTCTCCGGTGCGAACGCAGTGCAGGAAATGTTCACATTCGAGTTTGAGAGGCTCAGACTCAACGAGGGGAACGGCGACGGGCTCGCCACGTACTGGCACTGGTGTGAGTCCATCCCAGGTCACACCATGTTCAAAGATGGTGAGCTTGGAGTCCCACGGGGCAAGGTCGTCAAACACCGCCATGGCATCTGCGCCAACAACAACAAGGCGCTGTTCCTTAAAGGGATGCAGCCATGAAACAAAAACATGAGCACGGGGACCGCTCGGGAAGGTCATGTGTGTGGTCGTTACGTCTGGCACATCTTCACTGAGGAAGGTCGATCCCACAGCAGAGACGTGGTCGGGGCTCTCGCCTGCAAGCGCAAGCAACATAGACAGATCGTGCGGAGCAAAGCTCCAAAGAATGTTTTCTTCCCTGCGGAAGCGACCAAGGTTGAGACGGTTCGAGTACAAATAGCGGAGTTCGCCCAAAGCCCCGTCAGATACAAGCTGTTTCACTGCCAAAAAGGCTGGGTGGTACTGCAGCAGATGCCCAACCATGAGAGTCAGGTTGAGTTCATCGGCTCGCGCAACAACTTGTTGCGCATCATCTAGATCGAGTGCCAGCGGCTTTTCTACAAAGACATGCTTGCCGGCATCTAAGGCTTGCAGAGTGACCGCCGCATGGTCTTTGGCGGGAGCTGCAACTACCACGGCATCGATCTCTGAATCGGCCAAAATCTGATCAAGCGACCCATTTGGCACCGAATACTTAGCCGAAAGCGCTGCAGCGTTTTCAGCATCCGGATCGACGATCGCTGCGAGGGCACCCAGTTCGGAAAATGTGCGCACCAGATTCTTGCCCCAGTGGCCACAGCCAATTACCGCAACTCTTGGTTCGCGCTCTACTGCTGTTGCCACTCGTGCCCCTATCACAACATTTGAAATTCCAAGTATACGCGGTGGCCGTTCAGATCAACCCGACCCGAACTTGCGCCTCTTTTGCAGAGCCTTCTGTGTGCGACTCGCAAGCGAACGACCGCTCTCTAGGAAGGGGTGTTTTGAGTACCGCAGCCAGTCGGTCGTGAGGTCAGTACCGCCAAATTTGCGCTTGAAGTCCGTCGGCGAGCCAATCTCTCGGCCACCGAAATCAAAACTGATTGCCCCGCGGTCACGCCAGGAGCGCAGCGCCTGCCAGACAAGAGCCTCATTTGGCAACCAGTCATAAAAATCTGGGTTACTGGCTTGAAAAGTGAACGAGGCGCCACCACCGGGAATGCCAGCGAAAATTCCCGTGGCAGCTGTTTCGCCAGTTGGAAGCGATGCACGAAGCAGAAGCAGATAGCCGGCTGAATGCAAGTGCCTGACCATTGATTCCACTCGTGACTGCGGGTAGGTGGGAGTCAATCCTCGACGAGCAAACGCCAGAGAAACCTGCGAGTAGTACTCCTGTATAAACAGCGAATCTTTGGAGTCAACCTCGGAGACAACTACACCCAATCGAAGACCCTTACGTACATCGCGTCGGCCGTTCTTGGTCATTGCGAGTAGCAGTTGTTCATCCTCAGCTTGCAGGTCAACCACTAGGCCATTGAGCGGGGTTGACCTGAATCCCGGGGGGACTACTCCCCGTGTGCAGCGCTGATCCAAGACCTCTACATGTGCGCACTTCAGGGACTCAGTGGCGTACTGCGCAAGACCGGTCACAGCAGAATTGATGAGTGCATCATCAACCAAGTTGAACCCCATATGAGCTGTGGTCCACCCGCGCATAGGACTACCTAGGATTCTCATCCCAAAGCGCTTTACGGTCGCTCCCGTAAACCATCCGACCGGCACGCCCGCGTGAAAGATCTGAAGGATGACGGGTTGAGCACCTTGCGTTTCTGCAAGAAAGGCCAACCACTCTTTGGTCTGATGGACCGTGCGATCAGCAAAACTGTCTAGTTCGGTCCAAGGCACGTTTGCCAAGGGGATCTTTTCAAACCTCAGCGTCATCTCAGCGAGCTACCGAATCGTGTGTGGTCACTCTTGGCCCAAATCGGGAGCGATCACGAACCCGATCGAGCATCCAACGACGCTCTAACTTGCCACGATTGCGGACACTCAGGCTGGGGCACCCCTCGCTGTTTCGGAGGGCATCCAACAATGTCGACACGGGAACGTACCAACCTCCCCGATTCGCCAGATCAGTCATGGCTTTGACGAACTCTGCATCAAGGCGACCTTGGTCATCGACAAAGTCCACCCCGAAATGTGTGTACAGAATGCACACTCCCCCGCTCTGTTCGAGTCGGTCAAGGCGATCAGGGTGAATTCGCTGCAAAAACTGTGCCAACCGCGGTGCATGCGAGGAGGTAAACCAAGCGTTCACATACGCCCGAGACGGGTCATGATGAAGAATTGGCCCAACGGCGCGCAGATCGGTCTGAGCAAAGCTAAAGCCACGCCAATAATCAATTCGTTCGGCGCACAGGTCCCCCCAGAAATACGGGCTGCTTGGGTCTTCGCCGGAGAACAGTGGCCGATCTGGCTGCAACACTCGCTGAGCCAAGCGATATGCAGCCGAAGAGACTCCACTCACTCGAGCAGCGCCTGCATAGAGAGCCTCTGCATTTGCTGCATGATCGGCGCCGCAACGCGGTGGATGGCCAAAGAGTTGCTCAAATTTATCTAGCGCAGCCAAAGTTTGTTCTCGGGTGGAACTGTGATCAGTAGCGTTGTGATAGCCAATCTCGTGGCCCTGTGTCTGCAATTCAAGTACCCAGTCCAGATAGGCAGGGTCTGCGCAGGTTGACCCGCCTGTGGTGCATTTCGGCCCCGGATCATCTACCCATACTGACTTCGTTATGACGAAGCCCAACTCGTTCAAGAGGTTATAGACCAGTGGTCCATTTTGGAGTGTGGTGCGGTCTGTGTCATCAAAAATGCTGAAGGCAAATTTGTACCCAGGCGGGAAGATCCGACTACTGGTTTCCTGCTCTTTCTGAGTCATGTGCTCACCGACTCGCCACTTGGACAAGGGCCTGGAACCAAGCTGGGGCAATGACGGCAACGTCATGATGAGCTTGTACATAATGGTGCAGTCGCTCCCCCATCTCTTCGGCCATAGCGGGTGAGTCCAACACCTGTTGAACAGCGCCAACAAACCAACGCAGACTCTGAGTCCCACCAACGAGTCCGCGGCCATCGGCTAAAAGTTGAGGAAGACCACCGGTGGGCATCGCCACCACTGCACGGCGGTTAGCACCGGCCTCAAGCGCAACCAACGGCAACGGGTCCTCACGACTAGGTACCACAAACACATCGGCACAAGACAACCAAGGCCACGGGTCAGCCTGCTCTTCAAACCAAGTCACGGGGTCGAATCGACCGATCGCAGTGGCATCGGATCCGCTTGGCTTACCACCCACCCATCCCACACGAGCGGGGCTCTGCTTGCGCCGCAACTCATGAGCCACGGCTGCGAGCCTGTCAGTCCCCTTTCGCCATCCAGGGGTTCCAGCACCGAGCACCCACTGCTCGCCAGCAGCGCAAGGCCCAACAGGATCTGGCCCAACAGGATCCGGCCCGGCACTACTCGGTAGCTGCACGCACCCCGGCATCATCAAAATCTTCTCTGCATTCGCGCCACGTTGCTTTGCGAGCTGCGCCACGGGCTCGCTCACCACCATTACCTGCCGTGCCCGCTGCAACGCTGCAGTCTGGTTTTGCTTCGCTATGGAGCGGTCTAATGCAGTCTCGAGCTCATGAAGATGCAAGATCACCGGCACTGCTTTACCCAGAACTTCTACAACTGGCCATGCTCCTGCACCATGGACCAAAACAACATCGGGAGTTGGTTGGCGGACCAACTTTGCATGCCAAACAGCATTGCGAACTTGGTCGCCTGCGCGATCCATTCCGAGACTAAGCAACCCGAGCGAGGCCACCGATGATGCCGAGCGGCGATCCGTTGGCTCTAGAACGGTGACTGAAGCGCACAGGAGCCTGAGTTCACTCAACAATGGCCCACCAAAAATCGCTACGACATGAACCTGGGCTCGTTCTTGCGCAGAGACTGCTCGCAGCAGCCTTGACAGCAATACAGGCACCCCGGTCCGAGAAAGGTCATGGACTGCAATCCAAATTGTGGGTGCGTTATCTAGCGATGAGTCGGTACTCATTGAGTCACCACGCGCCACAGAACCGGAGCCATGTGTTGCACAAGGTGCGTTGAGCTCACCCAGTCAGAGAGCTGGCTTCCTATCAGCTCTCTGCTCTGGTGGTTCTCCAGAAGAGTTGCGACGGCTGCACTCATCCCGAGAGTGTCTCCAATTGGCACTATCAACTCTGGGTGACCCACTGCGCTGAGCATGTCGATGACACCCCCCGACTCAAAACCAACAACTGCCCGAGAAGCTGCCGCAGCCTCTAAGGCAGAAAGCGGGAAGGGGTCTTCGATAGCAGTAGACACCACAAGATCAGCGGCTGCGAAGTATCTAGCCGAGTCGTCCATATTGGGGAGCATCAGCATTGAGTCATCCAAGTCCGAGCTCGCTACGTCCTGCTCCATTTCAAGCCAGACCGAACTGCTGCGTTCACCACCCAACCACACGCCGATTGGCCGGCTTGGGTGATCTTTCAGAGTCGACATCAGATCTACAAAGCGCTCGGTCCCTTTTCGGTGACTCATCGCTCCAACGTTAAGGATTACCGGGCGGTTTGAGTCACCCGACATGTGCTTGCGCGCAGCTGTCACCGCAGCTGGCAATGGGTTGGGACTCTCGATGAACTCCTCAATCACAGTCACCTTGGTAGCAGCAATGCCGAGCCTGTCCACCAGCATCACAGCAACCGCTTCGCTTGCAGCGATGTAGCGATCCACTGCGTCCAACAGGCTGCTGCGATCGTTGATTGAGGCTGGAAGAACTCGTTGCGCAACCCCATCAAGCTCATGCACATGGCACACCAGACGGGCTGTCATCGTGGGCGTTGAGGACCTGTCCGCAAGCAGCTTTGCCGTGCTCAATGAGGCGAGAGTGTTGGCAACCACAATCGGAGACTCGGTAACGCTGCGTAGTCCGATTCCTAGAAGCATCTTCGGAATGTGCATGGGATGCCCAAGTGAACTTGTCACTGACGCAATGGACTGACCACCCGTCAAGAGACGAGAGGACAGCACCTGTGTCGGGGTAACAGCTTGGTACTCGCCTAGCAGTGGCCCGCCAGCAAGGAGTACGAGCTGCACACCCCCGATCCCCTCGGACTGTAACCAACGCAGGAGCGAACCCAACATAACGGGGGCGCCTGTTCGGCTTGCATCATGGCCCACGAACGTAACTGTGGGTCCTGGACTCGCTCGATTCACGAATGAATCAATCAGCAGATGGAGCACTCAATGTGTGCGCCTTCATCTGATCAGACTCATCCGCTACACGGCTTCCGTACGAGTACGAGAGTTTGCCACCGAGCCATCCACCGACCAACAAAATGGCCACACCAACCACGCTGAGCACCAGGGCGATGGTGGGAGTTCCGTTGAGGTACTGATCAGGGTCGGCTCGACGAATAAAGAAGCCAACGATGAAGCACAACAGCACAACATCCATCAATATGAGGTGGCGTGTGGCAACGGCATGGGCGCGGGTTCCCTTTGTCAGGCGCCGGTAATCGATCAGCCCAAACAGCGAGGCAAAGAGTCCACTCACAATCCCGATCAACGAGAGCCAGACTGCGGGGCGGCCATAGGCCCGACCCTCGAGCGTGACCGAAGCAATATCAAATGCAAGTGTGGCAACAAAGGCGCCAATGGGAATAGTGACCAACATCGGATGGATCGGATGTCCGTATGGCCCTGCTGCAGCAGTACCAGGCTGGTGCGCTGCACGCATTGATCGCTCGGCTTGCTCGACAGACTGAGCTGTTTGCAGTTCTGCGTCCTGCTCTGTTTCTGGATCTGTTACTGGATCTGTTACTGGATCTGGACTCTCTGCGGCCGGTTCAGCTTCATCAGACACGTCATTTCCCATGATTCCCCCACTGCAGTGCTGTCGGTTTGAGTTGGTTGCTCTTTATTGTTGCCGATCCGGCTACTCCGATGCGCTATGCAGCAAACTTTGGGTATGGATCAGTCCTCTCCCTCAGAAGAATTCTGGAGTCAGGACTCCCAAGTTGAGGCATTTTCTCAGAACTCAAAGGTGCTTCCCTATGAGACTGATCTGCTTGCCGAGGCCATCGCCGGTGCTGTGGCAACGGGTGAGGTCAAAGAAGTGCACGCTGTGGGTGTGGGTACCGGCCGAGAGTTGCCCGCAGTTCGCGCCTTGCTTGCAGAGGCCAAGATCTCTGCTTGGGATGTATCTGAGCCAATGGTTCGGGCCTGCGCTGCCTTTATCCAAGAACGGGGTCTGACCAACATAACTATCGGTCAGGCAGACATTGTGGACTTGGGTAGCCAAGTCCACAAAGCAGACCTTGTCGTGCTTCTCAACGCGATTCTCTGTTATGTCAATACCCAGCAAGACCGCCGGCGAGCGCTGTTGGCACTACATGGTTTGCTGCGCCCTGGCGGAACCATCGCGGTAGTAGTTCACCAACCGAACAGCCGACCCGATTGGGCCTTATGGTTTGGCATTCGCTCCATGCTGTGCAGCCTGTCGCTGGCAGAGGGTTCGAGCGGAGACCGCCGAATCAGCCACGGAGAGTCCACCATGTTGTTTCACCACTTCAGGCCAAACGAGTTGCGCAGATTGCTAACAGACTCGGGGTTTGAACAAATACGGATTCGCTCACTGCGAGCCTGGTCGCGTGAGACGGGGCACAGAATCCCCTTGCGGTCGCCAAACCCGCTGATGATTACTGCTGTTCGCTCAGCATGATCCTAACGCTGGCCTGCTTTGAGAAGTGGCTACACGGTGATGCGATCAGTTCGTCTGCTTCGCCTGTAGCCTTGGCGTTGATGGGGAACGATCTGAGATGAAAGTTGTAGTCACCGGCGGAGCAGGGTTTATTGGCGCAAACCTGTGCCGCGCATTGGTTCAGTCTCAAGAAGTAGATCAGGTTCTTGTGCTTGACGATGTCTCTACTGGGTTCTGGTCGAACCTTGACGGGGTGCCGGTTGATCGAATCGAGGGCAGCATCTTGGACCGTGAGACGCTCCAAGATTGCGTACACGGCGCCGACTCGGTGGTGCACCTTGCAGCTCGGCCGTCAGTACCCCGCTCGATTGCAGAGCCAGTTCCATCGCACGAGGCAAACGCGACCGGCACCATGAATGTGCTCGAGGCCGCTCGAATCGCAGGTAATTGCCAGGTCATTGTCTCCTCCTCTTCATCGGTATACGGGGCAAACCCGACGCTACCGAAGCATGAGGATCTAGCTCCGCGACCGATGAGCCCCTATGCGGCATCGAAGCTGGCTGCAGAGTCATACACGCTCGCTTGGCAGCACAGCTATGCAATGCCCACGCTGGCGTTCAGGTTCTTTAATGTCTTTGGCCCATTGCAGGCAGCGGGGCATGCCTACGCAGCAGTGGTACCCGCTTTCATTTCGGCAGCACTCGCCGGCGAGCCACTCGTTGTTCATGGTGACGGCAGTCAGTCCAGAGACTTTACCTATGTCGAGACAGTCTGTGGCGTGCTCACCGACGCTGTTTTGCGGAGGGTGTCGAGTCCTGATCCAACTAATTTGGCATTCGGAACCCGAACCACCTTGCTCGAAGTGATCGCAGTTCTTGAAGAGCTCCTAGAGCGGCCACTACTGGTGCAGTTCACGCAAACCCGTGCCGGCGACGTGCCGCACTCTCAGGCTGCGAACGACCGACTGCGAGGGCTGTTCCCAGATATTCAGCCAGTTGACCTGCGAACTGGCCTAGCGGCCACCATTGCTTGGTTCAACACCCTGAGCAATACCCAAACCCGCTGACCGCAGTTGGGTCAGCTAGTTCTTATTAGGCCGACTCTTTCTCGGTCTCTACCTGCGTGCGGCTTGGGTAATTAGAGCGGATCGAGCGAACGTCGACCACTGGGTCAACTAGGAACGGGTCTTTGAAGGCCGCAACAGTGGGGCTCATCGCAGGGACCTCTACCCGCTGAATCATTGGGTGCTCAGAGGCTGAGGGCATCTCATCAGGCGAGAACAGAACCTCGTGCATCTTCTCGCCAGGGCGAAGGCCCGTGTAGACAATCTCTACGCTGCGGTCGCACTCTGCGATCAAGCGCCGGGCAAGATCAGCAATCTTGACTGGCTCGCCCATGTCAAGCACGAGGACCTCTCCGTCATGAGAGAGCGCACCCGCTTGAATGACTAGCTCACAGGCCTCTGGGATTGTCATAAAGAACCGGGTGACCTCGGGGTGAGTCACTGTAATAGGACCGCCCTGCGCAATCTGCTCACGAAACAGCGGGAGCACCGAACCCCTGCTACCCAAGACGTTGCCAAACCGGACACTCAGGTAAGTGCCGCTGTTTTCTCTTCCTGCGTGCGAGGTGAGTTGCTCGGCAATGCGCTTGGTTTGGCCAAGCACCGAAGAAGCGTCAGCGGCTTTGTCTGTAGAGATATTTACGAAGCGATCTACTTCAAACTCGCTCGCAAGTTCGAGCAGGTTTTGCGTACCCCATACGTTGGTCTTCCAGCCTTCTTCAGCGTGCATCTCTAACAGCGGAAGGTGCTTCAGCGCCGCTGCATGAAACACAACCTCGGGCCGATGCTCTTCAAATACCTGCTGAAGGCGGCCACGGTCACGAATACAGCAGACCACAAGGTCACGGCTGTCGAGCAAGCCACGGCCTTCAATGGAGATCTGAACAGCCTGAAGTGCAGACTCGTCTCGGTCCAACATGACGAGAGACTCGGGAGCAAAGCGGTGAATCTGACGGCAAAGTTCCGAGCCGATCGACCCGCCAGCGCCCGTCACGAGAATCCGCTTCCCGGTGAGGTAACCAGCCACTGACTCAATGTCTAGTGAGAGTTCCCGACGACCAAGTAGATCGGCCTCGGTCAGGGGGCGAATATCGCCCACGTTCACTCCGATGCCAAACATCTCATCAACAGGGGGAAGGATGAGCGAATGAAGTTGTAGCTCATCAGCGCGCTTTGCGACGTCGCGAATAAACTCGCCAGAGGCCGAGGGGATGGCAATGATGATATGGCGAGCACCAGTTTGCTCAACTACCCGAGCAAGTGAAGAACGGTCGCCGCACACCTTCACACCCTTGATACGCAAATTGCGCAGATCGGGGTTGTCGTCAATGACGGCAACGGGGTGATACGGACCAGCCTTGATCATTGCGGTGACCACCTGCAAGCCACCTGATCCGGCTCCGATCACAATAATTGGCAGACGATCGTCACCCTCTACCCGAGTCCACTTCTCTAGCTTCTGCCGCCAAATCAAGCGTCCAACACACATAATTCCAAGAGCCACGAACCCTGAAACGATTGCAGCGCTGACTGGGATTGGTCGAAGACCAGGGCTGAATGCGTCAGCAGCAGCAACCAAGATGGTCACCATTGCCACAACCTTGAGAGTACCAAGGACCTCATCAAAGGTCCCGTATCTCCAACGGTGGACATACAGTCCGCCAATGCGACCGAGTACCACCTGAGCGACCATAGCAATTGAACCAAGTGCGAAAACTCCGGGAAGGTTCACCGAGGCAAAGTCAAGTTCGTAGCGCAACAGTGTTGCTAACCACAGGCCCAACATCCATGCGGCGCAGTCGAAACTCGCCTGCATTGCAAACCTGTGTTTTGTCAGAATCTCGTTCACTCAACTGCCCCCAGTTGCTCATCTTACGGTCTGCACCCCGCACAGAACCAAAGTGCTAAGGAAGTACAACATTGATTATGCCCATTTGCAAGCAAAACATGAGCGGAGTTCAGTAGGTAATTGTCTATAATGACTGTGAGTGTTCGCGCCATCACCGTGGCGGGTACACCGGGGAACAATCGGCATATGCCGAAAATGATCGAAAAAGGGGTTTCATGGGGCGCATGACAGACAGAGTTGTTGTAATTGGCCAAGGCTACGTCGGCCTGCCGGTTGCAGTTCGAGCCGTTATTGGTGGGTACGACGTTCTTGGCTTTGAAGTAGACAGTCGCAAAGTCGACGCTCTCAATGCTGGTAGCTCTCACGTAGAGGACATCACGGCAGAGACAATGTCGCAGATTCTTGACTCTGGAAGGTATCGGGCAACCGCAGTTCTTGAAGACCTTGCCGGGTTCGACATTGCTGTCATCTCGGTTCCAACCCCCATGGGCGAAGGAGTCCCGGACCTGTCGTTTATTGAAAGCGCAGCAAGCTCGTTAGCCCCCTTTGTTTCTCGGGGAAGCACCATCATTTTGGAATCCACCACCTACCCGGGGACAACAGAAGAGTTAGTCGCTCCGCTCCTAGAAGAAGGATCGGGCCTCAAGGCTGGAACCGATTTCTACTTGGGATATAGCCCGGAACGAATTGACCCAGGTAACCCGACTTGGCGACTCGAGAACACACCAAAGGTGGTCTCGGGAATTGATGCTGACTCCTTGGCAGCCGTCAAAGGCTTCTTTGACCGGCTAGTTGAGCGGACTGTCCCCGTCTCTGGAACTAGAGAAGCCGAACTCACCAAGCTGCTTGAGAATACTTTTCGCCATGTCAACATCGCCCTCGTCAACGAACTCGCGATGTTTGCAAAAGATCTAGGGATTGATGTCTGGGAGTCGATTGATGCTGCATCGACAAAGCCCTTTGGCTACATGCGGTTCACCCCTGGCCCAGGCGTTGGCGGACATTGCCTGCCGATTGATCCCTCATATCTTTCTTGGCAAGTTGAGCGCTCCTTGGGCCAGACCTTTCGCTTTGTTGAACTAGCGAATGATGTAAATGAGCACATGCCCGACTATGTGGTGCGTCGCGTACAGGCACTGCTGAATGATCACTCCAAGTCTGTCCGAGGCTCAAAGGTGCTGGTATTTGGGCTTGCCTACAAAGCCGATACAAGCGACGCCCGAGAAACTCCTTCCCGGCCAATCATTGCCAAGCTGCAAACCCTTGGTGCTCAGGTTCAACTAGTTGACCCTCATGTTGCCGAAGCTCAGTTCCCAGAAGATGTTGAGCGCGTAGACGGAACCCAAACCGACCTTGAAGATGCCGACCTCATCTTGTACTTAGTCGATCATTCCAACTTCGACCGTGAGATGATCGCTGCAGCGGAAGCGCCGGTGCTTGATTGCCGCAAAGCCCTCAAAGGGGATCAGGTCAATTACTTGTAACTCCTAGCTCTAGCGGTTTCGGCCGCGAAGGCGTGCTTTGAGCCCCTTGGCCTCCTCGGTGGGCAACCCGGCATCTTGCCGCGCCCGCTGAACCAACCAAATTGGCAGACCAGGCAGCAAGTCATCAGCCTCACGAACCGCCGAGAACACTTTCGCAGT
>JBIKPA010000253.1:0-3706 GCA_044357715.1 Microthrixaceae bacterium
CTCCACACCAAGCTTCGCGAGCATCTTGGCAAGGTCAGCCGCAAATGTCGGGTGCCCAATCTGGTCATCGACGAAGGACAGCGTGTCGCGCTCCCCCGCAAGGCGGAGCAACGTTTTGACCATGTTGTTTCCGTGTGCGCCACACACCCAGGAGGTGCGTGCAATTGTCCAACCGGGGTCGATCTCCATCTCTCCAGCGAGTTTGGTTCGGCCGTAGACCGACTGCGGATTTGTTGCATCCCACTCCAGATACGGGCCTTGCTTGGTTCCGTCAAAGACATAGTCCGTTGAGACGTACACCACATGAGCACCAACTCGACGAGCACCATCGGCTACAAATCTGGTGGCCACACAGTTCACTAAGTAGGCCATTTCGGCCTGCTCCTCGCAGAGGTCGACCGCTGTGAATGCTGCACCGTGGATGATGAGATCCGGCACCCATTCGGTGATGACTCCAAGCACATGGTCGCGATTGGTCAGGTCGTGTCCCGGCAGGTCCAGGCCAAGAACCTGATGATGATGCTGCGGCTCCAGCAAGGCCATGAGTTCGGTGCCGAGCTGACCGCGAGCACCAGTGATCAGAATGCGCATGCGAGTTCCTTGAGTCTGAGAAAAATTAGCGGTTTTTGACCCGCTCCAGCAGCGGTTGCCACCAGGACGGGTTGTCTGAATAAAAGCGAACCGTTTCTTCGAGCGCCTCATCAAACGAATAGCGAGGATGCCAACCCAGAGCCGCCACCTTGTCGGTAGCAATGGAGTAGCGACGATCGTGGCCTTTGCGATCCTGCACGTAGTCAACTGCGGATTCGTCTTTACCTAACAGCGCTAGTACCCGATCAGTGATCTGACGGTTTGTGAGCTCGTTTCCGGCACCGATGTTGTAAATCTGCCCCACAGTGCCCGAGCGCAGCACAAGGTCTACGGCTTCGCAATTATCGCGAACAAACAACCAGTCACGAATGTTGAGCCCATCGCCGTACAACGGCACCTGTCGGCCCTGAATCAGATTGGTCACAAAGAAGGGAATCAACTTCTCTGGAAACTGAAACGGCCCAAACTGATTCGAGGATCGAGTCAGCACCACGGGCAACTCATAGGTCTCGTAGTAGGCCATGGCAACCAGATCAGAGCCGGCCTTGGCAGCTGAATACGGTGAGCGGGGCTCCAAGCGATCTGTCTCGACAAAGGAGCCTTCCTCAATCGACCCGTAGACCTCATCAGTAGAGATATGCAAGAACCGCTCAACACCCACCTGCGCTGCAACATCGCACATCACGTTGGTGCCCAAGCAGTTAGTCCGCATGAATACATCGGGGTCGAGCAACGAGCGATCAACGTGGCTTTCAGCGGCAAAGTGAACCACGGCATCGTGGCCGGGAAGTGCGGCGGTCACTGCGCCACGATCACAGATATCGCCGTGAACAAAACTGAACCTGGGGTTGCCCTCTAGGTCAGCGAAGTTCTCTCGGTTACCGGCGTAGGTGAGTGCGTCGTACACCGTGACCGAATCATCAGTAGTGGCAAGCACATGATGAACATAGTTAGATCCAATGAATCCGGCGCCGCCGGTCACGAAGAGTTTCATGTTGTCCTTCAGTCAGGTCTCAGGTGCGCAAAGCCACATGCGGCTGCCATTGCAAGCCGATGTCGGAGCGGCGCGGATTTGCCTGATCACGAGCTGACAGAATCGGGTCGGTCAAGCCCCAATCAGCGCCAATCTCGGGGTCATCCCAAGCCACACCAAGCTCATCTGCTGGGTTGTAATAACCATCGACCATATAGGTAATGGTCATATCAGTGATGGAAGCAAACCCGTGAGCAACTCCAGGCGGGATGTACACGCCAAGGTGGTTATTGGGCTCTCCGTTAACCTCGCCAAGGTCGAGTTCCAACGTGGCACCGTCAGTTGAGCTGCCAGTACGAAGGTCATGCAAGACGACACGGGCGTGACCGTTCGGGACATACCAATAGTCAGATTGATGCAGGTGATAGTGCAGGCCAACTAGGCAACCAGCAATGCGATCACCGCGGTTGCCTTGGATCATTTCTCGACCCTTCGGGAACCACTCGCGCCGGTAGGTCTCTACAAAGAATCCGCGCTCGTCGCCGTGCAGCGTCGGAGTCACCACATAGACACCGTTGATCACATCTGAAGCAATGATCTCGGGCATCAGATCACCTCAATCCGTGAATGATCACCGAGCATCAAGCGAATCGCCGAGGGGCGAACCTCACTGCGCTTCGCAACCACCTGCTTACCTACCAACGAGTCAGCCACACGTGGCAGGTCAAGTATCTGTGACTCTTCCAAAATGATGGAGTGCTCCAACTCGGTTCCTCGGATTTCGCAGTCGTAGTAAACCGAAGTGTACGGGCCGATATAGCTATCAATGATCAAGGTCCGCTCGCCGATAATGGCTGGCCCACGAATATGAGAGTTGATGATTTGAGCTCCGGCTTGAATCACAACGCGACCCTCAAGCTTTGAAGAGTCGTCCACGGTTCCATCAATACGCGATTCGATCGTTTCAAGCACCAACCGGTTGCCCTCTAAGAGCGGCTCTAGCTTGCCGGTGTCTTTCCACCAACCCTCTAAGACTTCGTGACGCACCTTGTGGCCATGGTCGATCAGCCACTGAATGGCATCGGTGATCTCATACTCCCCACGGGCAGAGGGCTTGATCGTGCGCACCGCTTCGTGGATCGAGCGGTCAAAGAGGTAGACCCCAACGAGAGCCAAATCTGATGGCGGATTTTCGGGCTTCTCAACTAGGCGGATCACATGTCCGTCATCATCAAGTTCGGCTACGCCGAATCGCTCCGGGTCATGAACGTGAGTCAGAAGGATCTGCGCTGAGGGCGCTTGAGAGTCTGCATCAAGTTGCGGCTCGGCGGCGGCTCGGCGGTCGGCTTCAAAGGCCGCTACGAACTCGGTGATCCCCTGTCGCAGCAGGTTGTCGCCGAGGTACATCACAAAGTCGTCATCGCCCAGAAAATCCTGAGCAATCAAAACACAGTGGGCCAAGCCTTGCGGCGACTCCTGCGGGATGTAGGTCACGTTGATACCCCAAGTGGAGCCATCGCCAACAGCTGCACGAATCTCTTCTCCGGTTTCACCCGTGATGATTCCCACCTCGGTGATTCCCGCCTCTGCCATGTCCTCAATCCCGTAAAAAAGAATTGGCTTATTGGCAACCGGTACGAGCTGCTTGGCGCTGGTATGCGTGATCGGCCTCAGCCGGGTTCCGGCTCCGCCGGACAAAATCAGACCCTTCATAGCCACTCGTTCTAGCAGGTGGTAGCTCAGGTGCCCGAGTTCGCTGTGGGCGGTGCAAGCTCGGACACCAATTTCTTGGCAGCGAGTTGGTAGGTGTTCCTTGCAGCGTAAGCCCTTCCCGCTGCTGACAATGCAGCCAATCGGGGTTCATCCGCGAGCAGGTCGCTCAGCGCCTTCGCTAATTCGAGTCGGGAGATATTCCGCGGCAGTTTGACCACCGTGTCATCGGGGTACTCCGAGAAGGTTCCCATGTCGGTCACCACAGTGGGAATCCCTGCTGCCAGAGTCTCCCCAACCGATGCTGATGATTCACCATTGCTGAACAGGCGCAGCTGCACTGCGATTGTGGTTTCTGCAAGCCAGTCTTGATACTCCCGAGAGGAAACTTTGCCTGTCACCGTCACCTGATCAGCAGTGCCTTGCGCCTGT
>JBIKPA010000067.1:0-12798 GCA_044357715.1 Microthrixaceae bacterium
GCTTTGCGCCGTGTGGCCCAACCTTGATACGCACGGGGTAGCCATGAAGGCTGATCGTGTGCATCGTGCGGGGGAGTTCACGTTTGGTGAGGTCCCACTGGCGAAACCCAAGAGTTGCGGTTTCGCTCGTGATGAACTCAACAATTTGCGGTGCAAGCTCCGGCTTGCAGAGCACGCTCAGCTGATGCGCTGAGCGGGACTTCTTCATGGTGATCGGGGTAACCCAAGCATCGTCGGCCCCAAGCGCTACGAGCTCGGTCAGTACATGCCCAAGGATCTCGGGAGTGATGTCGTCAAGGTTGGTCTCGATCATCGTTGAGGTGAACCATTCCCCTGCTGGTTCCGGTTGAGCCGCAGCGTTGAGGAGCACTGCTGTGACCACGTTTGCATGGGAATCGGGGTCTTTGCTCCCTGCGCCGCGCCCTGTTCGTTCAATAATCCCCGCTGGGATGTTCCCCCAGGTGTCAACCATTGCGGCAAGCAGCGCAACTCCAGTGGGAGTGGCAGTTTCTGAATCCCAATCCACCGGAACAGTGGGAATGCCAACCAACAGTTCGAGGGTGGCAGGGGCAGGCACCGGAATGATTCCATGCGCCATTCTTTGCGTGGCGGTTCCCAAGCCAATGGGTCCCGAATGCACTTGCGCCACTCCGAGTGAAACCAGCGCTGCCCAGGACCCCAAAATATCGATGATGGCATCCACTGCGCCGACCTCGTGAAAATGAACCTGATCAAGCGCTATGCCATGCACTTTGGCCTCGGCTGTCCCAAGCAGCCAGAAGCTCTTTCGAGCGCCCTCTGCTACTCGAGAGTCAAGCGCTGCACTGCTCAACATGGCATCAATCTGGGACCAAGGCCGGTGATGATCATGACTCAGAACCTGCACATCTACGGCTGTGGCAACTAGGCCTCGACGGT
This sequence comes from Microthrixaceae bacterium, assembly GCA_044357715.1. GTDB lineage: Bacteria > Actinomycetota > Acidimicrobiia > Acidimicrobiales > Microtrichaceae > IMCC26207. Next base: position 919 of record JBIKPA010000067.1, read on the forward strand.
GAGTGGGGGACACCTCCAAAGACCAGCCGGGAAGTTCAATTGCAGCAAGCTGGGAGCGAACCCATGCCTGATCAGCGCCAAGGTCGAACAGCGAACCGAGCACCATATCGCCCGCCACACCCAACGCAGGGTTGATCCAGAGCGAGGAAGTCATTCAGTACTCGATTTCTGTTTGGAGCGAGCCTGCGGAAAGCATTCAGATCTCAGATCTCAGATTCAGAATCCGCATGGCAGCACAGGCTGCGCCGTAGCCGTTGTCGATTCCCACCACGCTCATGCCCGGAGCGCAAGAGGCCATGGCAGACAACATTGCCGTGATGCCTTCCAAACTGCTGCCATATCCCACAGAGGTTGGCACTGCGATGATTGGGTTTGGCACGAGGCCAGTTAGCACCGTGCTGAGTGAACCTTCCATGCCGGCCACCACGATGACTACAGAAGCCTCAGAGATACCGTCAAGAGAATCTAAGAGCCTGTGCAATCCAGCGACTCCGACATCTTGAACGACCTTGGTCGGTGCACCGAGTGCTTGCAGGGTGACTTGGGCTTCGTCAACTACTGACTGATCAGAGGTTCCACCAGAAACAATCACAACCGGATTCACGGCCATGACTGAGCTGTGTTGCCAGCTCAGAGTGTTTGATTGCATGGACTGAGGGGCAAGGCCACCTAATGCCGCTCGCTGCTCAGCTGTGCTGCGAGTAACAACCACGGGGTGATTGGTCTGCCCAAGCAGGCGAGAGACAATCTCGACGCACTGATCCACAGTTTTCCCGGCAGCGAAGACTGCCTCGGGAATGCCTAGTCTTCGCATGCGGTCAACATCGATTTTACTGTGGCCCAGGTCCTCAACCTTTGAAGGTTCTCTCTGACCCGTGCTGCTCACGACGAGCTGCCTGTGGGCAAGAGAGCTTGGTTCAGATTGCCGGATCTCAATCCGGCAAGATCCAACGTGACGTAGCTAAACCCTAAGGCTGTCAAAGCGGCCACAAGTTGTTCAGACAGAGCGACAGCAGCTGCTAGCTCTGACACGGGTACCTCGATTCGTGCTGTCTCGCCATAATGGCGAACTCTTACATCGCTGAAACCGAAACCACGCACAGCTGCCTCGGCCCGGTCGACGCTACGGAGTAACGCAACGCTCACAGCCGTACCGTAGGGAATGCGAGACGCAAGACAAGGCATAGCAGGGCGATCCCAAACCTCAAGTCCGTAGTGCAAAGCGAGCGCACGGATGCTCGCTTTGTCCAGTCCGGCTTCTACGAGCGGAAACAGTGCTCCGCGTTCTTGAGCTGCAAGCTGGCCGGGGCGATGGTCTCCAAGGTCGTCAACGTTGACTCCGAGAACCACGCTGGCGGCTCGCTGCTCGGCAACGGGATTGAGTGCGTCCATGAGAGCGTCCTTGCACCAGAAACAGCGGTCTGCGCCATTGACAAGGTACGCAGGGTTGTGAAATTCCTGGGTTTGAACGGAGAGCCAAGGCAATCCCCAGCGCGCAGCAGTAGTGCCGCAGTGCTCGAGTTCGCCCTGAGCAAGTGAGTCCGAGTCAGCGGTCACGGCGAGCACCTTGTCCGGTCCGAGGCAAGCAAGGGCAGAGTAAGCCAGAAGTGCTGAATCCACGCCTCCAGAGAATGCCACGACCACACGGGACAGCTTCTGAAGAGATTCGCTGAGCCGTTGCTCACACTCGTAGAGGTCGCCTGAGGTCTGGCCGTTTTTTTGCTGTGGCAATGTCGGTTGGGCGGCGGGACTCACGATGTAGATGGTAATGGGCAGAGGGCGCAACGGCGGGCAGAACTGGAGTAGGGCAGCGTGGTGCTACTTGCTTCCGGTCTTCTTGGTGGTGCTGTCTTTGGCTGATCGGACGAATGCAAAGATGCCAATTGCAACAACGCCCACGAGAGAAACGATCAATACCACGGTCATGAGATACCTCTCTGGCCCGGTACGATGCGGGCAACGTTGACTACTTGGAGTGCGAAATGAACTCATCCAATGCTGCCACTACTCATCACTGGGGAGAAATTGATGGGGTGTCCATCGACTTTCCGATGGTGGTTGACGAGATGCATCAGGCAACGTTGACGTACACCGTTCCTCTTGAAGCGGCTCAGGCACTCCTCCCGGGAGATGGTTTTGAAGTGTTCGAGGTGGCTCCAGGATCTGCAATGTTCCTGCTGGCTGTCGTTGACTACGTGCAGAACCCTTGGGGCGACTACAACGAAGTGAATTTCGGGTTACTCACATATCCGACCGGTCAGCCTGAGCGAGTCGGTGCCTTTGTCTATCGGATGCCGGTGAATCAAGAGTTCACCATGAAGGCTGGCAACCAAGTGCTCGGCTTGCCAAAGACGGTTGAGGGCTTGAGCTTTGTGTACACCGAAGATTCTGTCGTGATCGACTTGGTCATGGGCGGCGAGCCCACCATGAAGTTGACCCTTCCTCGCGTGCAGACGGCAGAGGTTCCTTCATCGACAGAGACGGTCACGTTCTCGTATCTCAACGGAGTGCCAACTGAATTGCCGCTCACCATTGAACTCGGGGCCGGAGTGATTTCTCCTAGCCTTGTCCAGATGGAACTGGGAACATCTTCGGTGGCCGAGGAACTTCGCAGCCTTGGTCTTCCCGGCGTACCTGATATGGCTGTGTGGGGGGAAAGTCTATGCGGAACGTTCTTATCGCCTCGACCGGTGTGAACCCGTCTGTTGACGACCTAGGCCTGGTGTCACAAACGTGAACAACTTAGGCAGCGATGCGTCAGGTGGCCTTCGGGTGGGTCAAGCCGAGGCTGATTGGTCTGGAGATGCTCAGTACTTTGAGTATTCGCGTGCGGCGAACCCGATCGGTGCCGGCATCACCTCGAAGGTTCCCATCAGAACCTTCTCTGCCGCTCTCCATAGCGGGTTGGACACCACTGTTGAGGTGCTTGACCTCTCGACTGAGCTGAATACCCCATGGCCTGCGACGAGTCCTGCGTTACAAGCCGCCTTTGTGCTGATTCAAGCGGGGGAGTCCTTGAGTACCGACGCGCTGGCAACCTCTCAGTTGTTCTATGTGCTTTCGGGTTCAGGAAAAAGCGCATTTGAGGGGCAGCAACTTCACTGGGCTGAGGGGGATGTCATTGTGCTGCCGATGTCTGCCTCGGTTGTTCATTCTGCTGAGAAGCGAGCCGTTCTGTATTGGGTGACGGATGAACCACTTATGCATTACTTGGGAGTGGCACCCAGTTCGACTCGCTTCTCGCCGACGCGGTTTCCTGCTGAACGAATTCGTCACGAACTTGATCTCATTGCTAGCGATCCGCGCGCCATGGATCGGAACCGGCTGAGCGTTTTGCTGGGTACTGCGCCGCAGACTCAAACACTCACCATTACTCATGTGCTGTGGGCCATGTTTGGGCTGTTGCCAATCGGCGCAGTTCAAAAGCCGCACCGCCACCAGTCAGTGGCGCTCGACTTGATCGTTGAATGCGAGCCAGGGTGCTTCACCCTTGTGGGCGCGACGGTGAATGCCGAGGGGGAGATCGAAAAACCAAAGCGGGTGGACTGGGAGTCGGGTGGAGCCTTCGTGACGCCGCCAGGCCTCTGGCACGCCCACTACAACGAGTCGGGTTCTGCTGCCTATTTGCTTCCCGTGCAAGATGCGGGGCTGCATACCTATCTACGTTCGCTGGATATCCGCTTTGTCTCGCCAGCTTCAGGCAGCTGATTTTTGTTTACGCCGACGTAGCAGCGACCTCACCAGGAACCAGAGGCCGATCATCACTGCCAAGACGAGGCCTACAATCAAGGCGTCCTGAACGAGTGCCTCAGCTGCGGCGGCTTTACCGGTGCGGGTGGGGAGTGTGTCGCCTTGTTGGAATCCGAGTTTGTCAAGGTAGAGCCGGCGCTGGCCGTCAGGCGTACCAGCCTGATTCGGCAGCCAACCGTGATGCACCATCCATATTCCCGGTTTACCAGCAGACTCAAAGAACTCTTGACCACCTGGCCCTTTCGAGAAGGTACCGGAATCCATCCATGGCTTGTCCTCTGGTTTGGTACACGGGCCAGATACCGAGGTGCAGGTGGCAGCGCCGATTGCGTAGTTAGTCGTGTCCCATTGGTTTGCTGAGTAGAACAGGTAATAGGTGGCGCCCTTTCGAATCATCGAAGGGCCTTCTACAAGGTTGTCTTCCCATGGCTGGCTTGCCGTGATCAACTCCACCGGCGGCCCGGCCACGCTGAGCCCGTCTGAAGTGAGCGGCTGCGAGTAGATCACTGTGGCCAAGTTGCAGCAATTTCCGTCGCTCTTCCAGATCAAGTAGAGGGCATCGTTGGTATCAACAAAGATGGAGGCATCGATTGCTCCGCCCTCGCTGAGCGGACAGATAAAGGCTTCGGTCGAGTTATCCACGAATGGGCCGGCTGGGTCACTACTCGTTGCTCGAGAAATGCATTGTTTATTGCCAAAACCAGCAGAAGATGGGGTGGTGTAGTACATCACGAAGCTGCCATCTGGAGCAGCCCAAACTGAAGGTGCCCATTGAAACCCCTTGACAGTCCACGAGGGCAGTGTGGGAAGCGCATCGCCAAGGTATTGAGCCTTGAAGAGTTGGTTCTTTCGGATGCGAATGACCGGAATATTCGCGTCGACCGTATTCGTTGCATAGATGTAGAGCGCGTCTCGCTCGGCAAGTGCAAATGGGTCCGCGAAGTCGCCCTCCACGATGGGGACACCCCTGAGTAGGCCATCCACTAGATTTACGTCGCGCTCCGCCTTTGGTACCGAGTTGGATTTGACGGGGCCTCGAGTGGGCAGGCGTTGTCCTGCCTGTGCGTCGTTGGGGTCTTTCGCTCCGGCGGGCGGGGCGCTGATCAGTCCAGCGAAGATGCTCACGCCGATGAGCAGCAGGACCTTCACGAGCATGCTCCGTCTAGCGAGGGGCGACTGAGTACGTGGCATCTATCAAATCTAGCTGGGCGAGTCACGCTCATCGGGTAGCACCGGCCTTTGCGGTGAGTCAGAATGGTGAGATGTCTGCACGTTCGGAGGGGTTCTCGAATCCCAGCTCTGATCAAAGCCGCTTGGCCGAATACCGCAAGGTGAGTGCACAATCCCCTCAGCCAGATGTGATTCGGTACGCGGCTGAACTCCTTGACAGCGGCGCCCTGGTGGCCTTTCCAACGGAAACCGTCTACGGCCTTGGTGCTCGGGCCAGCAATCCGAAAGCAATTTCTGATGTTTTCTTGGCAAAAGGGCGGCCACTGACAGATCCGCTCATCCTTCATGTTGCTCGGGTCGAGCAGGTGCACGAGTTGGTCTCGGAGTTTCCCGAGGACGCAGTCGAGTTGGCCGCCCGGTTCTGGCCAGGACCACTCACATTGGTGCTTCCTCGTCACCCAGATGTTCTTGATCTGATAACTGCTTCCCAACCGACAGTTGCAGTGCGAATTCCTTCGCATCCTGTTGCTCAGGCCTTGCTGATTGAAACGGGATTCGCAGTTGCCGCGCCATCTGCAAATCGTTTTGGTCGCATCAGTCCAAGTAGCGCGGGTCATGTAGTGAGTGAACTCGCCGGGCAGTATGACCTGCTACTAGACGGCGGCCCAACCACCATGGGGGTTGAGTCAACAGTGGTTGACCTGTCGGGAGCCGTGCCCAAATTGTTGCGTCCGGGTGGGGTCACGTTGGAGGAGTTGAGCGCGGTGCTCGGTCAGATCACCTATGTCGACCGAGTCGTCGCTGCAGAGACAACGAATGCACCCGCACCGGGACTGTTCTTGCGGCATTACTCGCCCCGGACGCCACTGCTGCTTGTCGAGGGGGAGGAGTCGTTGACTCAGCACCTGATACAGGCTCTTGGCGACAAAGGTGTGACGGCACGGAGCGTAGAGATTCCTCATGACCAGATTGAAGCGGCTCGCAACCTGTATCAATTGCTGCGTGAGGCTGATGCAACAGATGCAAAGCTTCTGCTGGTGCACCCAACGCAATCAGCAGGTATTGGGAGAGCTGTAAACGATCGCCTGTTTCGAGCAGCTCAGGGTCGGAGCCTGAAGGACTGTTCCGAGGAGTCCGTGCGCAGGGCCTTGGCGATTGCTCTTGCTGAATCGCCATAGGTTGATCCGGCTAACCTCGTGTCGGTGTTGAGTTCTGGAATCTCTCGACGGGCGATTCGAGCGTTGCTCGTTCCGGTCGCATGCGCAAGCTGTCTGCTTGGCGCGTGTAACGCCAGTGGATCGCAGGCCGGGACAGTAGAGGTCACCTCGCAGATTGGCAACTATCCCAGGCAAGCCATTAGTCAAGAGTCTTCCAGCTCAGAAGCTGCCCCAGGCGAGATGCCGGCTGAAGCATCTGCTTCCGGTGTTGCTGAGTACCCCGAGACTGTGCAGAATTCTTCCATCGCGGTGCCTTCCCCGGTAACGGAGAATCAGGTCTCGCCTCCGAGCAGCCTGTCGCTAGGAACAGTTGAATCGGGCGCTGCTGCGCAGTCATCAACAATCCCTGATCTGCCAACTCCAAATCAACCCGCACCACCTGTGGCTGAGCCTGGAGCTGCTCAAGCCGTAGAGAATCTGGCATCCCCACAGGACCGTGCGCTGGCTTCTCAGGCATTGGGACTCATTCAATATGACTGGCAGAACTCACTGAAAGGCTGGGAACTGCGCTTTGTTGGTGCTCGAACGGGCTACCGAGGTATGACCTACCCCGATGATCGCCTGATCGAGGTTTACCTGCGAAATGGTGATACCGCTGTGAGCTTGGCGCACGTGGTGGCTCATGAAATTGGCCATGCGGTAGATCTGACCTTCTTTGATGACGGAGACCGGCGAGCATGGATGTCTGCGAGAAAGTTGGGATCGGGAGTGCCTTGGTTTGTGGGCCCGGGCGGCGCCGATTTTGCTAGTGGCTGCGGTGATTTCGCAGAGAGCTTTGCTTGGTGGCAAATCGGTCCGCCAGCATGGTTCGGTGAACTTGGACCTCCTCCAAGCCTGCTGCAGCTTGGAGTTCTAGTTGACCTAGTCGTTCTGCCGGGCCGACCACGCTGAAAATACTCAACTAGCGCACCTAGGGGTTTCCTCGCCGGATACCTCAATGATTCCGAAAAGACATTGAGTCTCTGTATGCTCAAAACCTAGCGATATCACCGCATGTGCTCATCATGATGGCGACCAGAAAGGGGCGTTGTGGCCGAACAGTTGACCAAGACGCCTAAAAAGACCAGCTTGCCCGTTGGCATGCTCAAGGCGTGCCGGCCAAAGCAGTGGCCTAAAAACGTTCTAGTTTTCGTTGCGCCAGCGGCGGCGGGGGTCATTACAGAGCCCTACCGTCTCAAACTCACCGTCATTGGGTTTGTGGCGTTTTGTATGGTGTCTTCGGCTACGTATCTTCTCAATGACATCCTCGATGTTGAGTCAGATCGTCAGCACCCCACCAAGTGCAATCGTCCGATAGCTGCTGGTGTTGTACCAATTCCCTTGGGTATTGCCATGGCTTTGGTTCTTTTTGTGGGTGGGTTAGGAGTTGCTTGGCTCGATAATCCTCAGATCACTCTGGTGGTTGGCCTGTACGCAGTCCTCACCACGAGTTACTCACTGTTCCTGAAAACCATCCCCATTCTTGATTTGGTGATTCTGTCCGCTGGATTTATTTTGCGGCTTTTAGGCGGAGCGTTTGCGGCCGAGGTTGATGTTTCTGATTGGTTCTTGATCATCTCTTTGTTTGGCTCGCTCTTTATTGCGTCTGCCAAGCGGTTTGCAGAGAAGAAAGAACTAGGAGACCGTGCAGCCGAACTTCGCCCAACGCTCGGGGCGTACAGCCTTGAGTTTTTAGGCTTTCTGCGGGCAGTGTCGGTTGCAGCGCTGGTGATGAGTTACTGCATGTGGGCGGTGGAGCGAGCAGATCTTGATGATGCTTCGCCTTGGGCGCAGATATCGATCATCCCATTTCTGATTGCGGTGCTTCAGTACGCGCTCTTGGTCGATCAAGGTAAAGGCTCCGCGCCAGAGGATGTCATCCTTCATGATCGGTTGATGCAGCTTATGGGAGTGCTGTGGGTGGCGCTTCTAGCAATCGGGATTTACGGATGACTTCGCCAGAGTCGGAGATCGAACAGAAACTGCTTGTTGGGTGGGGGCGCACTTCGCCAACATTGGCCGACTTGGTGCAGGCACGGAGCGACCATGAAGTTGTCAGTGCCGTTCAGTCTGTGAACAACAGAGGAATCATTGCCCGCGGCCTTGGCCGTGGTTACGGGGATTGCGCTCAGAATGCAGGCGGCTTGGTCCTCAATGGCACAGCACGATCTGGGATTCTTGATGTCGACATTGCACGCTCACAGGTGCGAGTTCTCGCTGGAACGAGCTTGGACGAGTTGATGAAATGGTTTGTCCCGCTCGGCATGTTTGTTCCGGTCACTCCAGGAACTCGGTCGGTGACTGTTGGCGGGGCGATAGCTGCAGATATTCACGGGAAGAATCACCACATCAAGGGCTCATGGGGTAGCCATGTTCTGTCGCTTCGCCTGATTGATGGTTTCGGTGCAGTCCGTGAACTCTCTCCGACTCAAGAGCCGGAGTTGTTCTGGGCGACCATCGGTGGAATGGGACTGACTGGCATTGTGGTGGACGCAACAGTTCAGATGTCACCGATTGGATCAAGCTTTGTGGTGGTCGACACAGACCGCACCGATGACCTTGATGGCGTGATGTCGCTTATGCGTGAAGGCGATGAGCACTATGACTACTCAGTTGCATGGATCGACCTCATTGCCACGGGTGCTCATATGGGACGTTCGATTTTGGAGCGTGGTCGCTTTGCTACTCGTGAAGAGGCACTAGCCGCCGGCCATCATGACCCCTATAAGTACGCTCCGCATCAGTTGATTTCGCCACCGGACTTGTTTCCCTCTGGGCTACTCAACCGACTGACGATTCGTGCATTCAACGAGTTGTGGTACCGCAAAGCACCGAAGAAAAAGCGCGACCATATTTCGAGCATCGAAGCGTTCTTTCACCCCCTCGACATGATTGAGGATTGGAATCGGCTCTACGGCCAGCGCGGATTCTTGCAATGGCAGTTTGCGGTTCCTGATGAGGCAACCGATGTGGTTCGAACCACAGTTGAGCGTCTTTCTGCAGCTGGAGCCTCGTCGTTTCTTGCGGTGTTGAAACGATTTGGTCCGGGGAACATCGCTCCACTGTCGTTCCCCACAAAGGGGTGGACCTTGGCACTCGACATTCCCGTAGCGGCAAACCTTGACCGCCTTTTGGATGAGCTAGATGAGCTAGTGGTGCAAGCCCAGGGTCGTGTGTACTTAGCAAAGGACAGCCGGGTTCGCCCGGAACTAGTTCCAGCTATGTATCCGCGCCTTGATGAGTGGCGTCAGGTTCGTAACGCCGCAGACCCTGAGCACCGATTCTGCAGCGATATGAGTCGCAGGCTCAACCTGATTTAGCCGCCGACTTCGCTTGCGTACTGGTCAAGAGAGGCTTGGAACTCTGTGTTGGCAGTAGCGATGACTGCAGCAACATCGCCGCTGCCCGTGGTGACCTTCTCGAGGGCTCCGCGGGTGATTGATCGGAACTCGTTGTAGGGCCCAATCACTGGGCCAGGAAAGTCTGGGTCTAGGTTGACGAGGCCGTCCGAGGCCACCGCAAGCCATTGCCCGCGCTGTGAGTCTTGGAACGCAGCGAGAAGCGCAGGGTCTTCACGGGCAGTTTCCGATACAGGCAGGTAGGAGCCTTCAAGAGTCCATCGAACTTGCTGTGGTGTCTCATTGAAGTACTTCATGAAGTCCCAAGCTGCTGCAATCGAGGCTTCCTTGGTGCTGTTGACCATGTACCAGCCTGCACCACCAATCTGGCCGACACCTGATTCTTGTAGGCCCGGGTTGAGTCCGACACCAATTTTGAGAGTGTCGAACTTCACCGCCGAAAGGTCGATTCCTAGGTCGGCTGCACCAATATCTTCATTCTTTAGAGTCCCCTCAATCGCTGCATTGACCGAGGTGATTGCAGTTGAGGTATCAATGAGCATCGACGAGGTTTGAAGAGCCATAGCAAAGAGTTGCCCAAACGAGTCTGAGTAGGGGACTGCTTTGAGCAGGCCATCTTTTTGCATGGCCTGGAACCATTCAAAGACCTCGGTTGTGGGATCGCTGATGAGTTCTGACTTTGTGGCCAAGCCCGAACGACCGTTGCTGTTGTTCACAACAGGCTGCTCAATTCCAGAGAGTGCCTGCTCGAGGTACCACGAGTCGACGCGTAGTACGAGGGGTTGTTCTACACCGGGAATCTGTGCGGCTTTGATTTTTTCTGCCGCCGTTCGAAGCTCGGCCAAGGTTGTGGGCAACGCAGCCGGTGCAGAGTCAAGGCCTGCAGCAGCCAAGTGGGTCTGGTTCACGTAGAGCACCGGCTGGCTGACCGAGAACGCTGCTGGCCAGAGCACATCATCCACGGTGTATCCGCTAATGACCGCTGGAAGAATATTTTTGTAGATAGCTGCTGCTGAGTCATCGGCCGCTATGCAATCTTGAGCAGGCACGATTGACTCGGAATCAATCATGAACTGAGTCGTGGTGTCTTCACTCAGCACGATGTCGGGAAGTGACGCTGGATCCCCGAGCGCATCTTGGTACTTCTTCAGAAGTTCCTCGTAGGTCCCCTGCGGTTCTACCTCGAGCACAACCTTGGTTTGGCTCTTGTTGTAGGAGTCGGCAATGCTCTGAAGGGTCTTTGCAGTGAGTCCGATCCACGCGTGCCAGATGGTTATGTTGACTGGCCCGTCCGCCTTGTCAAGCGCAGCAACTGGGCAAAGCGCAGCATCGCCACTGCTTGAGCTTTCTGATGTTGATTCGCCGTCTGAACCCCCGCAGGAAAAAGCGAACAGTGCGAGCAGCAGAAGGAGCGCCGCACCGAGATGAGTCCGGGGCTTGGCCCGAAACTGCCGAGACTTCAATGAGCTGAGCGAGCGAGGATTGGACTGATTCTGCATCTAGCAGTTCTCCTGTGTTTGAGATCCGGCAGGCCTGTGACTGGCACACAGTACCTCTACGCTGCTGGCACAGCGCCGACTATCGATCCTCAAGCTAGTTGCCCTGCGCAAAGCAATTGTCGGTTCTAGGCGAATTCAAGGTGAACTCGGACTCGCTCAACCGCACTGGTCAATGGTGCGGCTCGGTGTAGCGCTATTCGGCAACCTCGCTCGCATACACATCTAGATCTGACTGGAACTTGGTGTTGAACTCAGACAGCGCCGTTGCTGGGTCATCCCCGCCAAGGACGACGCCTTCAAGCAGCTTGTGGATTCCAGACCGGTACTGGTTATAAGGGCCAATGACTGGGCCGGGAAACTCCGGATCAAGTCCGAGGAGTTGCTGGTTGGCAATACCAAGCCACTTACCAGCGGGGTTATTGGCAAAGTAATCCACGATGGTTGGATCTTCTTGCACCGCAGTAGACACAGGAAGGTAGGAGCCTTGGAGAGTCCAATCCACCTGCACCGGGGTTGAGTTGAAGAACTTCATGAAATCCCAACCGGCCGCGATCTTTGCATCCTCTGGGCCGGCCACAAGGTAGGCGGCCGATCCCCAAACTGCGCCTTGGCCAGCTGCTTTCAAGCCGGGTACAAGCCCTACGCCAAGGTCGAGTCCGGCCAGCGCGGCGCTGTCTACTGAGCCGGCACCCTCCACCGCGTCGCCCGTGTACGAGTTTTGCACGATTGCATTAACCGTGGTGATCGCCCGGGACCCATCGATGAGAATTGAGGAGCTCTGGTTGCCCATAGCCAAGAACTGATCGATTCCCGCTGCGTAGGGGTAGGCCTTCAGAAGGCCATCTTGTTGCATACCTTGCATCCAGTCGAGAATCTCGGTGGTGTACTCGTTCTTCATTTCCGATG
>JBIKPA010000254.1:0-3671 GCA_044357715.1 Microthrixaceae bacterium
ACGAACGAGAACGACCGACAAGTTGTTCTTGCGCCATACTCGGCCAGGATCGGGTTGGCGTAGATCAAATCTGGTTGATCCAAGCAACTGAAGAATGCCAACAGCTCCTCCGCTGAGAGCAGGCATTGCCATGGTGGCAGCGCTGCTTGCTAGAAACATCAGACCAGAAACTCGCCTATGCGCCACCTCGCCATATTCGGCGCAGAAGGCACCTAATGCCATTCCGCCCATTGAATGACCAACAACTAGGGTATTGGTCAGATCTAGGTACTCAAGGACCTGCGAAAGGTCTTGAGCTATTGCCTCCATTGTCACGCCAGCGCTGCCCACCGTGGATTCTCCGTGGCCTCGCATATCCCAGGCCAGCACGCGATGCTGGTCTTCTAGGGTATTGAACTGCGCACCCCAAACCCACCACTGAAGCGTCACTCCGTGGAGCAGCAAAACGGGCTGATTTTGGCTGTGAGGCCTTGAACCCTTTGCCCGTTGAACTCGTTCAACCACATGAATCGAAGCTCCGTCTTGAGTAGGCACATAGTGGTGCTTGACTTCAACATTGATGTCTAGCAAATCATCTATTCGTGGGTCCCGGGCACGTTGAATCCGGGTGCCAGCAACATGGACGGCAACTGCCGAGGCCAAGGCTGCTACCCCCAATCCAAGTGATGCTGCGCCCACAGTTCGCACAGGACGGCTGAAGAGGTTCATCTCGTCAGAGTACGGCACGGGTGATCTCGAAACTCACTGTGTGGGTTGAGCGACACTACGATCCACCCCTATGGCAAAGCCCCCGATCCTGACCCCTCAAGCCGATGACTTCCCACGTTGGTATCAAGACATCCTCACAAAGGCACAATTGGCCGAGAACGGCCCTGTTCGGGGAACGATGGTGATTCGGCCCTACGCGTATGCAATCTGGGAGCGCATGGTTGCCGAGGTTGATGCACGCATCAAGGAAGCCGGGGCCGAGAATTGCTATTTCCCATTGTTCATTCCCGAGAGCTACTTGCAAAAAGAAGCTCAGCACGTAGAGGGGTTTAGCCCTGAGCTTGCCATCGTGACCCATGGCGGCGGCAAAGAGCTCGACGAGCCTGTGGTGGTTCGACCAACCTCAGAGACAGTCATTGGCGAATACATGTCAAAGTGGATTCAGTCCTATCGAGATCTACCTTTACTCTTGAACCAGTGGGCCAACGTTGTTCGTTGGGAACTTCGGCCGAGACTTTTTCTTCGCACGAGTGAGTTCCTGTGGCAAGAGGGCCACTGTGCTCATGCAAGCCAACAGGATGCTGCTAGCTACGCTGCCCGAATCCTGCATGAGGTATACGAGGACTTCATGGTGAACGTCTTAGCAATACCTGTCTTCACCGGTCGCAAAATCCCACAGGAGCGCTTTGCGGGAGCCACTAACACGCTGACCTGCGAAGCAATGATGCGAGATGGCAAAGCCTTGCAGATGGGCACGAGTCATGAGCTGGGGCAAAACTTCGCTCGGGCATTTGATATTGGGTTCCAAGACGAAAATGGTGAGCGTCAACTTTGTTGGACAACCTCTTGGGGTGTGTCGACTCGCATGATGGGCGGGTTGATCATGGCGCATGGTGATGATGCGGGGCTTCGAGTTCCGCCAAGGGTGGCGGCGGTTCAAGCTGTGGTCCTCGTAGTAAAGGATGAGGACGGATCCGTCACGCAGGTTGCTCGTGACCTGCTCGACGGGCTCACACAGACTGGGGTCCGCGCACGCATTGATGCTCAGGTTGCAACTGGGTTCGGGCGCCGTGCCACTGACTGGGAACTCAAGGGCGTTCCCCTTCGCATCGAGGTGGGTCCGAGAGACCTAGGGGAAGGACGCGTGGTAATCGCCCGAAGAGATACCGGCGAGAAGATTCCCTGCGAATTGGGTGAGCTCACGAGTCGAACTTCTGTCATGCTCGAAGAGATTCAGAGTGCAATGCTCAGTGAGTCGCTTGCAGACAGAAGCGCGCGAACCGTTGATGTCACCACCGTTGGCGAGGCACGCGAGGCTGCTAGTACAGGCTTTGCGAGAATTCCTTGGGCTGCACTCGCAGACGGTGGAATAGAACAGCTTGGCAAAGACGCGATCACGGTACGTTGTTTGCAAAGCGCGGACGGTGGCCTTCCACAATCTGATGACGAGCCGGGAGCGATGGCGCTAGTAGCGCGTTCTTACTGATTCTTGTTTGATCCTCTAGGAACCAGAGGCAGATTTCCTCGTTGTTCTGCCCATTCTGGGTCGGTTCTACCGTTGGCACCCCTCGTTCGCCTATAGTTCATGTTTTCCGGAAGTCCGGAAGGCGTGGGCGTTGCCCGCGCCTTTTCTATGGTGCTGAAAAGTAGGAGCGCCTGACAGTTGAGATTGGGTTCGCTCGTCTTGGCTGCGGTCGGGCGGAGCGCGTTACGAAACAAGATTCCCTACTTCATCGAAGCATCGGACAGATTGGAGAACAATATGAGTGCACAAGCTGAGCGCCTTGGCGTTCTCATCGCCCCGGTTCTCGCTGAACTGGAGCTGAGTTTGTATGACCTCGAATTCTCGGGCGGAAACCTGCGTGTTCTGATTGATCGACCCGGTGGTATCGACCTTGGGGCAATAACTCAGGCTACCCGGGGGATTTCGAACCTCTTAGATGAGGCAGACATCATTTCTAGCGCGTACACATTAGAAGTCTCGAGCCCTGGGCTGGAGCGTAACCTTAGAACTCCGCAGCACTTTGCAGGTGCGATTGGCCGTGAGGTAAAGATCAAGACCCGCCCAGCGGTAGAGGGGGAGCGTCGAGTCGATGGGACTCTCGTTGCATCTGATGAGACCACCTGCGAGGTTCGATTTGCTGATGGCACGAGCCGGATTCTGAATCTGAGCGATATCGAGCGGGCGCGGACCCATTTTGTTGGAGATGCTGCACCAAAGCCGGGGAAGGGGTCTCGTCCTGGCAGCTCATCAAAGTCCAAAAAGTCAGGCAGTCCGTCGAAGAAGCCAAGCAATGCTGCCAAGAAGCCCAGCAAGGCAACGCCATCGGCAGAGGAAGCATGATTCGAACAAGCGTCCACCGGCAGAAGTTCACAGCCCCGATCTTCATAGCCCACAGGTTCACAACCCAGAAGTTCACAACCCAGAAGTTCACAACCCACAGTGAGGCAGTCTCATGAGCTCAGAAATGAATGAAGCGCTACAAGCACTAGCAACCGAGCGAAATATCTCGGTAGATACGTTGTACTCGGCTCTTGCCGAAGCGCTAACCACGGCTTACAAGAAGCAGCCCGATGCACTTGGGTTTGCTTGGGTGAGCATCGATACCGAGACCTTTGAAATCAGAGTATTTGCTCAAGAGGTTGATGAGGATGGCGAGCCCTATGGCGAGGAGTTTGATGTGACTCCTGATGACTTCGGCCGTATTGCTGCCACCACAACTCGACAGGTCATGACTCAAAGAATTCGTGAGGCCGAGCGGGAGCAGAAGTACGAGGAGTATGCAGGCAGAGAGGGTGACATCGTCACCGGAATTATTCAGCAGTCCGACTCTCGCTACACCCTGTTGGATCTTGGCAGGGTCGAGGCGCTTCTTCCGCAATCAGAGCAGGTCAACTACGAGCGCCCAGAGCCTGGAGACCGTGTCAAGGCCTACATCGTCGAGGTTCGTCGAACTGCAAAA
>JBIKPA010000075.1:0-12041 GCA_044357715.1 Microthrixaceae bacterium
TTACGCTTTGCTTGGCGAACACATCGAAGAGATGCTTCCCATTGTGTATACGCCCACGGTTGGAACTGCCATTGAACAGTTCAGCCACATGTTCCGTCGCCCACGAGGCGTCTACCTCAACGTAAAAGCCACCGACGAAATTGACCAAGCACTAGCCGCAACTGGACTTGGTGCCGATGATATTGATCTCATTGTGGCCTCTGACGCAGAGGCAATCTTAGGCATCGGAGATTGGGGCGTTGGTGGTGTAGACATCGCTATTGGAAAACTCGCCGTCTATTCGGTGGCCGCAGGAATCGACCCAACTCGGGTACTCGCTGTCGGTCTTGACGTGGGCACTAATCGAGAGTCGCTCCTGACCGACCCTCGATACCTTGGCCTGAAGCACGCACGGGTGCGTGGCGAAGAGTACGACAATTTTATCGACACCTATGTGGCAAGTGCTAGTAAGCGTTTCCCGAACGCGATACTTCATTGGGAGGATTTTGCTGCCCCACAAGCTCGCGGAATTCTTGCCCGTTACGGCAAGCAGTTATGCACCTTTGATGACGATATCCAAGGCACGGCGGCGGTGGGATTGGCTTGCGCCCTCTCGGGCGTTCGAGTTTCGGGTGGCTCGCTTACCAGCCAACAAATTGTCGTATTTGGAGCCGGCTCTGCTGGGGTTGGCATTGCAGACCTGATTTGCTTGGCCATGCAACAAGACGGCCTGAGCGCCGAACAGGCCGCTGAGCGGATCTACTTGATTGACCGACCGGGGCTCCTCACAAGTCAGATGGACGACCTACATAGCTACCAGGTGCCCTATGCCAAAGACCCTGCTGCAGTTGAGTCTTGGCGTTCCAAAGATGGCAAGCTCGGTTTGGCCGAGGTTGTGGCAAACCTGCACCCCACCATGTTGGTGGGCACCTCTGCCCAAACCGGTTCATTCACTCAAGCAATTATTGAGTCGATGCACGCTGGCTGTGAGCGACCAATCGTTCTGCCAATGTCTAACCCCACAGTCCTAGCAGAGCAGACCCCAGCAAATATTTTGAGTTGGACCCAAGGTGAGGCGTTAGTGGCAACGGGCAGCCCGTTTGGTCCAGTTGACTTGAATGGCACCGTGTATCGAATCGGCCAAGCGAACAATGCGCTGTTGTTCCCCGGCCTTGGCCTTGGAACCATCATCTGCCGTGCCGCCACAATGTCTGAGGGAATGTTCTTGGCCGGAGCCCGTGCCTTGGCCAGCTTGGCGGATCCTACTGACCACACAAAGGGCTTACTTCCGCAGGTCGGTCAATTGCGAGAAGTGTCTGCAACCGTTGCCGTGGCCGTGGCTAAAGCTGCAATCTCCGAAGGCCTCAACCGCGTTCGAGTTGAAAGCCCAATAGAGGCAGTCCAAGAAGCGATCTGGTCTCCGAGTTACTTGCCCATTCGTATCAAGTAGCGCCAAATTGCAGCTCGGTCACTGAAACGTACTCCTGCCCAGGCCTGAGCACAGCTGAGCCAAATTCCGGGTGATTCGGCGTATCCGGAAACAACTGTGTTTCTAAGCACAACGCACCAAACTTGTTGAACGGATTGCCAAGCCCGTTCCCGGTATACAACTGCAGAGCGGGCTGATCCGTCAGGACAGACATCCAGCGACCGCTGCGGGCTGAATCAAGCAGCGCAGCTACGCGTAGTTGGCCGGTGTCGCCGCTCAGTTTGTAGGAGTGGTCAAAACCTGAGGGTCTGCGACTGAGCGCTTCGGCCAACTGGGTACGGGTACGGAAATCAAACGGAGTGTTCTGCACATGCTGAAGGCCTTGAGAAGGAAGCCCATCTTCGCCAACCAAAAGCACCTGATCTGCATGAAGGGTGAGGCCATGTTCGTGAATCGTTGAACTGCCATCGAGGTTCCAATAGCCGTGATTGGTCAGATTGACCACAGTGGTGGCATCAGTTGTGGCGGAATATGAAATCCGCAGGCTGTTGCCATCAAGCTCATATACGGCCAAAACACTCAGGTTGCCGGGGAAACCCTGATCACCATCTGCGCTGAGCAAACCAAAAATGCTTTTCCCTCCCTGAGCCGTCTGTTGATGGCTCAGAACCTGCCAGTTGAGGTGAGCGAAGCCGGCGGGCCCGCCATGGAGTTGGTTTGGGCCCTCGTTCGCCGCCAGCACTACTTCTTTTCCGTCAAGGACAAATCTGGCTTGCGCAATGCGATTGGCATACCTGCCCACCGAGGCACCTAGGTAGGCATTGAGGCGGTTGTCTTGGTAGTGATCAATTGATCCAAGAGACAGGTGGATGGGGCCAAAAATTCCGCCTCGATCAAGCGTCTCAACGCTTTGTATCGATGCCCCGTAAGACAACAAACTGACTCGCACCTCATCGTTGTGAAGCTCAACTTTTTCGATTCTCATGCTGCGCTCGCCTGCTACGGTCACGGTCGAACCCCAGATGATAGGCACTTGATGACTACAGAGATGCTGCACCGAATCCAGTTCGGCCTGACGGTGAGCTTTCACTTCATCTTTCCCCCCATGTCTTTAGGGGTCGGGCTCATCCTCATTATCTTTGGCGTGAAATCCGTGCGCACCAAAGACCCGAAGTGGCGTCAACTCTCGATGTTCTGGGTCAAGATTTACGGCCTGATTTTTTCTATGGGGATTGCAACTGGCATTGTCCAAGAGTTTGAGTTCGGCACAAACTGGGCTGCTTACTCGCGGTATGTCGGCAACATTTTCGGCAGCCTGTTGGCGGCGGAAGGGATCTTTGCCTTCATGCTCGAGGGCGGATTCTTAGGGCTGATGCTCTTTGGTGGCACCAAGCTAGGAAACAAAATGTGGCTCTTTGCCACCACCATGGTCGTAGCAGGCGCAACCTTTAGCGCCACTTGGATTGTGATGGCCAACTCTTGGATGCAGACTCCGAGGGGCTACGAGATTAAAGACGTTGGTTACGGAGACCAAGCGTTTATGACCAGCTTTCGCGAGGTCGTCTTTACTCCTTCATTTGGCCCGAGAATCCTGCACGTCATTGCAGCCTCTTGGATGGTCGGCACATCGCTGGTACTGAGTGTGGCTGCGTACTATCTGCTCAAGAAACGCCATGTTGATCTAGCAAAGACCATGATCCGTGTTGCGCTTCCAATCTTTACGGTCCTTGCGGTGCTGCAAGTTGTGTTCTTTGGTGCAAATCAAGCAATTGAGGTAACGAACGAACAGCCCGCAAAGTTGGCCGCAATGGAGGGACTGTACGACTCCACCACCTGCGCACCGATGTACCTCTTTGGGTGGACTAACCCAGAGACCGAGACCACGACTGGCTTATCAATCCCTTGCATGTTGAGCATTCTCAGCTACCAGAGCCCGAAGGCTGAAGTGACCGGCCTTGAAGCCTTCCCTCAGGACGAATGGGCCAATGTAAATCTGGTCTTTCAGGTGTATCACTTGATGATCAATCTCGGCATGTTGTTCATTGCAATTGGAGTCATTGCCTGCCTGTTGTGGGTCTGGAAACGCAAACTCTGGGATCAACGCTGGATGCTCTGGGTGTTGGTCTCATCCATCGTGCTGACAGAACTTGCAACACTGTCGGGGTGGTGGACTGCCGAGTTCGGAAGACAACCTTGGGTTGTGTGGCAACTACTCAGGACTGACGCTGCAGAGTCACCCAACGTAAGCTTTTCGCAGGTTGCGTTCTCTATCGGCATGTTCGTAGTTCTGTATGCGATTGTGTTTGCGATGTTCCTGAGTTTGTTAAACCGGATGATCAAAGATGGTCCGCAGCCACCTGCAGAAGAGGGAGTCAGCGAATCTCTTCCGGATTCGTTCGGCGAAATCTTTAGGCACCGTTCGCGTGTCTCAAGCGGAGGTGACTGATATGTGGCTCAACACCACGTGGTTTGTTCTCTATGTCATCATCATTGCTGGGTATGTCATTCTTGACGGGTTCGACTTAGGCGTTGGCATGTTGTCGCCGTTCATAAGTCGCAACGACACAGACAAGCGCATCCTGTTGAACTCAATTGGTCCAGTCTGGGATGGCAACGAGGTGTGGCTGGTGCTGGGAGGTGGCGCTCTATTCGCTGCGTTCCCCCTGGTCTACGCATCGCTGTTCTCTGGTTTTTATACAGCCATGATGCTGGTGCTGTTCGTCCTTATTCTGCGCACGGTCGCAATTGAGTTCCGTTCTAAGCGAGAGGGCGCTCGCTGGCGGGCGATGTGGGACTGGGTCTTCTTTGGTTCCTCTTTTGGCATCACTGTGCTGCTGGGGGTTGCCCTTGGCAACGTGATCCAAGGAGTGGCTCTGGACCAAGATGGCAACATGAGCATCAACCTGCTCGACATGCTCAACCCGTATGCCATTGCGGTTGGAGTAGCGGCTGTTGCCATGCTGAACTTGCATGGCGCGATTTTTTTGACTCAGAAGGTCGAGGGGGAACTCCTCGATCGGGTCACAAAGCTGATCCCTAAACTCATGGTGGCGTTCTTTACCCTCATGACGGTGTTGATGGCATGGACCTTGTTACTTGACGAGAAAATCACCACCAATTACCGAGATCGCCTCTGGATTGGGATCTTCCCGTTCTTGGGTCTGCTCGCCGTGCTGGCAAGCTGGAGGTTTATCTCTCGGAAGCAATACCTGAGTGGATTTGTTTCCTCTGCCTGCATGATTGCGCTGCTGCTCGCAACCGTGGCCGCGGGGATGTACCCGGTATTGATTCCCTCCTCAACCAACTCCGCATATGACCTGACCGTGACCAACGCTGCTAGCGCGTCAGAGACGCTGACGGTGATGCTGGTGATTGCGGTCATCGGGATGCCCTTTGTTTTGCTGTACACCGCTGGGGTGTACTTCTTCTTCCGCGGAAAAGTCCGACTGGACGAAGAAAGCTACTAATCGCCGTTTCGGTGATCGGCAGGTACCTTCAGAGCTATGTGGCCACGCTCCCTGCTCGCTGAGCATCTACTTGTCAGAAGATGGGTGAGGCTCTCGGTGCTCCTTGGAGCGCTAGCGGGTGTCGTTCTGATTGCTTGGACGATTCTTTTGGCCGGGGTAATAAATGATGGCTTCATTAATAAGCAGTCGCTGTCGGACATATTCCCCACACTTGTTCTGATGGCTGTGCTTCTCATCATGCGCGCTTCGTGCATTTTTCTTAGCGAGGCCTGCTCGCAACAAGCAAGTGGACTCCTTCGATCAAGTATTCGATCCGACACGTTGGCGCACCTTGTTGCAGTGGGTCCGGCAGGCGTGGCTCAGGAACGTTCTGCCGAAATCACCACAACACTCGGCCAAGGGATCGATGCCCTTGACCCGTACCTAGGCCGCTTTCTGCCCGCTGCTGCGCTCTCGGCAATTGTTCCCGCTGCGGTGTTCTTAACCATTGCGGCACTTGACCCTTGGACCACACTCATTTTGTTGTTCACAGGCCCAATGCTGATTCTCTTGCTTGCAGTGATCGGCAGTCGCACAAGGTCGCTTACCGAGCGGAGGTTTGCCCAGCTTGGGTGGCTGAGTTCGTTCTACCTAGACATGCTTCAGGGTCTGGCAACGCTCAAGGCGTTTGGCCGCGCTGAGGAGGGCGCCGAGATGGTGGAGCAGGTGAGCCGACGCTATGGCGAGGCCACGATGGATGTGCTGCGCACTGCGTTTCAGACCTCGCTCATGATGGAGTGGGCAGCCACTGCAGCCACGGCACTCGTAGCTGTGCAGATCAGCTTCCGGTTGATTCGCGGCGATCTGAGCTTCGATCTTGCGTTGGCCGTATTGATGCTGACACCTGAGTTCTTCGCACCACTACGACGTTTAGCTATCGAATACCACGCTGGCCAAGAGGGAAACGCCGCCTTGGAACGAATTGCCGAACTCAACGCCTTGCCAACGCACCAGGTGGTTGTCCCCGTAGCTTCCGAGTCCATTGCTGTGCAGTTGAACAGTGCTGGATTCAAGAATCTAGAACTCAGCAGTATTGGCTACACATACCCCGGGGCTGACTTGCCAGCACTTGAAGATGTCAGCTTGAAGATCGAACAGGGCGAGATCCTTGCGCTGATCGGCCCGAGTGGGGCTGGCAAGTCCACGGTTGCCAAACTGCTGATGCAGTTCATGCAGCCCGATCACGGGCAGATACTTGCTAACGGCATCCCGATACAGAGCATCGAGCCGAGGGACTGGCGGCGAATCATCTCTTGGGTACCGCAGCAACCCGCCCTGTTCGCCGGCACAGTCGCAGAGAACATCGCACTTGGCAACCCAAAGGCATCGGTTGCAGAAATTGTCGATGCGGCTCGGGTGGCCTTCGCTGATGAGTTCATCGATGCTCTGCCAGAGGGCTTGAACACGGTCCTCGGAGAGAAGGGACTCCGACTCAGCGGAGGCCAACGACAACGGCTTGCCATTGCGCGGGCGGCACTTATGGATACCCCGCTTGTACTGCTCGATGAGTTCACCGCACACCTTGATGAAGAGACCGAAGCCCTAGTTGTTTCTGCTATGGGTTCGCTCATGCAAGGCCGCACTGCGCTGGTCATCGCCCACAGGGCTGCGACGATCGCGTCTGCTGATCGGGTGATCAACTTTGAGCTTGGCCGACTGATTGAAGCCCGGCGATGAGTCTCACACAGGCAGGCACCCCAAGCGCTGGCAGTGTTTTCAGAATCGTTCGCTCAGTTGGCGGCTACCGCTGGTGGGTGGCGGCAACGGCGCTGCTCAGCTTTATCACCCTAGGTGCTGGCATTGGACTGCTCGCCATGTCGGCTTTTCTCATCTCGAAGTCGGCGCTAGTCGACAGCACAATTGCGCTTGCACTCACCATTCTGGGTGTGCGCATCTTTGCCATGACTCGAGCTGTTTCTCGTTATGCAGAGCGTTATGTAGGGCACCTTGGCACCTTCAGAATCCTGACCAGAATCCGAATCTGGTTTTTCCGGGGAATTGAACCGCTTGCACCGGCGGTGCTGAGTGAGCATCGCAGCGGAGACCTGCTCACACGACTCCTGAGTGACATCGACACACTTCAAGACCTCTATCTACGCGTGCTCGTTCCACCAGTTGCAGCCGCACTAGCAGTTAGCTTGGGTTGCATTCTGCTTGCGGGCTTTAGTCCATGGCTAGGCGTTGTCCTGTTTGTGTTTGTTTGCCTGTGTGGGATTGCAATTCCCCTTGCCATGCAAAGGCTCAGCCGCAGTTCATCCGTTGAACTGTTACATGAGCAGGCCAACCTGAACGCCACGCTTGTAGAGGGCATCTCGGGTATCGCCGACCTAGTTGCCTTTGGTCGAGAAGATCTGCTGCTTGGTACAGCCGGAAGCATCACAGCAGCACAAGAGCCAGCGCGCAAAAAGCTTGCGCAAGCTCGTGGAATTGCCGCTGGCCTAACTGCATTACTCGTTGGTCTTGCCGCTCTTACCGTGGTGGGGTTTGGGGTGTCGTTGGTGAGCGCTGGCTCCCTAGATGGGGTGTATCTGGCAATTCTGCCGCTAGTAGCGATCGCAACCTTTGAAGCCGTCGGACCACTCGGCGCCGCTTATGAGCACCTTGATCGAAGCCGAGCTGCTGCGAATCGACTTGTAGATCTAGTGGATACAACTCCAACGGTGTTGCAGCCAACTCAACCGGCTGTTCTGAAGCTTGAGAAGCGTGGCTCTCCGGCACATGCCGTGGCCGACCTAGAAATCAGCAACCTCAGCTTTCGTTACAGTCCGTCCGAGCCACTTGTGCTGAACGACGCGAGTCTAGAAATCCCTGCTGGCAGCTTTGTTGTCATTACGGGTCCAAGCGGTTCGGGGAAGTCCACACTGGCAAATCTGCTGCTGCGCTTCTGGGAATACTCGCAAGGTTCAATCCAACTCAGCGGCGCTGAGCTGAACCAGTTAGATCTGCACCAAGCGCGCTCTGCAGTGTCATTGGTTGCACAGCATGATCACTTGTTTGACACCACCCTGAGAGACAATCTGTTAGTTGGTGACTCTCTCGCTGATGAACAGCGACTACTCGTTGCCTGCGATGCCGTCTGCCTAGGAGACTGGATCCGATCGCTACCAGCGGGTCTTGACGAACGCGCTGGTGAGAACGGCAACCGGCTGAGCGGTGGCGAGCGACAACGCCTGATGATTGCTCGGGCGTTACTAGCAGAAGCTCCCATCCTGATTCTTGACGAAGCAACCGAGCATCTAGATGCAGAGATGCAACTCAAGGTGCTCGATGGGGTTTTGAACTGGCGATCTGGCCTCACCACAGTTCTTATTACGCACGAGTACCCTCAAATCTCAGACGTAGACATACATCTGCACTGTAGAAATGGAAGCTTCAGTGAGCTCTGACTTGAGTGAATCCAGATTCGGGGGTCTCAATATGACAAACGGCTGCGCCTTATTACTGAGCCGCATATGACCGGCTTCGTGCCGCGTTCTGGCGAAAGCTGGCGTGACCCGTTCAGCATGTACGCCGACCTGAGGGACAACGATCCAGCGCACCATGTGCTCGATGGCAACTACTGGGTGTTCTCGCGCCATGCAGATGTCATGGAAGCAGCGCGAGATACCGAGACCTTCTCATCGGCTCAAGGCCTGACCTTTACTTACGATGACGTGGCCTCGGTCGGGCTTGATCAGATTGCCCCAATGGTGTTCTTGGATCCGCCCGATCACACCGAGTTTCGACGCCTTGTGGCTCGCGGGTTTACTCCAAGGCAAGTCAGCAGCATTGAGCCAGAAGTGCGCGAGTTTGTGATCTCACGCATTGAAGCATGCTGCGTGACTGGCGGAGTCGACATAGTTCGCGAGCTGCTCAAACCACTGCCCACCATGGTGGTCGGACATTATTTGGGAGTTCCCATTCAGGACCGAAGTCGCTTTGATACCTGGGTTGAGCAGATTGTGGGTGCTAGCGCTACGGGGAATATTTTGGATGCAATCGAGACAGTGTCTGAGGTCATCGAATACTTCAGTGCGCTTGTTGAGATTCGCAGAAGTAGCCCGGGGGAAGATGCGATCTCTGAGCTTGTTCGGGCAGGCGATGGCGCGGCAGTAGACCCCATGCGGATCCTTGGGTTTGCCTTCACCATGATGACTGGCGGGAACGACACCTCGACTGGGATGCTGGGAACTGGCCTTGACTTGCTCTCTCAGAACCCCGATCAGTGGCAACTTTTAGTAGATCAGCCCGAGTTGATTCCAAATGCAGTCACCGAGCTACTTCGTCTGAGTAGCCCTGTTCAGGGTCTTGCGCGTACGACCACTCGTGAGGTTGAGATACACAACAAGTTGATCCCGCCAAACACCAAAGTCATGCTTTTATATGCTTCAGCAAATCGGGATCCACTGCATTTTGGACCAACAGCCGGCAAACTAGATGTCACTCGCCACCCTGGGCAGATTCTGACTTTTGGCCACGGCGCTCACTATTGCCTTGGCGCTGCGGCAGCGAGACTCATGGGCCGAGTCGTGCTCGAGGAACTCACCACTCGGTGCCCAGAATTTTCTGTGGACTCCAGCAGGGGCACCTTCTCAGCTGGCAACTTCGTGCGCTGGTATGACTCGCTGCCCTTTGACGCCGGCTTAGGCAGCGACACCTAGCCAAGAAGTTGTTGGTGAAAACTGCGGGAAGGTTGCATTGAGTACCGAGCTACTCGCACCGAGACGGCGAGACAACAACTCAGAGAGCACCGTGCGGTAGTCGGTGGTGACTCGAACATCACCCTGATCGAGCCCAGCTGAACTCAGGCCTTGAAAGTCTCCGTAGGTACCACCGGCCACTCCCCCGCCGATCACCATCATCGGAAAGGCCCGACCGTGGTCGCATCCGCCAGATGAGTTCTCATATGCTCTCCGGCCGAACTCGCTCACCACCGCAATGGTCACCTTGGATGCTGCTGCTCCGAGGTAATCGAAGAATGCGCCAATGGCAGTATCGAGTTCACTGACTTGGGTGTACATCCGAGCTGTGGTTGAAGTGGCCGAGCCCATTGCATCGTGAGTATCCCAGTCATGCATTTCTGCATGGGCAATTTCCATCGGAAAGCCCGCTTGCAAGAGCCGAGCTATGGGCCACAGGTTGCGTGAAATCTCGGTGTCGGGGAACGAGGCTGGCCGGTCGGTGCTCGTCAGGGAAGACACTTGCGTAATAGTTCCAAGAGTTGGCCCAGCCCAAGGCGTGAGCGCCGGGTGAACCCCAACCCGGTTGTATAAGTCATTGGTACTCGTGGAGACAGTCTCGACCGAGGGCCCCCAAGGCAGTAGCGACAACGACCCAAAGCCTGATGCTGCCACGGCCGATCCGCCACGCATTGAAGCGGGTAGCCCACCGCCGATAGCCACGCAACGAAGGGGGTGATCTGATGCTTCCGCTGTGGAACTCATCCAGCGGCCCGCCCAACCCGTTGGCGACATATTTGTGTTACCTGCACCGCCTTCAAGAAAGGACTGCGCATCAAAGTGTGAGCGCGATGAGGTCATCACCCCGGCCGAGTTCACAATGGCCACATTGCCTTGGTTGTACATTGCAGACAGCCGAGTTGCAGCGGGGTGAAGGGCAAAGCGTGAATCGGCATGCGTTCCTCCGAGCGCCAAAGCCGCCTGCTGGGGAACTGCAATGGATGGCCGCAACGAGTAGTACTCGGGGGTGGCCACGGGGGCAACGAGCGAGAGCCCGTCCATTCCTCCACGACAAAAAATGACTAACAAGGTATTGCCAGTACCGGCAGCCGCAGCGGTTGCGCCACCCTGCGCACTTGCTAGCTGTGTGTGTAGCAACGTCGCAGACCCCGCAGCGGCCGCGGCGATACCGGAGTTGCGAAGGAACCTACGCCGGGTGAGTCCCGTTGGGGCAAGTTTGGCGGTGGCGAGTTTGGTTGTGGCGAGCATCTGTTCGTTCCTTGGGCTGTGCTTCATTGGGGTGTCACCTCAGGCTGTCTGGAACTGCGGTTGTTGCATAAGTTGACCGAGCAACTTGGGTGCGATCCAGCGGTTGCCGTTCGCATTAATGGGCGTAGACGCAACCCGGCCTACAGAGCTGAGCATGCGGGCCTTGCCAGCAGCGTCAAGCGGAACGCCTAGGCGCTGTGCTGCACCGTCAAGCCACTCGCCGACTGTCGATCCGGGCGTTGGGCCAGTGGCCCAAGCAGGAATGGTGGACCAGTCTCGAACAAAACCCGGTATGTTTCCGTTGCCCATAAACGTTGCAAGGTTCCAACGGCTAATCATGGAGCCGACGCTCACCCAGGCAGCATCTTTATCTGGGTAACCATCAGGGGTGGGCCAGTGATGCGGCATTGCGTTGAGCGCGGTGAGAATCCCGTGGAAATTCCACTTGGTGTCCTCTGCTGTCTGTCGGTTGAACGGGGCATCGCCTGTTGCTCGGAGACCTGCTGCAAGCAGTTCGAGCGGTCGGCGAATCTTTGCATCGGCGGAGCGAGCAAACTCTTCCGAGGTCAAGATGGTGCGCAACGTGGGAGCAATTGCAGTGTCATTTGTCAGGTAGGCATCACGAGCAGCTAGAACCACGCGATCATTCAGCGCAATGTGTTCGCCGATAAAGCGGACACAAAGCTTGTGAGCTAGCCGCTGAGCAGTAACGCGATGGCGCGCAAGGTGGTTCAGGAAGGATTCACCGGCGGCCTGTCCCGTGAGCGATCCTCGGGACCAGCCCAAGACAGTTGTAGATCCCGAGGCAAATGGCCCGAGTGCGTGGCGGGCGGAGTTAAAGGCAAAGGTTCCGCTCCACTTATCGGTCAGCGTCCAACCCGAGAACAGATACGACACGGCAACCACATCTGCTTCGCTGTAGCCGCCGTTCACTCCAACGGTATGCAACTCCATGAGTTCGCGTGCGTAATTCTCATTCGGCACCCGGCCGCGATCTGCGCGGCTGGTGCTTTGATCCAAGTAATTCAACATGGCGCCCGATTTAGCCACAGCGGCCAGAAGATCAGAGAACTTGCCAAGTGCATGCGCTCGAATGACGTCACTGTCGTAGGTAGGGCAATGGTTGCGAGCGGCATCATTGTTGACGTCCACATTCAGGTGGTCCCACCAGAAGCCAACAGTTCGTTCAAACAGTTGACG
>JBIKPA010000255.1:0-3636 GCA_044357715.1 Microthrixaceae bacterium
GTGGAGCTCCTCGCGAAAAAAGCGTATTCGCCGTGAAGAAGCGGGCCTTGACCCGGTTTCTCTAGCTCGCGCTACCGGAAAAGGGGTCCGAGCACCCTCGCCTCTTGACCGGCCCGGTGCGGCAAATCCAGAAACTCCAGCTACCGAGGAACCGGTTTCAGAGGCTGCAGTTTCAGAGAACGCTGTTTCAGAGAACGCGAGTGAGGACTCGTAAGGACCCCGTGGCAGAGACTTCCTCGAACTTCCCCGAGGCCAGCGCTGGCAGATAAATCTGCTCATAGGGCGGTCGTCCCCCATCGGCAGTGTTGGGGAACACATCGTGAATTGCCAGCGTGCCACCAAGGGCAACATGGGGAGTCCAGAGCCTGTAATCCAACGCAGCCGGTTCTTCACCGTGGCCGCCGTCGATAAAGACAAATGCACACGGGGTGGACCACACCCGAGAAACTGTGGGCGAGTCACCCGCTACTGCAATGACTGACCCTTCGAGCCCTGCGCGGTAAATGGTTCGGCGAAACCAACCCAGCGTGTCCATCACACCAAGTTCGGTGTCCATCAAGTCGGGTTCATGCCATTCCCAACCAGGCTGATTCTCTTCTGAGCCTCGGTGATGATCAACCGCAATCAGCACCGTATCGCCTGCTAGCGCAGCAGCTCCGAGGTACACAGCCGACTTCCCGCAGTAGGACCCAACTTCTAGCAGCGGCAACTTTGGCAGAGCGTGTGCTGCTGCAAGACCAGCTTGATAGAGAGCAATACCTTCGTCTGGGGGCATGAATCCCCGGGCAGCCTCCGCTGCAGCTTGCAGAGCAGGGTCCATCTGAACTGGGTCCATCAGATCGGAACATCTCCGTGCATCATCTCTAGTTCGTCCTCACCGGGCTCCTCGCCATGATGAGTGACCTTGAAGATCCAACGGTCGAGCACCAAGTAGCGAACTACCCAGACCACGCCAAAGCCGAGTAACTGCGCAGAAAAAACTGCAACCTGCTCAGTAAGACCTCGGCCACGGAACTGCTTCTCTACAAGCCAGGTCAACAAGGTGGCAAAGCTCACACCGAGCACACCGGCAATCCAGAACACCAGAATCTGAGTGCGGAGGTTATCCTTCGAGACTTCTTTCCAGACGATGTACTTGTTGGCAAAGAAGTTCGGGAAAATCAAAATAACTGCGCTCAGAATTGACGCCTTGGTGTAGTCGCCATCAAAGACGAAGGTGCCGAGCACTTGGATCATGATCTGCCCGACGGGGACGAACACCACCGAGACACCCACATAGCGGATCTGCTTGCGGCCCTCATCAGAGCGAGCATGCTCAAGCAATGCTGTGGGCGAAAGATTCACTCCGTTAGGTTATCGGAATGCTGGCGACTGGCCGAACTCACCGGCCAAACTGCCTAGTCGAATGGCCTGCCCGCGAGTTGCACGATGGCTTTTTCAGCCAGACTGTTGGCATGCGGAGTTTGCTGATAGTTGCAATTGCAGTTGCCGTTCTTGCAGGTTGTGGCAGCCCTAATAGCAGCAGCGCGACAAGTGCCCCAGACAGCACCGAGGCCGGAAGTAGCCCGAAGTCAACTTCGATTCCCAATCTGAGGCTCCAAGAAGTTGATGCAAGCTTTGACAGCCCGATTGCCGGAGCCGCTATTCCGGGTTCTGATTCATTCCTGATTGCGGAGCGTGCTGGTCGAGTCATCGCAGTCAATATCGACGAGTCAGGAGAGATCAGTTCATCGGAACCAATTTTAGATATTGCAGACCAGGTTGGCAGCACAGAGGCCGAGCGGGGTCTGCTTGGAATTGCCGTACGGCCGGATGGCTCCGAGCTGTTTGTTAGCTATACATCGGTTCAGGACGGCAGCAGCCAGCTTGATTCCTACAAACTCAGTGGAACGCAACTCGATGGAATGCAGGTTGTCCCCAAGAGCAAAAAGAACGTGTTGAGCGTTGCTCAGCCCTTCGGTAATCACAACGGTGGCCATATCGCATTTGGACCTGATGGCTTTTTGTATCTGTCGCTCGGCGACGGCGGCAGCTCCGGGGACCCGGAGGGGAACGCCCAGAACCGATCCGTGCTGCTTGGGAAAATCCTTCGCCTAGACCCTGATGCCCCTCAAGCCGTAGCTGCCGGTAATCCGTTCATTGATTCAGTCGGAGCACAGCCCCAAATTTGGCTGACGGGAGTGAGAAACCCTTGGCGGTTTAGCTTCGACTCAGCCACTGGTGACTTGTGGATCGGCGATGTTGGCGAAAGCCAGACGGAGGAAATCAACTTTCTGGCCGCAAGCGAGGGCGGCGGACGCGGAGCAAATCTTGGCTGGGACATTTTCGAAGGAACTGCCGAATTCTCTGATTCAAATCCCGCCGACGGCGAAAGCAGCGCTGGGCCGTTTACCCAGCCCATCCTGAGCTACTCCCATGATGAAGGCTGCTCTGTTACTGGCGGTGTGGTCTATCGAGGCAAGAAGATTCCAGACCTGCAGGGGGCGTACCTCTACGCCGATTTTTGCAATCCTGCGCTGCAGAGCATGCGCTTGGAGACCGACCAAGTCATCACCGAGCAGTCCCTAGGCGTTGAGCTGCAAAGCACCGTTAGTTTCTTTGAAGACTCCAGTGGCGAGGTGTACGTGATTGGCCTAGATGACGGAGTTTTTCGGCTGCTCGGTCAAGAGTGAAGAAGTTTCATTAAATCTATTGACAGTAGTGTCAACTCGGAGTATCTTGGTCCTTGCCCCATCTGGTCCCAGAAGCTTGGTTTGTGAGAGCCAATCTTCTGGGATCGGTGTCGTTTTACCCCAAATCGCTTTATTCCAGACAGTGCGAGGTTGGCTGACAGGGTGAGGTTGGCACCTACCCTCGTGGCTACTTGACAGGCCGAGTCATGCAAAGAATCAGAGACTCCATTGCAATCGCTAGGAGCGTCCAAGGGCGAGTTGAGGATTCGCGCTCTTCGCTGCCATGCCAGTCGTATTCTTTCCACGATCGTTCATGGGTGCCAAGCACCGGGCTTGCAAACCCCGTGATCAGGTTGCTCGCAGCAATTGAGAGTTCTCGATATCCCAAGGGGGGCAGGGGTTCTCGAGCTACTTGGGCCAGGCCGACGGTCCAAAAGCCATCAAGCTTATTCAGGAGTTCTTCGGCTGCTGAGTCTGTGGACAGCCCATGTAGGGCCAGCATTTCGGTGGCGCTCCAGAGAGGAGCGTCCTCCCCCGAGGTGCGTTCCAACTCGGCCGCCGTTATTTCTAGGATCATGTCAGTCATGTTCGAACCCAAAAAGCTTGCCATCTCGACCAAGTCATCTGGAATAGACGACCGCTCAAGGAGCTGATCTGACACTGAGCCGAGATATGACTCAAAAGCCGAAGAACTGCTGCTCTCACCATCACCCCAATAGTGATAGAGCAAACCGCGGCTCATCCCTGCACGCTTTGAGACTGCGCCAGCGTTGAGATATGAGTACACCTCGCGCAGGTGCGTCCCGTGCTCATAGTGCTCAAGCACAAGTTCGCATCCCGCATCAATCAGTTTGCGACGCGCAATCTCGGAGGCGCTTTCTTGAGCTGAATTCGCAGAATCCTCTTCGGCGGCCATGAGAGGAACAAGATTACCCGTTAGCGCTAAGCGAATGTACGGACAAAG
>JBIKPA010000068.1:0-12612 GCA_044357715.1 Microthrixaceae bacterium
AACCCGTTGAAGAAAATGCGGAATCCCAATCGATCAGGGCCGCCACAATGACGCCGAGGGTGAGCCAGACTGCCGTTGCGATACGTCGGTCCCGAACCTGAGGTGGGCCGAAAAGCAGCGGCAAGAGTGGAACAACTCCGAGGAGAAAGACCATCTCAGCAGCAAAGAATGACCAGTTGCTGATGCTTTCAAATTTTGCAAAAGCCCAAATCACCGAGGCGCCAATCGCTGAGGTTGCTAAAGCGGGGACTGAGTGGGCCACAGAGCGATAGCCCAGAGCAATCTGCGGTGCCGCACCATCGGGGTCTCGGCCAAGGCTCACTCCCATCATCCCTGGAGAGAACACAAGAATGTCTTTGACTGAGACCGCTACGAAACCAAAAATGCCAATGGCGTTGGCGGCAAATATCGTTGCCCCAATGGGGAATGCCCCAAGCAACATGCCGCCGAAGAATGCTCCGGCAACTGAACCAATTCCACCGACCACTGCCAACATCGTCACAGACAGCGAGCCCGGCAGGGTCAGAGTCTCTGCCAAGAAGGTTCGGCCCGAGATTGCGCCGGCGGCTCCTGCAATAGCGGCTGAAAGTGCGAACACTCCGACCTTGGTTGAGGTCAGGTTGAGTCCGAGCGTGGCGCACGCAACGGGCGAGTCCTTCATGGCTGTGAGGCGACGCCCCCAAGCACTCCGGCGCAGCAGGACCAACAAGTTTCCAATCGCTGCAAAAACCACAGCTAGCAAGACAAGTTGGCGGAAGTCGCTATTGATTGAGAGCGGGCCAATCTGCAATCGCGGCACCTGACGGTTGCCGCCCGGCATGACGTCAACTTGATTGAAGAACATCGCTGAGCAGAACAGTGCAAACGCCGCTGTGGCAAGCGCTAGGTAGATGCCAGAAAGGCGCAGCGCTGGGAACGCAACGATTCCACCGACCACCGCGCACACCCCGATAGCTATCGCTACTCCGAGCAAAGAACCGTTTGCACCCCAAGTAGCCATAGCTACTGCCCCGATCCCCGTGAAGGTCAGCTGAGCTAAGGAGATCTGACCGGCGTAGCCCGTCAGCGGAACCAGCGAGAGGGTAACAATTGCTAAGTAAAAACCAGTCGTTACCAGATTGAGATCGGTGAGTGACATTAAAGATCCGAGGCCAGCTACCACAAGGATAAAGGCAGCTCCCCCAATAAGTGCCACACGCTGTGCGACTGGCTTTGAGCCGGTGCTGCGTCGACTCACTCCGTGGGCGCGAAGGCGGTCTTGTGGCTGCAGCATGATCACCACAAACAACATGACTGCGGGGATGGCATTTTTGGAGCTCTGCAAACTGATGGGCCCGAGCATTGCGTCCTGCGGTATGTAGCCGATGGCGTATGACTCCAACAGCCCCAAGATGACAGCTCCCAAGAACGCTCCTGGCAGACTGCGTAGCCTTCCAACAACGGCCACAGCGTAGGCATTAATGAACAGCAAGGTCAGCGTGGTTGCACTGAGGGTTTGCTCCGAAGCAATCAGCACACCAGAGAGTGCCGCCATTCCAGAGCCCAAGGCCCAAGCCATCATCGAGGTTCTTGAAGGCCGGCCTCCGTTGAGTTGCAACAAACCGCGATCATCTACCACTGCCCGCATGGCAACCCCGAGGCGGGTCTTCTTAAAAATCAACCTCAGTCCAATAGCAACAGCGATAGCAATGAGCATTGCCATCAGTCGCTGATAGTTGACCACGGCGTTGAACACGGTGATCGTTTGTCCCTCAAAAAATGCAGGAACCGGACGCGCCACATCTGGCTTCCAGATCACCATCGAGATGCCGATCAAGGCGATCATCAAACTGATAGTGACCACGATCTTTACAACATCGGTAGCGCCCTCGATGCCGCGCATAATGCCGCGCTCAACAATTGCCCCAAACGCAGGGCCTATCACAAACACGACTAGCAAGAACGCAGGCAAGGCTGGGACTCCCCACCCCATGTGCACCTGCCAGTACATGAACGCTGCCATCATCGAGAACGCTCCGTGAGCGAAATTAAAAATGCCCGAAGTGGTATAGGTAACAACCAACCCCGAAGCCGCGATGGCATAGATCGCTGCTGTAGAAAGCCCTGCGATTGTAAAAATTAGGAACTTGTCCACGGTTGCTCGGCAGTCTGGTAGCGGCTAGGTCAACAACTCGTTTCCCCTGAACTTGGCCGATGCATCGCAGGAAAGGTCAAGGGAAAGCGCTTTGAGGCTTTGAGTGTCTGAGAGCGACTGCGTCAGCCCCAGACACTCAAAACCCTAGAAATCAAAGAGGCGGCCTTGAAGGGTCGATGTTCCCCTTGCCTGGAACCGATGCCGGCGGAACCTTCACGATGCTGTCGGCTGGGCAATGGAAACCATCGCCGTCATCACCCTCACCATCGATCTTCGGGTAGAGCCGCTCGAACTTGCCGTCCTTCACTACCAACAACATGCCGCAACTGACGGGAACCTCGACTCCGGGGTCGGACGGAGCGTGCATGCCGCCGGCTGTCCAATCCTCAATTGCATTAGCTTCCGAAAGTACGCACTCACGATCGATGATTCCCTTGTTCTTCTCTGCGCAGGTATTTGCTGCAACCGAGAACAACAGCCACGAAGAGGTGCCCTGCAGCCCCAAGAATGCTGCCTTACCGTTGGGCACGTACTTCTCTAGATTGTCGAGGTACTGCTGAACCGCTGGCCACTTATTGGCCTCTTCGAAGGGGTGGGTTGCAGTGCGAACCACGGCACCCTCGCTCACTGCTCCACCGGTTTCGATGAAGAGGTTGTCGTACAGGTTGGCCTCATTCAAGAAGGTTCCCTTCCACCCCTTCTCTCGCAGCACCTTGAGCAGGTTGGCAGCGTTAGCAGGCTCACCGATCCAGTACATCGAGGTAGCGCCGCTCTCAATGACCTTCTCAGCGTATGGGCCCCAGTCAGTCACCACGATTGGGTAGGAGATTGCTGGAAGGTTTTCTATGTCTTTATCCTCTGCAACTACTGCATCAAATTGAACCTTGACAGCCTCGAGCGAAGGCAGATCCTTGCTATAGACCACAACGATCTTCTCTGAGTCTTCGGGATACAGCTTCTTGAAGTCAGTTATCCACTGGGAGGACTTTGCATTTGCCGGATTCGGCAGCGGTTGGACTTGGCCGTTCGACAGGCTTTTGTCTACTGAGACTGTGAAGCCTGGAATGTCGATCAGACCGCATTTATGGAAGTCGGATCCTTCTTTTCCAGAGAACTGCAAGTTGTCAAGGGCAAAGCCGCCGCCAACCAAAGCAAACACTGCGTTGCATGCAGTAGTCATTCCAGCTTCAACGTCGGTCACTCCACCAGCAACATCGAGTGGTTCAAGTGGAATACCCTGAATTCCGCCTTGAGCGTTACACCATTCGGTAAAGGCCACTGCCGCATCCCAGAACTCTGCGTTGAGGCCCGGGCGAATCTGGGAACTACGGTCGTTTGGAACGCCAAGAACCAGTTTGTCTGTGGAAGGCCCTTCACCGGGTGCGACTGAGGCACTCCCCTCGCCGCACGGGGACTCAAGGTCGCCCCACATCGCAGCATCAGTGCCGGTAGCGGCCGTTGTCTCAGTAGAACTTTCCTCATTCTCTGAGGCGGAGTTCTCTGAACTGTCCTTTGCTCCGCAAGAAGCTGCAAAGAGTGCCAAGGCACAAACCAATATGACGAACGATCGCTTCACGCTGGATTTCCCCCTGAGTGCCTGTGCAGTGAACACAGTGCTAGTGGCTGAATTGTTCTGGACTTACAAGGAACTGATTCACTTCAAATGCAGTTCGTCTGACACTGTGTCAGGTCTTTGTCTACCACGCGAACCCGAGGGTGACGCAAGACACCCTGAAAGGCTTACACAAAATCTCGACTTCTGCTGTGAGTATAGATATCAGTCGCCCGCAGATTCTGGCAGAGTGTTATCAGCCAAAGACATCATCGGTGTTCAACAACCCCCATCGTCATAACTCAGCACAAGGGACTTTCCGTGGATCTACTTATT
This sequence comes from Microthrixaceae bacterium, assembly GCA_044357715.1. GTDB lineage: Bacteria > Actinomycetota > Acidimicrobiia > Acidimicrobiales > Microtrichaceae > IMCC26207. The sequence continues at coordinate 4,023 of JBIKPA010000068.1, forward strand.
CAGAACGCAACAATCGTGGACGGCACGAATGGCCCTGCACTCCAAGGTGACGTTGCCGTGAGCAACGGCCGCATCTTGACTATCAGCGGGGCCTTCTCGATTCCTGCTGAGTCGAGTGTTCTCACCATTGATGCAACAGGGCTGGTACTCACCCCTGGGTTTGTTGATCCCCACACCCATTACGATGCGCAACTTTTTTGGGACCCAAGCGGCTCCCCATCGAATCTGCATGGGGTCACCACCGTGATCGGCGGCAACTGCGGGTTCACCTTGGCGCCGCTAGCCCCAGAAGACGCCGATTACACCAGACAGATGATGGCAAAAGTGGAAGGCATGCCACTTGCAGCCCTAGAAAACGGAATCACCTGGGACTGGCAGACCTTTGGCGAGTACCTGTCTCGACTCGAGGGCAACCTAGGCATGAACGCTGGCTTCTTGGTTGGTCACTGCGCTCTACGCCGCAAAGTAATGGGGCAACAATCAGTCGAAGGACCGGCATCGCCGGCCCAGCTTGAGCAGATGCGAGCGCTCTTGGCTGAATCAATACAAGCAGGCGGGCTGGGATTTTCTACCACTCTTGCACGCACTCACTCCGACGGCGATGGCCTGCCCGTGGCATCTCGGTGGGCGACAGAGGAAGAACTCCTAGCGCTTGCTTCTGTGGTTTCCGAACATGAGGGAACCACGCTTGAGTTCGCGTCTGACGGATGCCTCGACGGGTTTTCTGAAGATGAAGTTGCCTTCATGATCAAGTTCTCTTTAGCGGGTAACCGCCCACTGAATTGGAACGTACTCACCATTGATTCTCATGCACCTGACCGCTACCAGAACCAGCTTGCAGCAATGGATTCATGCGCTGAAGCTGGCGCCAAGGTCGTGGCGCTGACAATGCCCGTGATCGTTGGCATGAACATGAGCTTCTCTACTTACTGCGCACTCAACATGATGCCCGACTGGGGTCCGATACTGGCACTACCAATCCCCGAACGCATTGCAAAGCTTAAAGACCCCGAGACCCGATCCTTTATGGAGGATCGAGCAGCATCGTCCGATGCCGGTGTCTTTGCCCGCCTAACAGGCTGGGACACTTACGTAATTGGCGACACTTTCGCCGAAGAAAACAAAGGACTCTCTGGAAGACGAGTCGGCGAGATCGCAGCAGAACGAGGGGTGACTGCATTCAATGCGCTCTTAGACATCGTTATTGCCGATGACCTGCAAACAATTCTGTGGCCAGGCGCAACTGACAATGACGACGAATCTTGGGAGTTGCGCCGCCAGGCTTGGGATCACCCTTCGGTCATGCTGGGTGGCTCGGATGCTGGAGCGCACCTTGATCGGATGCAGGGCGCGAACTACCCCACCCGCTTCTTGGCAGACTGCATCCGTGGCAGAAAACTCACCACCCTTGAACACGGGGTCCACCTTCTCACGCAGGTCCCAGCGGAACTGTTTGGTCTCAGAGATCGGGGTGTCCTTCAAGAAGGCGCACATGCCGACATGGTTCTCTTCGACCCAAATCTGATCGAATCTGAGTTGCTCAACATGGTGGACGATCTGCCCGGTGGCACGAGTCGGCTGTACGCCGGATCGGTTGGCGTAAACCATGTGTTTGTCAGCGGAGTGGAAGTAGTGCGAAACAGCGAGGCAACGGGAAACCTGCCCGGATCAATTATTCGCTCCGGAATCGATACCGACACTGTTGCCGTGCGCTAACTAGTTCCACTAGCAAGCAAACCAGCACTCAAGAACTAGGTGCTGTGACCTCTGGGTCTGGAGATGCTTCTGGGTCCGGTTTGAGGTCGTCTTCGGACTGACCGGGCTTGTCACCTAGATCGCTATAGCGTCCAAACCTGGGAGCGAAAAGCGTAAAGAGCAACAGTGCTAAAGCCAGCAAACCAATCGGCACAATTCCGTTCCCGCGACTCGTGAGCGCTGGGATCAACACAAAACAAGAGAGCACAGCAGTCCAGCCCCACAAAATGACCACGGTACGACGCTGGCCGTGCCCAAGATCCATCAGTCTGTGGTGCAGATGCTGTTTGTCTGCAGTAGCTACGCCGGTTCGGTTTCTTGCTCGACGCACCACTGCGAATACCAAGTCGAACAGCGGCACGCCAAGAATCACAAGCGGAATCACGAGCGGCGCAAAGAAAAACCAAGATTGCCCCGAGAAGGGGTCATCTGACTGCCCACCCACAGCAATCGTTGACGCAGCCAAAAGCAACCCCAACAAGAGCGCTCCCGAGTCCCCCATGAAAATGCTTGCCGGGTTGAAGTTGAACGGCAAAAACCCCAAACAAACTCCAGCGGTGATAATCGCTAGGAGCGGTCCGAGGTTTCCGGGGTCGATCACTCCAACGTCAAGTAGTCGCCACCCGTACAAGAAGAACGACCCCGCTCCAATGGCAACGATTCCCGCAGCTAGTCCGTCAAGGCCATCGATCAAGTTCACTGCGTTCGCCATCCCGACAACCCACAGGACAGTAATCAGCGCAGACATGTCCGGCGGTAGCAACGTGAAACCCAAAAAGGGCACTCTGAAGTAGATAATGGTAAGGCCGACCAAAGTGAGAATTGAGCCTGCGAGTACCATTCCCGCAACCTTGGCTGGGGCAGACACGTCTCGGAGGTCATCGATGAGTCCCGTAAGCCAGATAACAGCCGCAGCAGCAATCACGCCTAGGACATTTCCAGGAGCATCAAAGACCGGACCAAAGTCTGGCAACTGCCAGGCCACAGCGATAGCTACAAGCAACCCAATAAACAAAGCAGTACCGCCGAGTATGGGCGTCGGGGTTGCATGCACAGTGCGGTCGCCAGGCTGGGCCATGGCCCCGACCCTCCGAGACAAGATACGTAGTGGCGGCACCGCGATTGCCGTGGCAATAATGGCGGCTGCCAGCACAATCAAATATGGCAAAGGTCCCACGGCGCTCAGGTTAGTAGCCCATGATCAGCTAACAGGTGGGCTTGTAGTACTTGAACTAGCAGAACTCGCACAGACTTAAGCCGGATACGGTGTGAACTTGGAGCACAGCAATTCGACGTCGGAGCGGACCTCGGCAATTGCAGCTTCGCTGCTCGGGTCCCGCAGTACACGCGTGATGAGTTCAGCAACCTGAACCATCTCGGGTTCCGCCATACCCTGAGTTGTCACAGATGGCGTGCCGATTCGCAGACCAGAGGTAACAAACGGTGAACGCTGATCGTCTGGAACTGTGTTCTTGTTCAGGGTAATCCCTGCAAGATCAAGGGCAATCTGAGCATCTTTCCCAGTGAGTTCCTCATCGAAAGAACGAAGATCCATGAGCAGTAAATGGTTATCCGAGCCACCAGAGACAAGACGGAACCCCTGCGCGATCAAGGCCTCTGCGAGCGCTTGGGAATTGTTCACTATCTGCTGCGCGTAGCCCGCAAAGCTCGGGTCTGCTGCCTCTCGGAACGCAACAGCTTTGCCGGCAATGACATGTTCTAGCGGGCCACCTTGCAAGCCCGGGAAGATGGCCTTGTTGATGCGAGCACCGAACTCTTCTTTGGAAAGAATGCAACCGCCACGCGGACCACGAAGAGTCTTGTGGGTAGTGAATGTCACTACATCTGCATACGGAGTGGGGTTTGGGTGCACGCCCCCTGCGATCAACCCTGCGATGTGGGCTGCATCAAACAGAAAGAGCGCTCCCACCTCGTCGCAGATCTCACGCACGATTTCGGGGTCGATGATTCGCGGGTACGCCGTAGCGCCAGCCACGATCATCTTTGGTCGATGCTCCAAAGCCAGAGCGCGCATTTGGTCGTAGTCAATGCGCTCATCTTGGGGGCGAACCCCATAGGAAATGAAGTTATAGAACCGGCCCGAGATGTTGACTGGTGACCCATGTGTAAGGTGACCGCCGTGATCCAAGCTCAAGCCAAGCACAGTGTCGCCGGCCTCGAGCAGAGCAAGGTACACGCCTAGGTTTGCGTTTGCTCCAGAGTGAGGCTGCACGTTCGCAGCTTCGGCTCCGAACAGAGCCTTGACCCGCTCAATAGCCATCTGCTCGATTTCGTCCACCACTTCGTTACCGCCGTAATAGCGCTTACCCGGGTAGCCCTCGGAGTACTTATTCGTCAGCGCCGAGCCAACGGCCTGCATGACTGCAGGCGAGGTGAAGTTCTCTGATGCAATGAGCTGAATGCCGGTATTCTGCCGGTCAATTTCTCGGTCTATAGCTGCAAAAACTTCATTGTCACGATCAGTCGGCCAAGGCATGGCAGATACTTCCTTCACTAGGCACTCGAAAACCCGAGTGCGATGGTTACGTCTGTTGAGCAATCAGGGCATCAAGGCTGTGGACCCGATTTGCGTGTCGACCGCCTTCGAACTCTGTTGCAAAAAAAGCGTCCACGGCGTCTTTCGCTACCTGTGCGCCTATGAGGCGTTCCCCAAAGCAGATCACGTTGGCATCGTTATGGGCCCGGCTGAGCCGAGCCGAAGTGACGTCATGAATCGTGACTGCGCGAACGCCAGCAATCTTGTTTGCAGCGATGCAGATACCGAGCCCCGACCCGCACACAGCTACGCCAAACTCTGCCTCGCCCGCAGCGACCGCTCGTCCGACGGCAGCACCAAATTCTGGGTAATCAACCGAGTCAGAGCTATGGGTTCCAAGATCGGTTACCAACATCTGTTGGCTAGTCAGATACTCAGCTAGTTCGTTTTTTAGGCTCAATCCGCCATGGTCTGATCCAACCACAACTCTGATGGGTCTTCCTGCGGAATCCGAGGCGGAGGGGTCATGCACCTAGCTGAGTGTAGTGAACTCAAAGCACCTGGAACACTGCGCTCCCCTCGCAGGGTCACACTGCTTGCTCAGCAAGTGTTCACGGGGCAAAGAATCTGCTCGCTTCAAGTTCGATCATCAACGCCCTCGCCCGTAGTCTGCAGAGATGCCAGCAGCGAACTCTTCACTTGACCCCCGCACGCCAGTCATTATTGGTGTTGGACAAGTCCTCAACCGCGTGGACCAAGGTTCGGAGCCATCAGAGCCTGCAGCGCTCATGGCCCAAGCGCTTCTCGAGGCCGAGGCCGATTCGGGGGCCACAAGCGTTTTAGCCTCTGCTCAGGTTGTAGCGGCCGTGCCGACGATCTCTTGGCGCTACTCAGATCCCGGTGCTCTCGTTCGTGAGCAGCTTGGCTGCAGAGGTGCAAAGACTTGGTACGCAACCGTGGGCGGAAACACGCCACAGTCCATGGTGAACCGCCTAGCTAGCTCAATCACTGCCGGAGAGCTTGATCTTGCCCTGCTCTGCGGTGGCGAGGCGGGCAAGTCTCGCTCTATTGCCAAGAAACAAGGTCTTGATCTTGCCTGGACGCAACAAGATGGCGACGCCATCCCGGATTGGATGGATGAATCCCCCTTCTTCATGGGTCACCCCTCTGAAGCAGCCCGCGGAATCCTGATGCCTCTTCAGGTGTACCCGCTTTTTGAAAGCGCGCTCTGGCAGGACTCAGGGCGGAGCATGGTTGAACATCTGGATTATGTGGGAGAGATTTGGGCTGGGTTCTCTCGTGTCGCAGAACAGAATCCCTTTGCTTGGAACCGGACTGCCTTCACGGCACAAGAAATCGTCACGCCAACCACCGAGAATCGAATGATCGGATACCCGTACACCAAACGGATGGTCTCAAACCCAGATGTAGATATGGCCTCGGGATTGATTATCTGTTCCGTGGAACGGGCCCGTGCACTTGGGGTTCCAACCGACCGCTGGGTCTTTGTGCACGCTGGTACTGACGCCAAAGACCGCAACCTGTCAGAGCGCAGCAACTTTTTCTCCTCCCCGGCTATAGGTACCGCCGGAAATCGGGCACTAGAACTCGCCCAAGTATCAGTAGACGAGGTTGCCCATCTCGACCTGTACTCCTGTTACCCCTCAGCAGTGCAACTAGCACTGCGTGAACTGCTGATTTCACCAGATCGACAGCTCACGGTTTATGGTGGCCTGTCCTTTGCCGGTGGCCCTTGGAATAACCCGGTGGGCCATGCATTGTCTTCAATGGTGCAAGTGCTGCGTGAAGATGCAGGCTCAATTGGCCTTGTCACCGCAAACGGCGGTCATGTTGATAAGCACTCGTTTGGCGTGTACTCGACGAAGCCGCCCGTAGAGGGGTATCAATTTGAACGCCCGCAAGCAGAAGTTGATGCACTCGGCGGAAGAGTTGCCGCGGGCGAATACAGCGGTGATGCCACTATCGAAGCATGGACCGTGATGTATGACCGCGATGGCCTTGCGACGCGTGGCCACGCAGCATGCCTGACCGCAGAGGGACACCGAGCCTGGGCGGTCACCTCGCAGACCGACAACATGCACCGCATGACTTCCGAAGCCTTATTGGGCGAAAAAGTTGTGGTCTCCGCCGATGGAGAACTGCAATTTTTCTAACTGCGTGAAATGCCAGCTAGGTAGACGGGCCGACTAGATCGTTCCGAGGCGATCGAGCCGCGCTCGCAGCGCTGTCATGATGCGCTCCGACGCCTTTGGCATCTCATCAAGCAGTTTACGGAAGGCCTCTGAATCAAAGCGCAACATATCTAGATCGGTGTCTGCCACAACGGTCGCCGTACGCGGCCGGTGATCAACAAGTGCCATCTCACCCACCATCGAGCCCGGACCCGAGGAAGCAACGTAATCCCCGCGCACGTAGACACTCGCCGTGCCATCCAGAATCACATAGCAGTCAGTGCCAGGGTCCCCTTGGTCCACAACAACACTCCCAGCGGGAAGCTGCACCTCATCGGTCAGTTCCACCACTCGCAGAATCTCTTCTTGGCCAAACCCGTCAAAGAACGGAACCTCAGTCAACATCTCTGCACTCTCTGATGGCTTGCGACATAAGCTCATGGGACTCCCCGTTCTTCCAAGCCGTCTTGACAGACAGCAACGACTGCTTTCACAACTCACTGAACAACCAAAGAGTAACCTCAAAGGCAGTCTGAAGTTCGCCGTTAGAGGGATTGGGTTCGGAGGAAAAATGAAGGCGACCGTCATGCGAGACGGACAACTGCTCGTAGATGACATCGACACACCGTCTCCGCAGCCCGGCCAACTCATAGCCGAGGTCCTAGCCTGTGGTATCTGCGGATCGGACCTGCATGCGCTAGCCCATGCAGACCAACTCGTAGAGATGGCCACCGCGATGTCAGCCGATGCCGGACCATTTGCTCCGGCCCCGATGGATATTTCACAAGATGTTGTGATGGGTCATGAGTTCAGCGCTCGAGTCATTGAGGTTGGCCCAAACGTGAGCAGGTGCGCAGTGGGCGACGTGGTGGTCTCTTTGCCAATCGTGATGGATGCCGGCGGCATTCATGCATTGGGTTACGACAACGCCTACCCCGGTGGCTTCGCAGAGCAAATTGTGCTCTCCGAGGCACTCTGCTCAAAGGTTCCAAATGGACTTGATCCGCAGCTTGCAGCACTTACCGAGCCGATGTCGGTAGGTGTGCACGCAGTGCGTAAAAGTATCGTCACCACCAAGCACGCTGCCGTAGTGCTGGGCTGCGGCCCAGTAGGCCTCGCAGTGATTGCGGCGCTTCGTTCATCAGGGGTTGAGACCATTGTGGCCTCGGATTTTTCAGCAAGCCGTCGGGCCCTTGCCACGGTCTTTGGCGCAACTGAGGTCACAGACCCCGCTGAGGAATCGCCGTTTGCAATCTGGAGGCGCATTGATGGCCGCAAGCCTCTTGTGATATTCGAGGCAGTGGGAGTTCCGGGAATACTGGAGTCTGCAATCCGTGAAGCACCCCGTGCAGCGCAGATTCTGATAGTCGGGGTGTGCATGGTGGCCGACAGTTTTCGCCCGATGATTGCAGTTGGAAAGGAACTCAATCTGCAGTTTGTCTTTGGTTATGACCCCGGGGAGTTTGCCGATACCCTGCACCAGATTTCGGAAGGGGAATACCCAGTCAGTCAGATGATCACAGCAACAGTGCCTCTTGAGGGAGTTGCCGGAGCGTTTGCCGCCCTGGGCGACCCTGAGTCACAGGCAAAGATTCTGGTCACACCGAACGAAACCCCGAGTATGCAGGGCACTGTATGACAACACGTCGAAGAAGCTGACGCCGACCCGAGCCTTCGGACTCGGGATGACCATCACCGCGATCGAAGCGACCACCGCACTTCCCTACCTCGGCCCCCTCGCCGCCATCGCTCGCGCCGATCCCTCACGGTTGGCCACGGTTTCGCTGCTACTCGCCTACAACGTGATCTTCGTCGCCCCACCCATCATCCTCGGCCTTACCGCCCGCTATGGCGGCTCCGGCATACTCGAGCGATTGTCTACGCGCCGCGAAAGCGGACCCGGCGGCGGACGAACCGTCCTACGGGTGCTCTGCGGCCTCGTCGGGATCGTCCTACTCCTCGGCGCGTTGGGCGATGCTGTCAAAGATCCGTCTGACATTTAATGGTGTAGGAGATCGGCTACCGGTGACTTGGGTCCGACGCAGTGGGAAAGTTCCCTTTTGGAATTGGTGCCTCAACTGCTGCCGCTTTGGCGCCGGTAAGCGACGGTATCCGTCGCTTACCGGCGCCAAAGATTCAGGTGGCT